>JAGTQU010000027.1 GCA_018396695.1 Candidatus Bathyarchaeota archaeon | reverse complement strand
TTCCCGAATGGCGTTTTCAAGATCTTCCTTTGAAGCTCCGCTTCGAATCAGGGAGACGGCTTCTATCAAGTTATCATCTCTCATAAGGCATGGTTTGAGTCGTCCGTCGGAGGTCACTCTCAGCCTTGAGCAGTAGCGGCAGAACTCAGAGTTGTGCATCGGCCTAACGACTTCAACTTCACCTCCCCTTTCTAAAAGGAACCTTCGCCTCCTATTCAAATCCCTCTCATAGATCTTGATAGATTTTTTAGCCAAGTCTTCCTCGACAGCGTGGAGGTCGTAGTGTAGCCTCGAATACTCCTTTGCGCCTTCTTGAATAGGCTGGAACTCTATAAGCTGGAGGATCGCGCCTATACGCTTTGAAAATTCTATCATCTCTGGGATCTCCTCCGAATTTATTTTCCTAATGGCTACCATGTTTAATTTGACTGGGATGAGGCGGTTATCTATGGCGGCTTTTATCCCCTCCATTACCTCCTTAGCCAGATCCTGCCCAGTTATCTTCCAGAATACGTCTCTCCGTGTTGAATGTAGGCTTATGTTGACTCGTTTAAGCCCAGCCTTCTTCAGCTTTTTCGCCCTCTCTTTTAGGAGCGAGCCATTAGTAGTCATCGAGACCTCTTCGACGTAGGGCGCGATGCTTTTAACTATTTCAACAACATCGTCGCGGATCAATGGCTCTCCTCCAGTAAGCTTGACTTTTCTAATCCCGAGGTTTGACGAGGCTTCAACTATTGCCTCGATCTCTTTGACAGTCATCTCCCCGAGGGGGTTAGATTCCCCCTCCTTGTGACAGAAGAAGCAGTTGAAGTTGCAGCGTTGCGTCAACGATATTCTCAGACTATTAACTAGTCGTCCGAATCTGTCTTGAAGCCGCGACGATTGAGGGCTCGTCATATGTGTCCCACAGCTTTGACTCTTATTCTGTTAAACTAATTAAAAACTGTTATGTATGGAGGTGCATATCGGTTGTAGGAAAAACTTATATGAAATGCACAGATAAACATATCGATTATGGTGGTAGTTGAATGAAACAGAAAACACTCTTCCTAACATTCATAAGCATAGGAATAATTCTCATTAGTTCAAGCTGGTATCTATTTCAGCCTCCTAAAGAGTCTCTCATAGTCTCAACAACAACCAGCCTCTATGAGACAGGGCTACTAGATGCGATTAAATCTAGCTTCGAAGCCAAGTATTCCGGGTTCAACATAAGTTTCATCTCACAGGGGACAGGTAAAGCGATAGAGACAGCGAAACGTGGAGACGCAGACATGATCCTAGTTCACGACCCGGGTTCTGAGTTTACATTTCTCAGCGAAGGCTACGGGGTTAACCGCAAGATCATCGCATACAACTTCTTCATAATAGTTGGTCCAAAATCTGATCCTGCAGGGGTAGAAGGTCTCACCCTCTTAGAGGCGCTCAAGAAGATATATGCTCAGGGATTAGAAGGTAATGCGCTCTGGGTTTCAAGAGGGGATAACTCGGGGACTCACTCCAAAGAAAAGGCATTGTGGAAGGCAGCTGGACTAAATCTAACGCGCATCAAGACTGAGAAGGTTTCGGGAGCAGATAACTCATGGTATCTTGAAGCAGGGGCAGGCATGACGTCCACCCTCCAACTCGCAAACCAGAAAGGATCATACACGTTATCCGATATAGGGATCTTCCTGAAGAACTCGAAAAAAGGAAATATTCAGCTTAAGAGTTTTGTTGAAGGCGGAAAAGAGATTCTGAATGTTTACAGCGCTATCGTCGTGAATCCTCAAAAAGTTCCTCAAGCAAGGTTTGACAAGGCGATGCTCTTCCTCAAGTTCCTCGTTTCAGATGAGGGGCAGGAGCTCTTCAGAACCTTTGGAGCATTGGAGCTGGGTCAATCGATTTTCAAACCATGGATCCCCGTCTCTAAGACGAAATCGGATCCCGCATTGATTAAATGGGTCGAAGAATACGCTTTCTTCAACGGGGCTGAGTGTCCCGTTCAATATCGATACAATGCAGGCGACCTCTTCAGCTAAATTCACTTATTATATCCTTGTTTCTCCAGTGGTGTTTATTTTGAGTTGGCAGCTATTGATTGATGGTTTAACGGAAGCTGTAAGGCTTATCGTCACGGGGGATAGAGAGATAATAGAGATAACCATAAGATCTTTGCAGGTTGCCTTCCTAGGAACCTTGATGGCTACCGTGGTAGGGTTGCCTCTTGGGATCCTAGTAGGGATGAAATCTTTCAAAGGTAAAAGAGTTGTGAAAACAGTCTTCAACGCTCTAATAGGTATTCCAACAGTCTCTCTCGGGCTGCTACTTTACATATTCTTGTCGCATAGTGGGCCGCTTGGATTTCTCGATTTATTATATACTGTTCAGGGTATTGCTGTCGGGGAGGCTATACTCGTCACACCTATGATTGTGAGCTTCGTGGCAAGCGCTATCGAGAGCAAGGGCCTCTTACTAAGAGATTTGGTTAGAACCCTAGGCGCCTCGGAGTTCGAGACATCGCTAGCCATATTGAGGGAAGCATACAGTGGGGTCTCGTTAGCGGTTATATCAAGTTTCAACAGAGCATTTGCTGAGCTCGGGATCGCGATGATGATAGGCGCCAATATAAAGGGGGTTACAAGGGTTCTCACAACGGCGATAGCGTTACAATCTGCAATGGGTGAAATAGGGCTAAGCCTAGCGTTAAGCTTCATACTCATCATCGTCGTATTAACGCTCAACCTTCTGATTAGCTTCTTGCAGAGGGGAGAATAGTCGTGGAAACTATCTATGAGCTACAATCAGCAAGTAAGAGCTACGGTGGAGTATACGCCCTCGATGAAGTCAGCTTGTCGATAAGAAGAGGCGAGGTCACGGGCGTTATAGGGCGTAGCGGAGCAGGTAAGACTACTCTTCTGAAGATTCTAGCTGGATTGGAGCTGCCCACTAAAGGACAGCTTCTCTTTAAAGGGGAGATGATTAATAAACGAAACATCGTCGAACTCCGGAAAGCTGCGACGATGCTGTTTCAGACGCCACTGTTTCTAAGAGGAGACGTCTACACGAATGTCTCATACGGCTTAAATATTAGGGGGCTCCCTCAAGCGGAGATAGTCGAGAAGGTTTGCGCCGCCCTCGCCGAGGTGAAACTTGAGGGGTTCGAGAAAAAGATAGCTCGGAACCTCTCAGGCGGAGAGCAGCAGAGAGTAGCCTTGGCACGAGCCCTTGTTCTGGATCCTCAAGTTCTTTTATTAGACGAGCCAACGTCGAATCTGGACCTCGCGAACTTGAGCATTATCTCAGACATTGTAAGGGAGGAGGGAGAGAGGCGTTGCATAGTCGTCGCGACACATGACTACGAGCAGATTCGAAGGTTAGCAGATCGGGTCATATATCTCGAGGGAGGGAGGCTCGTTGAAGAGGGAAGCGTTGAGAACATATTATCAGGATCAAGGGTAGCGAAGATGGAGAATGTATTCACGGGCATCTCGAGGCTTAATGAAGGCGTCTCAGAAGTGGATATCGGAGGGGGTGTGAAGATCAAGGCGGCTATTGAAAAAGAGGGGAAGGTTACAATCGAAGTAAGCCCTGAGGATATCCTCATCTCGAAGAAATGGATTGAGACGAGTGCGAGGAACGAGTTTAAAGGGAGGATAACCTCCGCAGTGGAGCTCGGATCCTTAGTAAAGTTGAAGGTTGATGTAGGTAGAGTTTTCTCGGTTCAGATAACGAAGAGATCCTTCTATGAGATGGATCTCAACATCGGATCCGATGTTTACATCTCCTTTAAAGCCTCATCAGTTCATCTAGTCTAAGACTAAACCATCGAGGAATCTCTTTCGATCTACTTTTTTTCCCTCAGTTTATCTTGCAGAGTTTTGAGTTCTCCATGCTCCTTAAACTTGATAGTCGTCTTCAAGCGTACTGGGATACCTATAGACCTGAAGAAGTAGTAGAGGCTTTCACCATCTATCCGCTGCTTGATCTTGCCTGAGTTTATAGCTTCGATGAGAAGCCCCTCTATTCTAGGCATTACCTGAGGATACTGAGACCAAGCGGCGTCGTAGACTTCCATAGCCCTGTAGCCAAAGCAGCTTTCAAGCAGTCTCCTAGGGTTTAGCTTCTCCTCTCGATCTTGTTTTTTCTCAATCTTCTTCTGGAGTTCTAGAAGTTTTCGACGTTTAAGCCTCTCAAGTTCCTCGTCCAAGTATCCTACTCCTCCGAGACTCTGAATATATTTGAGAAGACTCTTTTAATCCTTGCTGAGCATCTTCTTAATCGATCGTAAATGTGTCCTATAAGGATATACTCAGAGAAGATCGATTTCGAGGTTAAAGGAGAGTTCCACGTAGTCGATTTAACCTCTAAAGTTGAGTCCGCTGTAGAATGCTCAGGGATTAAGGAGGGTGTAGTCTTCGTCTCAACAGGGCATACGACAGGAACGATCGTCTTGAACGAGTATGAAAGAGAGGTCCTCGAAGATCTGAAGAAGTTTCTCCGAAGATTCATTCTTTCAGATGGAGAATACACGCATAATGAGAACGGGTTCGCTCACCTCCGATCAATTTTTCTCCTGTCTAGCAAGGTTATCCCCATCCATGCAGGGAGATTAGGTCTCGGTAGATGGCAGATCCTCTACTGGGTTGAAATGGACAGGCATAATAGAAAACGGATAGTCGAGGCTACCGTTATCGGAGAATAAATGAAGTTTGTAGACGAGAAAACTTGCCTCAGAATAAAGTCTCCGTCCGACGGTTTAATCGAAGACACCAACGGCTCTGCATTTGGATCCCTTTCCAAAAGCTGAGTAATATTGAAACTCCCCAAGTTAACATATAAGGCATTAAGATTTATACAAATGATCGAATATTATTCGTGTTGGCATGGCAGATCACAACTCTTTTCACTTCCTAGGAAAGAAGACGATAAGGAAAGATGGTTTAGCTAAAGTTCTAGGCGCTGAAAAGTATGCTTCCGACCTATCAATACCTGGAATGCTTTACGCAAGAGTTTTAAAAAGTCCGTTCCCTCGCGCTCGAGTTAAGTCAATAGATGTCTCAAAATCGGAGGGGATGGGTGCAGTAGTCATCACGTTTATAGAAATGCCTCGAATAAGGTTTTGCCCTCGCCTAGTCAGCACCCCTGAAGCAACTTATAAAGACTGGCGCGTCCTTTCAGGTAACCCCCTATACGTGGGCGAGCCCATCGCAGCAGTCGCATCAGAGTCTGAAGAGGATGCTCAAAGAGCCCTTGAAGCGATAGAAGTAGATTTCGAGGTTCTCGAACCTTATATGAATGCTTTAGATTCTCTGAAGGGTGGAGAGGGCCTTCTACATGAAAATGTAGTCTTCAACGAGAAGGAGATCCAAGTCGAGAATAACATTGCATGCAGGCTTGAAATAACGGAGGGAGATGTTCAGAAAGGCTTCTCAGAATCAGATGTAGTGATCGAGAGAGAATTTCGGACAAACAGGCGGTATCATAACCAGCTTGAGAACAAGTCAGTACTCGTCAGCCCTGAAGTCGACGGAGGTGTCAGTCTCTGGAGTACCTCGCAGACTATTCACAACACTAGGCTTCTTCTTCACGAGATCTTTGGAATACCTGTCAGCAAGATCCGTGTTCATAAAGCAGCGCTCGGAGGAAGCTTCGGCTCGAGCATCCAGACGAATACAATAGTCCCTATTGCTGTCGCGTTAGCTCTTAAAGCTAGGAGGCCTATAAAACTCTCCTATACCCGTGAAGAGGACATGCGTGATCACTCCTCGTACCAGATGATATTTAGAATGAAGTTGGGTGCTAAAAAGGACGGTAAGCTCCAAGCAGGTGAACTAAACATGATCATGGACATTGGCGCCCATCAGGTTCAAGCATACCCACTTCTAGGGTGCGTCGTCGGCTGGTGGGTTTCACTCTATAAGCTACCTAACCTAAGGTACGTAGGGAAAGCAGTCTACACGAATAAGGTACCGTCATGCGCCTTAAGGGGATACGGAAACCCTCAAACTACTTGGGCTACGGAGTCTATGATGGATGAACTCGCTGAGGCTCTAGGAATGGATCCTCTAGATCTCAGGTTAAAGAATTATATTGGGAAAGGAGACCTGTTCTGGGGTCAAGGACCCACAGTGAAATCCATCATCAATAGCTGCGGCGTCGAGGAGATTCTGAGAAGAGGGGCGGAGCTCATCGGATGGGAGAATAGACCGAAGCCATTCGCGCAGAGGGGAAGGTTTAGAAGGGGAATAGGTTTAGGGAGGGGATATCATACTTCAAGTGCGGGCTCTCCAATACCTGGAACGGTCATCGACTATACAGGAGCCATTCTAAAGGTAAACGAGGATGGGACCCTTGACTACATTACGGCTATGATGGATCAGGGGGGTGGCACTCTCGACGCGCATGCTAAGATAATCTCGGAGGAGATAGGCGTACCCGTTGACAATGTGAACGTTGTGGTAGCTGACACTCAAACGACAGTGTATGACGTGAACACACACGCATCGAGAGGAGTATACGCTGGAGGCGGGGTAGCTTTGATGGTTGCTAGGCAAGTTAAAGCTAAGATACTAGAGTTCGCTGGAAGGGCTTTAGAAGCGTATCCGCATGCTTTGAAGATAAGACCCGACGAGGAGCTGGGTCAAGCTGTCATATACGCTGAAGGCTTAACTAGTAAACAGATAACGCTGGGGGAGCTAGCTTCGATGGCTAGGGTTAAAAACTGGGGAACGATCGCGGCTGTGGAAAGTCTTAGACCAGGGAGTTGCCCTCCTCACTTCACAGGATACTTTATAGAGGTTGAAGTCGATACGGAGACAGGCAAAGTGAAGCCTCTGAAAGTGGTTGCCGGCGCAGATATTGGGACGGTGATAAACCCTGATCTGGCAGCAGGTCAGATCCATGGAGGCTTCGCCATGGGATGGAGCATGGCTATCCTAGAAGACACCCCCTACAGCGAGTCAGGAGACCTGCTGAATCAGGGGATGATGACAGACTATAAGACTCCAACAACCTTAGATCTGCCTAAGCTCGATGATTTCAAGGTCTTCTTCGTTGAGACCTATGAGCCTTCCGGACCGTTCGGCGCGAAGGGTATCGGCGAAGGCGCCCTAAACCCTGTGGCTGGCGCCGTTGCGAACGCTATCTACAACGCTCTCGGTATACGTTTCTATGTTCTGCCTATGACTCCAAACATGATCCTTAAGGCGCTTAAGGATAGGGAGCGGATTAAATGAACATAAACAAAGTGGACACCCACATAATACCCTTCGAATTCGAGTACCATTCGCCTGAGAGTTTAGAGGAGACGGTTAAGCTGCTTGAAAAGTATGGCTCCGAAGCCTCGATCCTAGCAGGTGGAACCGACCTCCTCGTCAATATGAAGAAAAGGATCACAGAGCCGAAACATCTTGTCAACATCAAGAAGATCGCTGAGCTGAATGGCATTGTTGAAACACCTGAAGGCGTGAGAATAGGGGCTACAACTAAACTTAGAAGCATCGAGAAATCTGAAATGGTCAGGGAGAGGCTCCCAGTCCTCTACGAGGCTGTTAGGCTGATGGGGTCGATCCAGGTTAGAAACATGGCGACTATCGGAGGGAATCTCTGCAACGCGAGTCCAGCCGCGGATAGTGCCATAGCACTACTAGCCTTGGATGCGAAGACTGACATTATAGGGCAGAGTGGTCTTAGAAGCATCTTTCTCTCAGAGTTCTTTCTCGGACCAGGTAAAACCGTTTTGCGACGAGGCGAATTTTTAACAGGTTTGTCAATATCTAGCCTCCCAGAGGGTTCAGGCTCAAGCTTCCTTAAGGTTGGGAGGACGAGCATGGATATTGCTACCATCAACATCGCAACATTTCTGAGGCTAAGGAAGGGGGTTGTAGAGAATTGCAGAATAGCCTTAGGCGCAGTCGCTCCTATACCCCTGCGCATCTTTAGGGCTGAGGACTATCTAAAGGGGAAGGCAATCAGCAAGGATGCTGTTGAGGAAGCAGCCCAGATCGTCTCAGAAGATATCAAGCCTATAACCGACTTAAGGGCGACAGCGGAGTATAGGAGGGACGTGTCTAAAGCTTTGACGAGAGATGCGTTAACCATATCCTGGGAAAGGGCTAAAGGGAGGCGATAGGATGAAGGTCGAATTAACGATCAACAGAAGAAAAGGAATATTCGAAGTTGAGCCTAACGAGCTTCTCATCAACCTGCTAAGAGAGAAGATCCGCCTCACAGGAACTAAGTACGGATGCGGGATCGGAATGTGCGGCGCCTGCACAGTCCTCTTAGACGGGGAGCCGGTCTTAGCATGCCTCACACTTGCAGTGGACGCTGATGGCGGAGAAGTCGAGACCATCGAGGGGGTTGCTAGAGAAGGTAAGCTTGATGATCTTCAAGAGGCTTTCCTTGAGGAGGGGGCGGTCCAGTGCGGCTACTGTACACCAGGTTTCATCATGACTGCTAAAGCTCTGCTAAACGAGAACCCCTCTCCCAGCGAAGATGAGATAAGGGGGTATCTCAAAGGAAACTACTGCAGGTGTACAGGCTACGTCAACATAATAAAGGCTGTACAGAGAGCCGCGGAAAAAAGGAAGAGAATAGGAAAACAAGAAATCTGAACCCCTCCGACGGTTGAAGCTTCAATTAGATAAAAGAATAAAACGCTTTTATACTCTTTTCAAAGATATGGGAAGCTATACAATAGCCGCTGTCGTTCTCGCTGCCGGTAAGTCCGAACGGATGGGTAGAAATAAGCTTCTCATGGAGGTGGGAAATTATTGCCTCTTAGACTGGGTATTAGACGCTCTAGACTCATCATCTGTCAATGAAGTCATCGTCGTTCTAGGTCATCACCCTGACGAGCTGGAACCGATCATAGAGAGGCACAACGCCAAATCTGTTCTAAATCTAGACTATGAAAAAGGGATGGCTAGTAGCGTCAAAGCAGGCTTAAGACATGCTTCTGGAGATGCAGTCTTTATAGTCCTAGGGGATCAGCTTGGCCTCAAGCCTCAACTCCTAAACTCTATGGCTTCGCTTCTTCTTTCAGACCCTAAAGCTCTCATCGTCAGCCCGATTTACCAAGGGAAGCGGGGTCACCCCATACTCATAAGGAAACCCCTCTTCCCCGAGGTTCAGGCTATGAAGGAGGGAGAGACGCTCAGAGACATTATACTCCGTCATGAGGATGTTCATAGATTTGTGGAGGGAGACGCTTGGAGCATCATGGACATCGACACACCTGAAGAGTTCGAGAGGGCTAAAAGGCTCTTCGAATCTGGCTGCGCCTCTTCTTGATAAGCTCCGCAACTATGCTTACAGCTATCTCCTCTGGAGTCTCCGCCCCTATATGGAGACCAATTGGAGCGCATATGGATTCAACCGTTTCTCTACTAAACCCCTCTCCAATGAGCTGCTTCTTATGTTGATTCGCCTTGTTCACGCTACCTAAGAGCCCAATGTACGCTGGCCTGCTTCTCAAAGCAGTTCTTAAAGCCTCTAGCTCGTAAAGGGTTTCACCGTGAACGATGGCGACGTAGTCGGAGGATCTGAGCTCCAGGTTTTTCATCTCCTCACCGAAGGGGCCGTTTCTTAGCTCTTTCACTGTAGGAAACCTTTCCCTCGTGGCTGTCTCAGCATCGTCCACGACTATTATTTCGAACCCGACCTTCTCAGCCAAATCTGCTAAGGGCTTAGCGATATGCCCGGAGCCGACTATGATGAGTCTTGGAAGAGGCTTGATGACATCCATGAATACCTTTACAACACCTCCACACTTCGAGTCGACCGGGATCGCGTTTCCGGTTGGTTCCACGCCCATGGCAAAGGTCAGAATCTTGGGTTCACCATTCTTTAAAACCTCTCTAGATTCTTCGACGAGCCTCCTCTCCATGTCACCTCCGCCTATGGAGCCTAAGATGTTCCCCTCAGGTTCGATTAGCATTTTGGCTCCAAGGTTCCTTGGACCTGAGCCCTCCTTCTCGATCAGGGTGCACAAAACTGCAGCTTTTCCATCGCCTAAAAGTTTTGATAACCTCAATACGATCTCGGGGTCGCTCATCATAAGATCAAATAACTTCTCCAATTTAAAAAGAGGAGGGGGATGAGCGTCAACAATCGAACGGAAATCAGTTTCATAGAACAGTTGTGTAAACGCTTTAGAGTATTTGGGTAAAGTTGAACTTCTGTTCTACTCACTTTTTAGTTTCTTCGCCGCGTGGATTATGGCTTCAATTATCTTGACGTAGCCTGTACACCTGCAAAGGTTCCCTTCAATAGCTTTTTTCACCTGAGCCTCCGTTGGGTCTAGGTTTGATCGAATCAGAGAGTAAGCTGAGAGCAACATTCCTGGTGTACAGTAGCCGCACTGGACCGCCCCCTCCTCAAGGAAAGCCTCTCTTAACGATTTCATTTTAGGATCATCGACTAGGCCTTCAACCGTGGTAACTTCTCTTCCTTCTATCCTTCTAGCGAGGACTAGGCAAGATGTAACAGGCTCCCCGTCTAAGAGGACTGTGCAGGCGCCGCATTCGCCTTGCTCACACCCCTTCTTGACGCTTGTAACCCCTAGACTATCTCTTAGTAGATCGAGCAGAGTCTGGTTGTCGCTTATGTCGCAGACGACTCTTTTTCCGTTAAGTATGAATGAAAACTCCATCACATCAACCTCCTAGCCTTATTCCAAGCCTCCATGAGACATCTTCTAACCAGAACGTGGGACATTTCTCTGCGATACTCGGCTGATGCTCTAACATCGTCTATTGGATCCACAGCCCTCATGCATTGGGTTGATGCGTCCTCTATGATCTCCTCTGTGAGCCTCTTGTTCCAGAGCCTCTCCTCTGCCTCGTAGATTCTTATCGGTGTTGATGCAGCTGCACCGACAGAGATCTTGGCGTCGCAACAGACGGGGCCGTCAAACTCAAGTAGGACGGCTACGTTGACCTGAGCTATGGTGTATCCTCTTCTCCTCCCAAGCTTCTGGAATGACATGGTAGATGTATCGAATGGTTCAGGAAACTTTATGCTGATGAGAAGCTCGTCGGGTCTAAGGCTGTTCCTCTTCGGTCCTTTGAAGACCTCCTTCACAGGGATCTCGCGAGAACCCTTCGACGAAACAACTTCCGCATAAGCGTCTAGAACAAGAAGTGATGGGGCGGAGTCAGCTGCTGGACTCGCATTGCAGATGTTTCCTCCGATGGTGCCTAGGTTACGTATCTGGGGGCTTCCTATCGAAGATGCCGCATCGCAGAGCACCGGCGCCTTCTCAAATATAATCCTGGACTTTTCAACATCTTTTATCTTAGTCGCTGCGCCTATTCGGATCTCATTTCTCCCTTCTTTTATACCCCTGAGCTCGGGTATTAGGCTGATATCTATAAGGTTTTTAGCCTCAACCACCCTATCTCTAAGGAGTGGAAGTAGGTCTGTTCCCCCTGCTATGGGTTTGGCTTTTTCGAGCTCACTAAGCATCTTCAAAGCCTCGTTTACCGTGCGCGGTCTATGTATTAGAAAACTTGGCAGGGGCTTCATTGTCTGCTCCTCCTAATGGCGTCGTATAACCGTTCCGCGGTTATTGGAAGCGTGTTGAATCTGATGCCTGTAGCGTTATGGATGGCATTGACTATCGCTGGAACGATAGAGATGATGGCTGGCTCACCCACGCCCTTAGCCCCGAAGGCTGAATGTTTGTATGGCTTCTCAACTAATATAGGCTTAGCTATTTCAGGCGTATCTAAAGCTGAAGGGATTATGTAATCCTTGAAGAAGGGGTTTAAAACCACACCATCCTCGAGGATTAGATTTTCCATGAGAGCGAATCCTATGCCTTGGGATACTGCCCCCTCGATTTGTCCCTCGATCATCAACGGGTCGATGGCTTTCCCAACATCCATTGCTGGCCAAACTTTTAAAACCGTCGTCTCCCCTGTCTCCAAATCTACCTCAACCTCTGCGACGGAGGCAGCAAATGTATAAACTGAATAGTTGACTCCTAAACCAGTTTCAGGATCGAAATACCTCTTAGGCGAAGCATAGAATCCGTAACTCGCAGGCGAGATCCCCCTAGCATATAGTTCTTCAGCAAGCTCGGAGAAACTGATTTTATTTGAGGGGGTGCCTCTTTCGAAGGCTTCTCCCCCTTTCAATTCCACCTCATCTTCTCGGCATTCCAGCATCTCGGCTGCGACTTTAAGCATGTTGTCTCTTAGCTTCAAAGCAGCGTCGGCAGCCGCAGTTCCCCCGAGCATGAGCCCCCTACTCCCATGCGTAGGCTTGGCGTCTGGCGTTGAACTAGTATCCGGGAGTTCAACATGTATGAAATCAAGTGGGGCTCCAACAATCTCAGATACTATTTTTGCATGACCTATGGGCGAACCTTGTCCGAGCTCACATATTCCAGTCCTGTAGGTGAATGTTCCATCCTGATTCAGGATTAGTGAACAAGCCGACCAGTCTGGAGTACCTCTGCTAGTGCTTATGCCATGGTAGGCGCATCCTACTCCAAGACCTCTTACTCTGCTTCCTTCCTTACACGGAACATATTTACTCCAATTAGAAGCTTCTGCAACCCGTCTTAGACACTCCTCGATGCCGACAGAATGGTCGAGGAGCTGGTCGCATGTTGTGGTAAGACCAGTTTTCAGAATATTCTTTAACCTAAACTCTATAGGATCTATGTTAATCTTCTCCGCCAACCTATCCATCTGAGACTCAGCTGCGAACTGCATAGCCAGGTCCCCGAAGCCTCTGAAGCTTCCACCGTAAACCTTGTTCGTATAAACGGCTTTACCATCTATGGCAGCGTTTGGCACATAGTAGGGTCCAGCCGCGTGGGCTGTCTGCCTCCAAAGCCAAAACGGAGAACGGTTAGCATAGGCGCCGCATTCAAGCGTTATCTCGACCTCTATCGCCTTAAGCTTTCCCTCAGAGTCAGCTCCAGACCTATATCTGAAACGCGCTGGAAATCTTTTGGGCGTGTAGGCGACGGATTCGTCTCGATCATATATTCTAGCTGCCGGTTTCCCGACTAAAACAGCTGCTAAAGCAGCTTCGGCACAGACTAAGGGACCCATGTCATCCTTCTTTCCGAACGCTCCTCCCGTGAGAGCTTGGATTATCCTCACTTGGCTCAGGCTCCAGCCGAGGATCTTTGCGACTTTCTCGCGGACGAGGAAGGGGCTCTGCATCGTACCTATGACTGTAACCTTATCTGAGCCTTCAGGTATAGCATAGGCAGCTTCAGTCTCAAGGTACATGTGCTCCTGATAAGGGGTTTCGTAGGTCTCTTCAACTTCAACCGTAGATTCCTTGAATCCTTTAGCTACATCACCTTTCCTGATCCTCGTCTTAACCGCGATGTTTCCCCCATCATGTATCGGTATCGCGTCAGAGGCAAGAGCTGAGTCTACGGTTAGATGTGAAGGGAGGGCATTATACTCCACTTTGATCGCGTCGACAGCCTCCGAAGCCGAGTACTCATCTGACGCGCAAACAAGTGCTAACGGGTCGCCGACATAGTGAACTTTAGCATCGTTCAGGAAAGGCTGGTCTGGGAGAGCGTAGCCTATCTGATTCTCTCCAGGTATATCTGAGGCTGTGATGACACGTATTACGCCCGGTATCTTAAGAGCTTCTTTGTAATCTATTTTTCTTATTAAGGCATGTGGCTGTAAGCTTCGAACAACTTTAACTACCATGGTTCCCTTCGGCACATAATCTGCGGTGAACAACGCTCTTCCGAGAACCTTATCCAAGGCATCGGTTCTGGCGACCTTTTTTCCAACGATAAGGTACTCGTCTCTTTTCAAGAGGTCTTGGAGGATATTAGCATACTCCATTGCACGCATCGTCCTAGTTATCTAATAAGAATGAGATACTTCGTATCCATTATTAAAATCAGCGATGTTTAACTTCTAGGGATTAGAGAAGCACTTCTCCATAACGCATAGCTTATATAGAAATCTCCGGTTAAGGCGAGTTCAAGTTGCGATGACGGATTAGGTTAAGACTCCTGGGCTTTTGGAAAGAGTTAAGGATTACAATATCCGACTATACAAAACATGGTTGAAGAATTTGATATAATCATAAAAAACGCCTCGATAATCGATGGCTCAGGAGGGGCACCGTTTAAAGGAGCCGTAGCTATTCGAGGAGAAAGGATAGAGTCTGTAGGCGAAAAGGTTAGAGGAGATGCAGGGGTCATCATAGACGCCGAGGGCTTGTCTGTAGCACCAGGGTTCATCGACGTTCATAACCATGGAGATGCCTCCATCCTCTATTATCCTAAGGCTGAAAGCTTTGTGAGGCAAGGCATAACCACTTTTGTCGGTGGGAATTGTGGATCGAGTCCTGGGCCATATGGTGAATATCTTGACATCGGTTACTTTCTCTACGACATCTTCACTGATCTTTCCTTGGCAATGTATTACCCTGACCGGCTTGTCGAGAGAGACAAATTGAATGAGAGGCATTTAGAGGTCTTTGGATGGAGGATTGACTGGCATACTCTCGGAGAGTTTTGTAAGAGAGTTGAATCAGTCGGCATTAGTGCCAACTATATCCCTCTTGTAGGTCATGGAGAGATCCGAACGCTAGTCATGGGTAGAGACTACAGGCGGAGAGCTACAAGATCAGAGACTAAAAAGATGCAGGAGCATGTTCGAACCGCCATGGAAGAGGGTATCCGCGGAATAAGCGTTGGGAGAGACTACGAACCGGGATACTACGCTGATTTAGAGGAGCTTGTGGCATGTGCGAAAGTAGCTGCTGAGTACGGAGGTATATATACAAGCCACAGCCTTAGAACTGGTTTAAGGCGCGAGAGAAAGCCGGGGGATGCTCCTCCGCCTAAGATTAACGGGATACTTGAAGCCATCGAGGTGGGGAGAAGATGCAAGATGTCTGTTGAGATAAGCCATCTAAGCCCCTTATACGACGTCTATCCTACCGGGAGCGAGATCATGTCAGAAGCATCAGTTAAAGCAACCCTCAAGGCTATTGACGACGCTCGAAGTGAGGGTTTAGATGTGAACTTTGACGTCATTCCACATCATCTTACAGGAGGCATATATGCTTCCCCCTGGCTCGCCGGGTTACTCCTACCTTGGGTTAGGTTAGTGGGCTCCCGTGAGGGATTAGCGAAGGCTTTGAAGATGAAGGATTTCAGGGATGAGGTGAGGAACATAATAATGAGCGGTAAATGGTATGGATTAAACCCGAACCTGAACCCTTCATGGGCGCATCTCCCTAATATTGTAGAATGCAGGGTAGAAGAGTTTGTCGGCAAGACGATCGCCCAGGTTGGAGAGTCAATGAAGGTGGACGGATTAGAGGCTCTAATGGAGGTTCTAAGCCTAGACCCTGATACGAAGGCGGTGTTGAAGGGTGAGGACGACTCAACGAAGCTGACGTTCTATAAACATCCCGAAATGATGATAGGGATAGACACCTTCTGCATGGATGACAAATGGGAGTGTAGGAATCCGCCTTGGTACGTGCCTAACGAAAACACCTACGGGGGTTTCCCACGATACTTCAGAAGGGCAGTCAAGGAGACCAATACTCTCACCCTCAACGAAGCTATAAGAAAGGTAACCTCCCTGCCAGCTAGAAAATTCAAGATCAAGGAGAGGGGTCTTCTAAAGGAAGGATTCTACGCCGACATTGTGGTCTTTAATCCTGCCACGATAACGGACAAGGGTGACCAGATTGAGCCTAGGAAGTATCCTGAAGGGATTGAGTATGTGATTGTAAACGGCGTAATCGTCGTCAACAAGTCTGTGCATACTGGGGCGAAGCCAGGCAAAGTCCTCTACAGAGACTAGCTCCTAAAGATTTTTCTTTCATTAGAATAATTTTTATATTATGATAGGTCCGGTCACTCCGCCTGAAAGATTTTTCAACTTCCAACTTGGAAGCGATAGGAAGATCGCTGACTGGGGAAGAATAGTTGAATATTTTAAGCTTCTGGAAACACAGAGCAGCATGATCAAGGTTGTTGATATGGGCCCCTCTACAGAGGGTAAGCCTTTCCTCCTCGTAATAATCTCTTCCGAATCCAACCTTAGAGACCTTGAGCGCCTTCGGGAGATCAATTTGAGGATAAGCGATCCGAGGGGGCTGCTTGAAGAGGAGGTTCATGAGCTAATCAGAGAGGGTAAGGCTGTAATCTGCCAGTCAATGAGCCTACATGCCACTGAGATCGGTGGGACGCAGATGGCTCCGGAACTTGCTTATGATCTTTTAACGAGGGAAGATGAAGAAGCTAGACGGATACGGGAGAACATCATCTTTCTAATGATCCCGTGCTTCAACCCTGATGGGCAGGTTATGGTAACTGAATGGTATAACAAATGGCTTGGAACAGAGTATGAAGGATGTAGTCTTCCATGGCTATACCATAAGTATGTTGGCCACGACAACAACAGGGACGCTTTTATGACGAATATGATTGAATCTAAATACGTTGCTTCGATTCTTTTCCGAGACTGGATACCTCAGGCCTACGTTGATCATCACCACATGGGCAGTTATGGGGCTAGGTTCTACATCCCTCCATACTGTGAACCTCTCCATCCACACGCAGACCCTCTCGTCTGGAGGGAGCACAGCTGGTATGGAGCCCATATGGCTTATAAGCTTGAGGAGGAAGGGAAGATAGGTGTCCTGAATGGTGCCCAGTTTCTCGCATGGGGGCACCTCGGATTCCATTGGATAACGAACTATCATAACATCGCTGGAATGCTTACAGAATCCGCAAGCGCCAAGCTCGCCACACCCCTCTTCATACACTACAGCCAGCTTAAAGGTGAGGGGAGGGGGGTTCAACCAGAATATGAGCCTCAAACCAACTATCCTCACCTATGGCTCGGAGGTTGGTGGAGGCTGAGGGACATAGTTGAACAGCAGAAGGTAGCTGCATGGGCGGTTCTCGATGCCGCTGCTCGAAACAGGGAGACTGTTCTTAGATGCGCATATTTGAAAGCAAAGAGGCGGATCGAAAGTGGAGATAAAGAACATCCTAAAGCGATAATTGTTCCAAGGGATCAGCATGATCCGCTTACCCTTGCAAAACTCATCGAAAAACTGCTTTCGCAAGGCATCGAAGTAATGGTAGCTAAGGAAGATTTCACCGCCGAAGATTTGAGATTTCCAAGAGGATCATACGTCATATTCCTGTCACAGCCTAAGCAGGGTCTAATCAAAACCCTCCTCTTGAGAACAAGGTATCCTGACAATATTTGGACGAGGGACAAGGATGGAAATCCACTGAAGCCTCAAGACACGGCGACTGATACCTTGGCAGAGTTCATGGGGATTAAAGTAGTACCGTTAAACGAAAAGGTCAAAGGAGACTTCGAGAAGATTTCGAAGCCTTTAACCGATGATCCTAAAGTGGAAGGAGAATCTACTCTCGGGTATCTGATAGACTGCAGACTCAATGATAGTTATACCGCTGTAAATAGGCTTCTCGCATCTGGAGCAATCATCTATAGGTCTTCTAGAGTCATCGAGGTTAACGACCGTTGCTTCCCAAAAGGTTCCTTCATCATCGAAGGTATGGCTTCGGCGGAGATAATGAACCTCATTGAAAACTTGAAAATCTCTCTCGACCCAATTTCTGAGAGAGATGATGAAAAAGAACCGGTAAAGCGGCTTAGAATCGGAATCTACCAACGGTATTGGGGCGGGAACATCGATGAAGGTTGGACTCGTTGGATACTGGAACAGTTCGAGTTCCCTTATACAACGCTCAAAGACGACGACTTCAAAAAAGGGGTTCTCAATGATCGTTTTGACGTAATAATCTTCCCTGACGATAAAACTCCCTTCATAACTGGGGAAGGCATTGAGGAGTGGTGGAAAGAGAATCGACCGGATACGCCTTTCCCCGTTTACCCGCCTGAATATAGGAGCGGCATAGGCAAAGAAGGGGTAGAAGCTGTAAAGAAGTTTGTGAACGATGGGGGCATCCTTGTCGCGTTTAACGACGCATGCGATTTCGCCATAGAGACCCTCAACCTTAACGTAGAGAATATTGTTTCAAAAACGTCGCCAAAGATGTTCTTCTGCCCAGGATCGACCCTGCGTGCAAACGTTGATACAGATAACCCTCTAGGATATGGTATGCCCCGTGAAACCCTCATCTTCTTTTGGGACAGCCCAGTTTTCAGAATACTCCCCTCGCAACATAATGAGAAATATCTATCCATCGTTACTTATCCCGAATCTGAAATCCTCCGGAGTGGATGGCTTATCGGAGAGGAGCGGTTGAAGAGGAAGTCAGCCATGATAGCGGCTCATATAGGTAAAGGGAAGGCGATCCTAATCGGGTTCAGAGTTCAGCACAGGGCTCAAACCCACGGAACATTCAAACTATTCTTTAACTGCCTGTTTGGATGATTCCCCCTTCATTGAACCTTAAACCTTTATCAACAACTCAGCGACGCCGCAAGTACTCCGATAAATATTTTATCACCTTCTCAAAAATAATCTATTTGGTGAAAGATTTGCCTTGGTTTGAGCCTGTTTTCATAGCTAAGGTAGAATCTATCAAAGGGAGTTGCAGCGCGGGTCATAAGGTAGGAGACGTTTTCGAGATTAATACCCATAAAACCGGAGGCATATGCGGATGGTGTTACCACGATTTATTCCCGACGCTTATGACTCTTTCAATGGGCGGTGCAATACCTTGGCAAGAGAATCAAAACGAGTTCGCGTATCAATGTCCTGACAGATACAATGACGTGAAATTCATCATCAAAAGAAAAGAATAGCCTAAGATATTAATTAAATTTCAGTGAAGCCTGCTAAAATCTTCCATTTTTTATGCTCTTCACTGATACTAATAGAAAAGGCTGGTTAGCAGCATTAAACGGCTCAAAAATAGTATTCTTCCCAAAATAAATAAAAAACCTAAACATAATTATGGATATTTAGGTGATGACCTTTGGCTAAGATCGATGGATATGATTTCCCCGAGGATCTCCATTATCATAGGGAACATATGTGGGTTAAAATAGAGGGGAACAAGGCTCGGGTCGGTTACAATGCTTGGGCTCAGGGAGCCGCAGGAAAAATTTTGAACCTAAACCTGCGTAAAGCAGGGAGCGTTGTTCAAGCCGGGAAGACCCTAGGCACGATCGAGAGTGGAAAATGGGTGGGTCCTTTGAAGACTCCGATATCAGGGAAGATAGTGGAGGTAAATGAAGAGGTTTTAAAGAAACCTTCCCTGATCAATGAGGACCCCTATGGAAAGGGATGGATTGCAGTCATCGAAGCCTCGAACTTAGGCGAAATAGAGAATCTGATTGGAGGCTCGGATCGGGCTAATCTCGAGGCTTGGCTTAGGGAGGAAATGGCTAAGCATAAGGTTTAATCTTCTAAATGTTGTTCAAATTCTTTAAGCATGGAGTCATGGAGACTAATCGATCTAGGTAAGCCTGAGCCTTATGTAGCACAAGCATTCTATGAGGCTGTAGCCGAGTCTGTTGAAAGAGGGGTATCAGAAAACACCCTAATTATGCTTCAACCTGGGAGTCCATATGCTTGCATAGGTTTCCACCAAGACTTGGTGAAAGAGATAGACATCGAGTTCTGCCGTTCGAAAGGCTTACCAATAATAAGAAGAGGTCAGGGAGGCGGTGCAACCTATCTAGACGGGAACCAAGTCTTCTATCAGATAGTTGCGAAGAATAGTAGGGTGGTTCCTAGAGAGGTTGAGAGGCAGTTTGAGCGACTCCTCTCGGTCACCGTAAAGACCTATCAAAGATTTGGTTTGGATGCCGAGTTTAAACCTTTAAACGATGTTGTCGTGAAAGGTAAGAAAGTATCTGGTAATGGCGCTGGATTATACGAGTCCACTTCGATTCTTGTAGGAAACATAATTCTAGACCTAGACTACGACATGATGGCTAGGGTTCTAAAGGTTCCAGATGAGAAGTTTAGGGATAAACTAGCTAAGAGCATGAGAGATTGGGTTACAAGCCTCAAAGCTGAGCTGGGTGAGGCACCAAGCTCAGAGGAGGTTAAGGAGGTTTACGTAAAAGAGTTTCAGAAGACTCTCAATGTTAAGCTCAAGCCATCTAAGCCTAACTCAATAGAGTGGGAGGTTTTTCACACACAGGTTAAGCCCAAGCACCTTTCGAAGGAGTGGCTTTACATGGAGACACCCATATCTCAGAAAAGGGATGGGAGATCAATAAAAGTTGCAGGGCCTGTGAAAGTTGTTGAAGCAGATTATAAGGCGAAAAAACTGATCAGAGTCAGAGCGGAAATCAAAGGATATGAGATCCTCAATATCCAGATCCATGGCGACTTCTTCGCGATACCTGAGAAGTCTATAAACAGTTTGGAGACGCTCCTTACAGGAACCACTCTCGATGACGAAAAGATCCATAAAATTGTCGAATCCTTCTACCATAACTCGAGGATCCAGACCCCCGGAGTCAGGCCAGAAGACTTTGCAGCAGCAATTTTAAAGATTAAAAACTTCATCGATTAAGTGAAAGGAGTGTTAGAGAATTGTCAAGCGAATTTACGACCAGACCAACCATCTTGGGTACGCATGGCATGGTTACGTCAACACATTACCTCTCGACGCAGACTGGTCTACACATCCTCAAAAAAGGTGGCAATGTAGTCGACGCTGGAGCTTCGATGTGGTTCTGCCACTGCGTCTTAGAGCCACATCTTGTGGGTGTAGCAGGGGAGTCTCCAATACTGCTATATTGGGCTGATGATGAGAAAGTCGTAGCCGTAAACGGGCAGGGTCCAGCTCCTAAAGCTGCAACGATCGACTGGTTCAAGTATCATGGGTACGAACTCATCCCTGAAGATGGTTTTCTCCCCGCTGTAGTCCCAGGAGCCTTCGATGCATGGCTCACAACCCTAGATGAGTATGGGACATTCAGCCTGAGCGAGGTTTTAGAGCCTGCGATCCAGATGGCGGCTGAAGGTTTTCCAGCATATAACCATCTTGTAGACGCGATCTCGAGAAACGAGAAAAGGTTCCGAAGCGAGTGGCCTTCATCGGCAGAGATCTATCTGCCCGGAGGAAGTGTGCCAAGCATCGGTTCAATCATTAGAAATCCTGAGCTTGCTAGAACCTTTGAGAAAATCTCTGAGGCTGAGAGAAAGGAGAGGAGATGGGGGCGATCATCAGGCATCAACTCGGCTAGAGACTACTTTTACAGTGGTCTAATCGCTGAGACTATTGTTAATTTCATGCAGGCCTTTAAATGCCGCGATGTCTACGGCGGAGAACATAAAGGGCTAATATCCATGGAGGATTTCTCTTCTTATCGAGCAAGGTTTGAGGAGCCTGTAACTACTAATTATAGGGGCTTCGATGTTTACAAGTGCGGTCCATGGACGCAAGGGCCTGTCCTGCTTCAACAGCTCAACCTTTTAGAAGGATTCGACCTTAGGTCGATGGGTCATAATACAGGCGACTATCTTCATACGGTAATCGAGTGTGCTAAACTCGCGTACGCTGATCGCGAACAGTATTATGCAGATCCAGACTTTGAAAACGTTCCCCTAGATAGGCTTCTCTCCAAGAGCTATGCTGAGGAACGTAGAAAGCTCATAGATCCTGAAAGGTCTTCTGCAGAGCTTAGACCAGGCGGGAAACCTCCAATCAAACTGGCCGGGTCTCCGAGTACTAATAGACTTGAAGGAGACACTGTCCATTTAGAGGTGGTCGATGGGTCAGGGAACATGATCTCAGCTACGCCAAGCGGTGCATGGATCAGAACGTCTCCTGTGATACCAGGTCTAGGCTTTCCCATGGGTACCAGGGCGCAGATGTTCCATCTAGACCCAAATCACGTTGAGAGGCTTGAACCTGGAAAGAAGCCAAGCACAACCCTTACACCAAGCCTGGTGATGAAGGATGGCGCCCCGTATATGACTTTCGGAACCCCCGGCGGAGACCAGCAGGATCAGTGGACTCTACAGTTCTTCCTAAACCATGTGGACTTCGGGATGGATATTCAACTCGCCCTAGACTCCCCGACGGTACATTCAACACATTTTCCAGCCTCATTCTGGCCTCATGATGCTCATCCTGAGGTGGTTCACGTCGAGTCTAGGATCCCTGAGAGTACGATTGAAGAGCTTAAGAGGAGAGGGCACAAAGTAGCCATTGATAAACCTTGGAGTCATGGGAGATGCTTAGCTATCCGATATGATCCTGAGACTGGTGTAATGTTTGGAGGCGCCTCTCCTAGAACGGGAACCCCCTACGCTATAGGCTGGTGAACTTACGATTCAAGGACTTTTTAAAAGGTCTCTTACTCCATGTCTAGAACTATTATGACCTTTTTAACATATGCGCTTTATTTCAGCCTTCTAAATAGTTGAGTTCAGCCTCCTAGCCAATCTCATTCTTCAGAAAAGGAGAGAGATTTCGCAAAATATATGCAAAGACTCTGCCTCTCCCAATGTTCGAAAATAAGTATGAAAAAGGCATCGATAAAATGTCGAAATCTTTTTTATTCATGCTCCAAATCTTGTTCTGATACTATGGCTTTGAACGATTTGATTCAGTTTCTAATCGAGATACATCCGGAGATACCTCGCCTGATCATCGTCTCCATAATAGTCGCCTCCACGATGATCGTGTATAAGTTATTAAGCCGCTCGATAACTCGACTCGGTAAAAGACTCGAGTTAGATGCGCATATTCAAAACACTCTGAGGCTTATTTTAAGAGTTCTGACCCTACTGGTTCTTTCAACGATCATATTCACAGTCTACGAGTTGCCTACAACTATCTTTGTAGGGAGCTCAGCTCTCATTGGCGCCGCAGTAGGCTTCGGGTCTTCTCAGACTATCAATAACATCGTCGCAGGGTTTTATGTTATAGTGGCTCGGCCCTTCAAAATAAAGGATTATGTGAAGATAGGTGATGTTGAGGGGCAGGTGGAAGAGATCTCGATAAACTATACGAAGCTATATACTCCATCCTTCAACCTTCTTCTGGTTCCGAATGTTCAAGTGATGAATAGCAGAATAATTAACTGCACTCATGAAGGTCTCATCAAATATACTTTTTCTTTGACTATTCCTTATGGGGTATCTAATGATGATTTTGTTGATAAATGTATAAAGCCTGCTATAGAGGAGTTCAATAATAAGTATCAGGAAAAGCAACTCAGGAGCCCAGAGTACTTCTTTGAGACAAGCTTAACCATGGGGAGGACGTTCAAGTTCCGTATCTTCATACCTAGAGGAGAAGCTAAAACCTTGTATGTTTTGCAGCCTGAACTCGCCTCCCTAATTATGAGTAGGTGGGACATTGAAAGAGTTAAAGTAAAATAAATATTATAAATGAGATTGAAGCGACACTTCACTGTGCAACTGCAGAGATAAAGACTGTTATGATCACTGGCGACCATAAACTTACCGCGACTGCGATAGCTGAGGAAATTGGGAATGCTCAAAAAAGGGATCTCACGCTCACTGGTGAAGAGCTGAAAGAGATGGATGATTCTCGTTTTGAAGAGATCGTCTATAGGGTATCTGTTTACGCAAGGGTGTCAACTGCACATAAGCAGAAGATTATGAAAGCCCTTAAGGCGAGGGGACACATCGTGGCAATGACTGGAGATGGAGTAAACGATGCGCCAGCTGTCAAGAACGCTGATATCGGCATATCAATGGGAATAACGGGTACGAATGTGACGAAGGAAGTTTCTCACATGATCCTAGCTGATGACAACTTCGCCACAATTGTAGGCGCTGTTGAGCAAGGCCGCATTATCTTTGATAACATTCGGAAGTACACTTGCTTCCTGATAGCTGCGAATTTTGATGAGTTGTTCCTTCTTTCAATATTCTTCTTCGTAGGTTTACCTATACCTCTTCTCCCTGCGATGATCCTATGGATCAACCTTGTTACCGATGGCGGACCTGCGATCGCTCTCAGCGTTGATCCAGTAGAAGAAGATGTCATGAACAGACCGCCGCGAAACCCGAAAGAAGGGATACTTCACGGAATGTTATCCTATATTCTCACGTCATTCTTTGTAATGACGATAGGCTCAATAATCATTTTTCTTCTTGAGACGTGGCCTTATATCAGCACAGGGCTCCAAATTCCTGATGAAGTTTTATCGAAGGCCAGGACAGCTGTCTTTATACAATCGGTATTTTTCGAATTATTTATTGTATGGAACTGTCGCTCTGAGAAACATGGTGTCTGGAGAATGAATCCCTTCAAAAACAAATATCTTCTACTTTCTGTCCTCTTCACCTTTCTCTCCGAAGAGATTCACCGCTACATCTTTTGCAACTTCGATTGGATTCCTGCTGAATAGCTTCCTATGTATGTTTTTCCCTTCTTCAACAACGTAAATTGCGTTGTAACGCGCTTCGGAA
>JAGTQU010000026.1 GCA_018396695.1 Candidatus Bathyarchaeota archaeon | reverse complement strand
TCAGGGGTCGCGACCAGGGCTGCGAGGGTTAGATTGGCGGCTGGAGAGAAAACTCTAATCGCCTTTGGAGCTCGACGGATGCATCCCGCTATCTCACCGACTCTGGATCTAGCTGCTTACATCGGAGGGATGGATGGAGTCTCAAGTCTACTAGGAGCGGAGGTAATCGGGCAAAAACCCTCCGGCACTATGCCCCATTCCCTTATAATAGTTTTCGGAGACCAATTGAGTGCTTGGAAAGCCTTCGATGAGGTTATGCCCTCAGAAGTTCCTAGAATCTGCCTCACCGATACTTATTACGATGAGAAAACTGAAGCCATTATGGCTTCTGAAGCCCTTGGAACGCGACTCGCCGCCGTCAGGCTCGACACAACAGGGTCTCGTAGAGGGAATTTCGCTGAGATTGTGAAAGAAGTTAGGTGGGAGTTGAATTTAAGGGGTAGAAAAGACGTTAAAATATTCGTTTCTGGCGGTCTAGATGAGAATTCTGTTAGAGATCTTAGTGAAGCTGGAGCAGACGCCTTTGGCGTAGGATCCTGGATAAGTGGAGCACCAACAATAGATTTCGGCTTCGATATCGTTGAAGTGGAGGGAAAGCCTGCAGCCAAGCGTGGAAAACTTAGTGGAAAAAAGCAGGTTTGGAGATGTCCCGGGTGTATGCTGGATGCGGTACGATCCTCAAAAGAGGATGCTCCCAATTGTCCAAAATGTGGCGGAGAAACAGAAGAGATGCTGAAACCTCTCGTAAAGAATGGGAAAATCGTTGCCGAGTTTTCTGAGCCAAGGGATATTAGACGCCGCGTGCTAGAACAGTTAGAAAGGCTGTCTGAGCTGAATTTAATCTAAATTAAATTATTTAGCACACTAAACTAGATAAAACTAAATATTTTTAAATTAAAAAATGATAATTTTTCATAGAAATGTCTCAGAGAAAGTATAAATATCATACGGTTAACCTTCCAGAATCCCTTGCCGAGAAAATAGAGGAAGTTATTTCTTCAGGGAAGCATGGATATACAAGCGTCTCAGACTTTGTAAAATCTGCCGTAAGAAAATATCTTAAGGAGTTAGGCTACCTGGTCTAGAGTATCTTCCTAAGATTGTTTTTAATCAAAAATTTTGGAAATGGATTCAAGATCCAGATATTTAGGTTGAGGGTTAGGAATTATATTATCGTTTTACACTTTAACTATTCCTGGAGAGTATTTCTTTATTTTCAACTCATCTAACTCAACGCCTATTCCATTGCCTTCAGGGACTTCAGCATACCCTTCTTTAATATTCAATGGTTTAGTGATCACATCTTCTTCAAACCATTCGGGGTACCCTGACAATTCCGACTTATAGGTTAAAACTTTACCATAAGCCGCGATGATGTGGGTTGCTGTTGAGAGAGAGATTCCAAGTTCCACATCGTCATGCATTAAGCAGGGTATATCCATGATTCGAGCCATCTCAAGGATTCGAATAGTGTTTGTTACGCCCCCGCCTGGACGATAAGTTTTGAGGCCGAGGACGCCTACAGCGTTCATGTCGATGAGCGTCTTTACATCTGACATAAGATACATGGATTCATGAGGCATGATTGGTGTATTTACTGAAGCTGTAACCTTCGAAAGAGCTTTGAAATCCCACCAGACTGTAGGTTGTTCAACCAATTCGATCTCGTATTTTTCAAGTTTATTAATCACATTTACCGCCTGCTCCGTTGAATATCCTTGATTACCATCGACTCGTATTGAAACTTCTTCTCCTACGGCTTCACGAACAGCCTTAACACATTCAACATCTCTTTTAGGACCGATCTTAAGCCTTAATCCTGTAAATCCTTCAGACACAAGTTTCTCAGCCTCGGATGCCATCTCTTCAGGTTTCTTAATTCCTATTAATGCTACAATTGGGAACTTTTTTAAGAGAGAACCTCCGAGGAGCTTATAGAGCGGCTTCTTCAGACTCTTTCCCTTTATATCCCAGATCGCCATATCGATTGCCGCCTTAGACATGGGATATGTTGGAGCATAGAAGTCCATTTTCTCCCATATCTCTCCAGTGTCAAAAGGGTCTAATCCGAGAATGTTTGGAGCAATCCAGTGTTTCAACATGGCTACAATAACTGGCTGAGATTCTGGAGAGAGGGGAGGCAAAGGGGGACATTCTCCTAAGCCGACGATGCCTTCATCCGTATGCACTCTCACTATGACGAACTCGAAGGGTTTCCCTTCCCCGAGTCGCCCGTATCTAGAAAGGGTGAGCACCTTTTTTGTGGGAATGTTGACTGGAATTATCTCTACGTGATCGATCTTCAATTTTAATCCTCAAACCTAATTATTTAATAGAAATTAAATAACCATATAAATCATTGGATATATCTTATTCATCTATATACTTAACCTACATTTTGATAATCAAAATTTACATGTAAATAGATGCCTAATAACGATCTAAACAATCCAAATCTTTTTTATACCCCACTTTCTAAGACGCCAATATTTTTCTCGTATAGAATTTTTTCTTTCGATGTTCTAGCTCAATTATTTTACCTCCTTTAATCAGTTTAGCAGTGATGTCTCATTTCGAACTAACCTTCGAAAGCAGCGCTAAAACTTTTCATAAAATGCTCTCATATTACGCCGAACAAGTTTTCTTGATGGAGAAGGTTAAAAATCTTCCTTTGGAATAGATGCTTAATTCTGAAAATTGTTATTAATAAAAAATTGAAATTAAAATTTAAGGCTAAAAGAGGATTTATTTCCCGTTTTTACACTACTTAATTTTTTTAACGCTATCTCTAAGGCTTCGGAGACCCTTATATTAGGCTCGACATTCACTAATTTGATCCCGCTCATTTCAATAAGTGTTCTTGCACCAGGACCAATCTCACCCGAAACTATAATTTCCACGCCTTGGTCTTTCAGGTTTTTGACTACGATCGGACCAGATCCCTGCTTCAAATCCGATGCTGGATTCTTCTCCTTTCTGATTTCTTTGATCTCTCCCTCCACGATGTCGATGATGGTGAATACTGGCGCTTTCGCGAAAACTGATGAGACCTTATCTTTCATTCCTTTGGTTCCTATTGAAGGTATAGCAATGCGCAATGTTTTCATTTTTTCGGCTCACCCAATTTCCTCTTCATTTCAGATAATCGAATCTCCAGCTCCTTCAGTTCTTCGGAGAGGAGCTTCTCTTCCTCTGAGGTTAGTGATGATGAATGTTTAATGCCTATTGGAGGCTGATATGATTCAGAGTAAATACTACATGCTCCTCCTCCAATCCGTCCACCCCTTCTCGATAGAAGATCGCTTCTATTGTAGCCTGTAGTGGAAGTGGTCTTCAGCTTTCCACTATTGAAATCTTTTACTGCATCTTTTATAGGGTCTTGTACGCCTGTAACTATCTTTATGCCAGCTTGGTACAAAACCTTCATTGCGTTTGAGCCTATTGCTTCAGTCAGTATCGCTTCAATCAGTATCGCTTCAATACCCTTCTTGCTATAGTTTGAGCGAATCCAATCCCTGCCCCCCTTGTAGAGATGATAATTAGTATTCGACAATGTTTCAAACGTCATCGTCTCAGCATCTATCAAAAAATATGGTCAACGTCCAAATTTTGGGTCAACTAAAGCTTCAAGGCTGTCGTAGGAAGCGGATCCAACAGCCCTCATGCTTTACTCTTCCTTACCCAAATCTTCTAAGCGTTTCTTTATGGCATTTATTTGATCTTCCAGCATCTTAGCCTGCTGCTCTAGTATCGACCTCTCCTGTTCAGGGGTAAGCATTACATATGGAAACGGTCCCCAGAAGGGCATTGACCCTGTGGGCTGCGTCGTTCCCGTCTTTCCGCCTTCTTCAATCATCTTCTTAAGATCTGCTATCCTTTTGTTTATTGTTTCTTGCTCGTTCTTTAACTGTTCTAGATAGGTTCCAAGCATGTCGAGCTCAGCATCTGGGCTGAGAGCATTAGGATATATAGGAGGATATCCGTAGACTAAAGGATATCTCGAGCCATAAAGTTGTGCGTAAGGGTTAGCCCACCACCCTCGGGGTAACCAAGGGAGCCTCTGACAGACCCAAGGATTGTAAGCGGATCCACTGATTCCATATCCAACCCCTCTGCCTAGACCCGTCCACCTACCATATCCGTAGACCCATCCAGGTCTCTGCCATGGAGGTAGATTGCTGAATGGTCCAGCTCCAGGCCATGTGCCGGTTCTCCCTCTTCCTCTCCATCCCATCTTTTACACCTCCCACAGTTATTTTGTGCTTATGCACGATTTCCAATTATGTTCATCTGAACACAAAAATATAAATATTTCGATCGAATTTAATGAATGTGTGCATAGAAGAAGATTTAGGCGCGGGTTAAGGGGACGTAACCCAACACCAGTATATATAAGCAAACAACCAGCTGCAGAAGCTTTCACACCAAGTCCAATGAGGAATGGAGAATCAATTAAGATCGAGCCTGAAGAACTTGAGGCTCTCCGCTTAGTGGATTTAGAAGGGCTCTCGCAAGAGGAGGCAGGATATCGGATGGGTATATCACGAGGCACTGTCTGGAGGCTACTCCAAAGCGCGAGAAGGAAAGTAGCCCAAGCATTAACTGAAGGTCAGAGTATTAAAATCTCAAAAGAGTAAACAGTCCCAATGGATTAATCCATATTCCGCAGAGATTTCAATCGTATGTATAGTGAAATATAGAATTGATATTGCTCTTTCGCTTAATGCTCTAGACCATGGTGAGGACCATGAGGGTGAACACGCTTATACAATGATTGATTATCTTTAACTTCTACAAATACGTGTGCAGCCAGTCCTCTACCTATAACCAGTTTAGAGCCTCTAAGCGAAACTTCTATCGGACCTTGAAAAGGAGCAGCATTTTCAACCCTGATGCTAGTTCCGCGAGTCAATCCCATATCTAAGAGACGTTGGCATGATGCCTTCCCCCCCCTGATGAAAGCGATCACTCCTTCTTCTCCTGGTCTCAGATTCGACAGTTGAGTCACAAGACTTGGACTTCCTTCTTCTCTCTCCAAAGCGCATTGATCACAACCGTCAACATTGAATATGCAAGGGGGGATGGATTTCTCATCGTCGGGACACTTCTCTGGTTTACGTAAAGCTTCGCAGAGGGCTGCAGCCGCCTCGTCGGATAAACTATGCTCAAGCTTGCAAGCTTCGGCATGAACCTTATTCTTTGATAGTTTTAAGAAGTCATAAAGGAACCGTTCTAGGAGTCGATGCTTTCGCACAACTTTTTGCGCGTAAGCCATCCCCTTCCCAGTCAAAATAGCTCCCTTGTAAGGTGTATACTCGATTAGACCATCTTCCGATAATGTCTTAATCATCTGTGTGACGCTCGGCGGGGCTACCCCGAGCTTCTCTGCTATCGCAGATGTCTTAGCGGGTTCACCTTTCTCATTAAAAGAATGGATGGCTTCTAAGTATTCTTCAACACTTTCACTGCCCATATCTTTTTTAGGTCAGCCTAAAAATATAAATTTTTAGTTTTCTTCGTGGTTCAATATATAACTATAAAGCCCATAGTTCAAGGATCGAGTCTGCAGATAGATTTCATTTTTTGGATATTAAAAAGAGGCGGAACATTATAACTACTAGGTTTCACTTCGATTTTATACTAGTAACGAGTAATGATGCATAATTCCTCGGTTTCCGCCTAAAAAATTGCAAAAACTTGAAATTCCAGGTAAGCTTGAGAACTCTATTGAAGTCTACCCTCTTATTGATTTATGTTCGTAAGAATCGCCTATGAAACCAGATGGTAAGTTTATAACTTTCTTCATGCTATTCCAATCAAGATCCCAAAAAAGGATTCAGATATAGTCATTAAGCGAAACTCTTCTATTTAACTGGACTTTCTAACTTACTATTCTTCTTAACGATTAGTTTATCTATATTAATTTAAGAGGATAGCTTAAATTATGCCGGGGTTTATGCTTGAGTAGAAAGATTATTTTCTGGTCTTTTAGTCGCGTTCTACTGCTGGCTCTATTTTTGATTCTGGTTCTTGTTTCAAGTTTGCTTTTTATAGGCGCTATTGGATTAGCTTTCAAGAGGGTGGGTTTTAGTTCTCAGTTAACAGTGCTTATTCTTGCCGCAACATTCGTTGGAAGTTATTTAAACATACCATTGTTCAAAATTAAAACGATCTTTCCCATAATTAAGAATGAATATTTCAGTTTTTTTGGCTTAATTTTCAGAGTGCCACAAATAGAATACGAAGACTTTTCCACAATAATTGCCTTAAATGTTGGTGGTGCCTTAATCCCGACAATTGTTTCGGTTTATCTTTTATGGAGTCTTCCTTCAACAGTTCCTTATGCTTTAACAGGAACATTAATAGTGGCATTAGTTACGCACCTTGTTGCCAGGCCTGTAATGGGTTTGGGAATTGTTACACCCGCTTTTGTCCCACCGTTGGCCTCAGCTTTGATGGCTTATTTTTTACCTTCAAGCACGCCAGCAATTATAGCCTACACTTCTGGAGTATTCGGCACCTTAATCGGCGCAGACATATTAAATTTGAGCAAAATTCCAAAGATAGGAGCTAGGATAGCAAGCATTGGCGGGGCCGGAACCTTCGATGGAATATTCCTAAGTGGAATAATCTCTGTTCTCCTTGTTTAGGACAATGTTTGACGCAGCCGCCATTCTCCCTAAAATATCTACAAATTGTTTTCAAAGATGCATTAGATCCATCAGATATTTGTCCTAACAACCTTTACTCACTAACTATCGTCTTTGAGCTTACTCCAGCCTCCTTTCAGCTTTTAGTCTTGCCTTATTCTCATAAAGCGGAAAAATCTGAACAATCAAAATGCAACTCTCATATGACAAAAAGTGCGGAGGGTTTATCCAAAAGTGCGGAGGGTGGGATTCGAACCCACGAATCCCTTCGGAACAGGAGCCTCAGTCCTGCGCCTTTGACCTGGCTTGGCAACCTCCGCTCTAAGAAAATGCCTACTCATCTGATTTTAAAGCTTATCTTGTTTGGAGGGCCTCTGCCGGGAGTCGAACCCGGGCCGTAGGCTCCACAGGCCTGTATGCTAGCCGTTACACCACAGAGGCCACTTGCTTTAAATTTGAGATGAGGATCTATTAAAAAAATCTTCCTTTAATGATCTTTTCGAAGTTTTTATTCCAACTATTTTATAAATATTGATCTACCTGTTAGATACAAACTAGTATATCCGAAAACTAAATTAAACGTATTGGAGTTTAAAGCGTCTAAAATTTCAGATAATTATTTAAAACATCTAAAGACTAGTCTTGATTTTTCTTATTAAATAGTGTTTATCCTATTTCTCCCTTAATTTATTTTATCCTTTTAAGTCGACAGAAGATAATGTTAATTACCTCTTCAAGCTTTCTATTAAACTCGCAGGAGAATCATTGTTGGAGAAGAGCATAATCTATTTTGAAGAGAAGGGGGCTGTTAACACAGATTCAACAATATCTGCAGCTTTGAAACGGGCTAAAGAACTCGGGATAAGGCATATAGTAGTCGCTTCAACCCATGGTAATACTGGGTTGAAGGTTGCTAAAGCCTTCAAAAATCTGAGCGACAATATCGTCGCTGTTTCTATATGTGAAGGATATAAAGAAGAAGGCTGGACAATGACTGAAGCTGAAAAGAGAAGGCTTAGAGAAGCCGGTGTCCAAGTTTTAACCTCGATGCACGCTTTAGGAGATGGGGTCGCAAGTTCTTTCACGGAGAAGTTTGGAGGAAAATCAATAGAGGAGGTAGTCCAGCAGACTCTATACCGTTTCTGCCAAGGAATGAAGGTTTGTGTAGAGATTGTCTTAATGGCTGCTGATGCTGGCATGATCCCTGTCGATGAGGAAGTTATGGCGATCGCTGGAACTTCTGAAGGCGCCGATACATGCATAGTAGTAAAACCCGCCTATTCAAGAAAGTTTCTCGAACTCGAGATCAGGGAGATCGTTGCGAAACCTAGAAATCTTTCATAAACTTAACGTTGCATACATATTTTTTTTAATGAGAGTTAATTAGTTTTACATATAAATAAACTACCTAAGGAAAATGAATACTTTCTTCTATTTAGAATAAAATAGAAACAATGCTTAATAATGTTTCTTAGAAATATTATGTTAGTTATAAGGTGAATATTTGAAAGAAGATGAAATACATGAAAGAGTTATGCTCAACCTCTTAAAATTAATGATGCTTGATCCTGAAAATCTAAACATTAAGATCTTTATTGAATTGAGAGAGGACCTGGAAAGACTGACTAAGATGAGAAAAGATTTTTCGAAGCCGGATGAAATATTTTAAAAAACGTTTTATTTTAAACTTTTAATTTCTTCATCTGAAAATAGGTTGTCAGATTTATACCTCTTGAAAACCAATTATGAAACCATTTCGATTAGAGAACATCTTTAAAATAGTTAGAATCGAAAATAGACTCTTTTTTAGAGATTCTTTCTTGTTATATGGGGTCAATCACCTTGCTTTACTCTTCTTCCGCTTTAACCTTAGATTTGTGCTATGGCATTTCCTACACTTTAAAGCTGATACTGGGTTGGTTACGCCGCAAGTTCGACACACCTTTTTGTTGAGCAGATGCCTTCGAGCAAGCTCTAGTTTCACTGGGTCTCTCAATGACATCTCGATCGCCTTACAACTTTGTTGATGGAAGAGATATTCAAATAAGAGTTTTTCGGTTGGAAAATTCTTAGGATATTGATATTATGAGAAAAACCTGCATAAACCTTTTAACGTGAAATAAGTTTTTATGATAGCACAATAAATTGAAAGGGATTAAATGGAGGAGCTAGAGTGTCGAATCCTAATACTGTTTACATAGGAAAGAAACCTGTAATGAATTACGTCCTAGCCTGTCTAACCCTAATCAAGGGTGGTTCAGAAGAGATCGTGATCAAGGCTCGAGGGCGTTCCATATGCACAGCAGTCGACGTAGTCGAAGTCATTAGGAATAAGTTTATGCCAGATCTGAAAGTAAAGAACATAAATATAGGAACTGAAGAGGTTAAAAGCAAGGAATCTGAGCAAACACTGAACGTTAGCACAATAGAGATCACACTAAGCCACTAAAATAGTGGAAAGAGCATCCGGCACCCTCTCCTCCATAGGCTGGAGGATGGACTAAGTGCAGACGCAGCTATGTGAATTCTGCCTGAGGAGCGGAATGCTCTGTTCCAAGTGTCGCGAGAAGATACGCTCTGGATCTATTGCTGAAATCTATATGAAAGTCGCTTCTTACCTTCTCGATATCGAAAGTAAATATCCCATGCTGCAGAAGGCGAAACTAAACAATGTTATAGAATCAGGAAATTATCTTATCTTAATCGTTGGGAAAGGCGACCAGCCTAAATTTTATAGTTTAGGAGGAAAATTGATTAGGGAGATCGGGGACCATTTCAGGAAGAGAGTTCTTGTCATAGAGGAGGGATTGAGCGATCGTCGCTTCCTAGAGGAACTCTTCTCTACACAGCAGATCCTGACGATTAACATGATCTGGCTCCCTGATGGAAGTACTGAAACCCGTATCGTTTTAAAGAAAAGAGGTTCTAAAAGTCTAAGTAATAAACGAATTCAATCTTTAGTAGACATAGCTAAGAAAATCCGAAATATGAACCTCAGAGTCGAGTACGCCTTCTAATCAGCTTAAGTCTTTTATAGTCCCCTTTTCTTTTTCAGTTTTGCCTTAATAGTTGCATCCTGAAACAGGTGGAATGTTTGGAAAGGATATTGATCGAAGACGCGAAGAAACGTCTAGGAGAACAAGTTAGAATCTCAGGATGGGTGAACAGGACAAGGGATATTGGAAGCCTAAAATTCGTCGTATTAAGAGACCTCTCTGGAGATATCCAGATAACGGTGAAACCAGATAATCCTGTGAGTCAAATCCTAACAGATTTGAAACTTGGACGTGAAGACGTAGTTGAGATAACGGGGAGAGTTGAAGCTTCTCAGATAGCCCATGCAAGGGTTGAGGTTCTCCCAGAGAGTTTAAAACTTTTAAACCGGTCGAAGCAACCGTTACCCTTAGATGTCTCAGGCAACACTAAGGCTGAGCTGGATACGCGGCTAAATTTTCGTTTCCTTGATTTCAGGACCCCCCGTACTTCATCGATTTTCAAGATTCAACACGTGATTTTGTCTTCTTTCCGCGAGTTCCTTACAAATAAAGGCTTCATGGAAATCCAGCCTCCATGCATCATAGCCTCCGCCTCTGAAGGCGGAGCCGAACTCTTCAAGATTCCATATTTCGAGAAGGAGGCCTATCTAGCTCAAAGTCCCCAGTTGTATAAGCAGATGTGTGCCATCAGTTTCGAAAAAGTCTTCATGGTCGTCCCCATCTGGAGGGCTGAGAAGTTTAATACTCCAACCCATCTAAACGAGGTTAGACAAATGGATGTTGAACAGGCTTTCGCCGACGATGAGGCTGTCATGAAACTCTTAGAAGAGGCTTTAGTTCATATAATCAAGAACGTGAAAGAGAAAAACTCGAAGGAGTTACAAATCCTAGGAAGAAATATTGAGATTCCTAAGACTCCTCTTCGAAGATTGACCTATACAGATGCTGTAGAGCTTCTCACTAGTAGAGGCGAGGAGTTCCGATGGGGGGACGACTTCTCTAAGCCTCAAGAGAAGATGATCGCTGAGATGGTGAAGGATGAAGCATTCTTCATCAAGAATTGGCCCTCAGATCAGAAAGCCTTCTACGCTATGCCTTACAAGGATAACCCGAATATAGTCCATGCTTTTGACCTCCTCTATAACGGCATCGAGATAAGCAGTGGCACGCAGAGGATACACCTCCCAGAGCTCCTCGTTGAGCGGCTTAAAATAAAGGGACTTAACCCTGACGATTTCTCTCACTATGTTGAGTGTTTCAGCTACGGGGCGCCACCCCATTCAGGCTGGAGCATAGGCTTAGAGAGGTTAACCATGACAATAACAGGGATGAATAATATAAGGGAGTGCTGCATGTTTCCCAGAGATAGAGACAGGTTGGTACCGTAGAAGATTGAAGCCTGAAGAAGATTCTTTCGAATACAAGCAATGCATAGTTCTGAGAACCGACCTTAATATGAGTGTAGGTAAGATGATCAGTCAAGCCTGTCACGCTGCAGTAGAGGCCTCAGAGCAAACGAAAAAGGTGAAGACGAGCCTTTGGAGGAGGTGGAGAGATGAAGGAGCAAAGAAGGTAGTATTAAAGGTTGATACACTTGAAGAACTTGAATTTCTATCTCGAAAAGCGGATGCTTATGGAATAGTCAATGTACTTATAGTGGACCGCGGGCTAACTGAAATCCCCCCCAACACTGTGACTGCCTTGGGTTTAGGCCCAGATAAGAATGAGATCATGGACAAAGTTACAGGCAATCTAAAGCTTTTAAGATGAACTTAATTTGGTTTTCTCATGGCCTATGGTCCAGTAAAATCGCATTTTGGACATCGATAAGATCTGCCAAATAGTCGACATTTTTCGCATCTGATTATAGAGACGCTTCCGCAGTTTGGGCACATGAATTTGACCGCTTTTTCATCAGGGCTTATCTTCTTTCCGCAAGAGATGCATGACATTGAGCTCAGTATCAAGCCCTCAAAAGCCATATTTAAAGATTTAATATTCTCCTCAATCGACTGTAGAGTGTTTGCCCCGAAACTTTGATCAAAATTCTGAGGAAGGCAGGGTTCGTTAAGACGCTAGTAATTACTTTACCCTGTAGATCCATGTCTCCCTCCTCCGTAACGCCTCTCAGCTCATCTTCCATATTTTCGTCTTTCATTATCCTGAAGATTTGATCAAGTTGATCATCAGTTAGATTGTTAGCGAACTTTCGAACTGCAATCATCTTACTAAAATCTCCCCCATATTTCTCTCGCCAAGCTGATTGATATCTGGCTAGAAACTTTTCTGAAGAGTCGCCTGCTTCAACCGCCTCGACTGCAACTCTTCCTGCTTCGATGGCGCATAATCCTCCTAGAATTACACCGCCCCCTGTAGTAGGCTTCGTTTGACCTGCAGCATCCCCGACAAGAATCAAACCTTCACCATATGTCTTCCTCACCGGTCCACCTAGTAGTATTGTTCCACCCCAGATCTGAAGAGGCTTGCGATATCCAAACCTTTTAAGGATAAACTTCTCCAATTTTTCAACCGGGTTGCCTCCATTGCATCCGAGTCCACATCTAACCCTGTCTACACTTAGTGGAATAACCCATGCAAATAAGCCTGGCGCTAAGTCTCCACCAAACCAGACTTCAACTTTATCCTCTTCGACAGAGCATCCTTCAATTTCGGTATTTACTCCGGTTAGTCTCATATCTCTGCCTGAAGATATCCTAATTCGAGGCGTGAGTGTTGCCGCTACTCCTCCAGCATTCACTGCAAGATCGGCATATACTCTCTCCTTCGAAGTTTGAACCGATGTACACTCCTCTTCTCTGATTAAAGCCTCAACCCTACTGCTAAAATTAATTTTCACTCCGAGTTTCTCTGCTTTAGTTGCAAGATATCTATCAAAAGCTGGTCTATCAATCACATAGGCTCTGGGCCTGAAGCTTTCAACCTCTATCGAAATCCCTTTCGGAGAGTATAAGACTCCCCCTGATATAGTATTCTGGACAAATTCTCGACTAGGCTGTATGGCAAGCCTTCTAAACCCCTCTATGCTGACTAATCCTGCACAGTGTTTAGGTTCTCCGATTCTAGGATGTTCTTCAAAAACCTCAACTTGGACCCCTCTTCTAGCGATCTCGGCAGCCGTAGTGAGACCTGCCGGTCCACCTCCTATAACTGCGACATTTATTTTCCTCAACCTGTCCTTCACTGGGAGGAGCCTTTACGTTTTATCGTCTCCACAAATTCTATGTTTTCTATTCCGGGGAAAAACTTGTGTACATCTATAGCGTAGGCTCTCTTCGCAATCTGAAGGTTCTCCGCAAAAAAGATCTCCTCTGGCTCCTCCACCCTCAAATTCTTCCCGCTCAGCTTTAAGTCGAACTTGTCTTCGAATCCCTGGAACCTTCTCGATAAGAGGACTCTTAGCTTCTCATCGTCGGTCTCAAATCTTTTAACGATCTTCAACTTGTAGGTTACGTTCCTGCCTGCTAGCGGAGGATTATAGTCAAGCTGAACACGCCCAGCCCCTACGCTGCGTACCGTAGCCCTTCTACCCTCAAACTCTATCTGGCTTCCTAGCGAAGGGTTTATCCCCTTTGATCTGAGAAGCCTGTAAGGAACCGTTCGAATATTTGTAGCGTCTCTTTCACCAAAAGCCTCTCCTGGAGGAATCTCTATCAAGGCTTCTTCGCCGACCTTTAAACCTTCAAGCCTCTTATCTACCCCCTCTGGAATCCATTTCTCGCCTACAACGATAAGCCTCGGACCGTACTTCTCCTGTTCACTATAGATGCCGGATGATTTCGCCTCCTCTTCGCTCGTGGTATCGAAGATCTCATTCGTCTCGGCAACTCTCCCTGTTAACTCGACCAGTATAAAATCTCCCTTAGATACTGGTCTAGGCTCCTCTTCTTTAACTTCTGATTCTTCTTTTTCCTTCTCCTCCTTAACCGGCAGCTCTTTCTTCTTTTTTCTAGTCGCACCTTCGCTAGCTTTCGGCTTTCTCTTTTTTACTTTCTCCACGGTTTTATCTTCTTCGCTCATTATTCAACCTTCTATACATCCATGATCCTGCTTCTATTTGCCCTATTGAGGAGAGTTAGTGAATAGTTTAAATGTTTTGGAAGGAATCTCATCTCCGCAGTTATTTATTCCTCCTAAAATAATAAACTATATAGGCTTTAAAGTAGCCTAAATTAAACAGTCATGGATAGTAAGACCTCTAAAACAATTGGAGATTCAATCGAAGAGACTAAAGAGTTTCATACACGCTTCCTCAGAGCGGTTAATAACCCTGTTAGAAGAAGAATCCTCATAGCATTAAAGGACAGCGAAGCAACTTTTGAAGATCTCCAAGTTAGAACAGGTCTCGATCCAAAAAACCTTGAGTGGCAGCTAAGTATCCTTGAATGGGGATTCTGTGTTGAGAAGGTCTTCAGAGACGGCACAAACATATACAAACTCACGCAAGAAGGAAAAGTCATCGATTTCATGAATGAAAAATAATCATTCAAAGCCTTTATTCAGGAGATTTCATGAATTATTTTCGGGAGGATATATATTTGGCAGATAACCATCTAAAAAAATTTATTTTCATCGAAAGATGAAAATAAATTTGGTGATTTATAATATATCCTATAGGGTACAAATACATATGTGAGAAATGCGGATGCGAAATTAACGATTGCAAATGTGTATGCCCCTATTGCGGCGAATCCTCGAAATGCGAATGTTGCATAGGCTTAGACAAGGCTACTGGAGGATGATGGTTTCTAGGAGGAGAATATCTAGATTATGGAAGACTTTAATTGGATGATAGGGGGACCTCAAGGAAGTGGTGTAGATACCGCGGCAAATATTTTTGGAAAGACCTGCGGATATGGAGGCTTATATGTTTATGGAAGGCGAGAGTATCACTCGAATATTAAGGGCTTGCATAGCTATTTCCACTTGCGCATTTCTCCTACTGAAGTTCTCGCAAATGTGAATGATGTAGATCTTTTGGCAGCCTTCGATGCAGAAACAGTTTTCAGGCATATCGGAGAAGTGTCCGAGGGAGGGGGAATAATCGTTGATGAGAACCAAGTGAATACAAGACTTGGAGATGTTCCTTCCCTGCCTAAAGAATTTAAATCAGATTTTAGCAAACATCTTGAGAATAAAGGACTTAAAGATGGTTTAAATGATCTCCTTGAAGACGCTGAAAGGAGAGGCGTCAAAGTTTTTCGTGTCCCCTACACAGTTCTATTAGAGCAGGTTTCAGACAGGCTTGGGATGGAGAAGTTGAGTAGGGCTACCCAGATGATAAATACTCTCGCTGTAGGCATATCTTTCGGATTACTCAATTACGAGATAACTCTCATCGAAAGAGCGGTAAAAGCTGTCTTTGCAGAAAAACCAAATATAGCTGAAATGAATCTGCTTGCAATTAAACATGCTTATAATTATGCTAATGAAACCTTCGAAAAAATGCTAAAATACGCCTCACCAGAAACAAGTGTGGAAGAAGAACGAATATTTCTTTCAGGCAACCAAGCTGTAGCAATCGGCAAAGTTTTAGGCGGCTGCCGCATCCAAACATATTATCCGATAACTCCTGCCGCAGATGAAAGCATATACCTTGAGGCTCATGAGATCCTCGAAACGGTGAACCCTGACTTAAAAGTAGGAGTCATCGTCATACAAACCGAGGACGAGATCGCGGCGATAAATATGGCATCTGGCGCTGCTTTAACTGGTGCCCGCGCATCCACATCCACCTCAGGTCCAGGCTTCTCTCTCATGGTTGAGGGATTATCTTGGGCGGGGAATAACGAGGTTCCGATTGTGTTAACCTACTATCAGCGAGGTGCACCATCAACAGGTTTACCGACGAGGCATGGGCAAGATGATTTAAGATTCGCTATTCACGGAGGTCATGGAGAATTTCCTCGAATCGTTCTGGCTTCAGGAGATATAAAAGAATGCTTTTACGACGCAGTTACAGCGTTTAACTATGCTGAAATCTTTCAGATGCCTGTAATTCACTTGATAGATAAGGCGCTCGCTAACAGTTCCCAAACTTATTCAAGGTTCGATATAAAAGATGTAAAGATCCAGCGTGGAGATATTCTGAAAGAACCTATGTTTACGGGTGAAGGATTTAAAAGATTCGCCTTCACCGAAACAGGGATTTCTCCAAGAGTTCTCCTAGGTACAAAAAACGGTGTCCACTGGTATACTGGTGACGAACATGATGAGTTTGGACACATAAGCGAAGAATCGGACCTCAGGATCAAGATGATGGAGAAAAGAATGGGAAAGCTTGAAACCGTTGATAAAATTGTGTCTATTTCCGAGAGAGTCAACTTTTTTGGCGATCATGAAGCTCGAAACATGATTGTAAGCTGGGGATCCCCTAAAGGAGCGATCATTGAAGCATTAAATAAGCTTAACCATGAAGACTCCAGTTTAGGATTCCTGCAAATCCGAATGGTTCATCCGCTTCCAAGCAGACAGATTACTGAAGTTCTCAAGAATGCTGAACGGATAATTGATGTGGAAATGAATTATTCAAGTCAGCTAGCTGGAATTCTAGCAGAGAAGACAGGGATTTCTGCTGATTTTCAGATCCTGAAGTATAGCGGGAGACCTATGACAACAACTGAAGTTTATAACGCTTTGAAGCTAATTCTTTCAGGTAGGGCGCCGAAAAGGCAGGTGTTAACATATGGTTCTTAGATCAACTGATTTTAAAACAGATGTCTTCGTGGACTGGTGTCCTGGTTGCGGGAACTTCGGTATACTTGCTAGTTTACAGATGGCTCTCGCTGAACTTGGTCTTGAATCCCATAATGTAGTGATTGTATCCGGGATCGGCTGCTCTGGAAAGGTTCCACATTTCGTTAAAGTTTATGGTGTTCACACTCTCCATGGTAGGACGCTACCTTTCGCTCAAGGGATTAAAATTTCGAATCCTGAGTTGGAAGTAATAGCTGTCGGTGGCGACGGTGACGGCCTAGGAATTGGCGTAGGGCATCTCGTCAACGCGGGAAGAAGAAATGTCGACATGGTGTATCTAATACATAACAATGGGGTTTACGGGCTCACGAAAGGGCAGGCGTCTCCTACTCTTCGATTAGGCTTGAAGGTGAAGGCTATCCCAAAGCCTAACATCAGCGAAGCAATTAACCCCATAATGCTGGCTATCTCTGCCGGCTATACTTTTGTTGCCAGGTCTTATGCTTACGACGTTAAGCATTTGAAAGAGGTTATTAAACAGGCGATTCAACACAAAGGATTGGCTTTAGTCGATATACTCCAGCCTTGCCCAACATACAATGACTTGTACACGAAGGAGTGGTTTGCTGGAGAAGATAGGGTTGCCGGGACAGGAAAAGTAGTGCCTAGGCTTTATAAATTGGAGGAGGTTGGGTTTGATCCTGATGTACATGACTTAGAGGAAGAGTTTGCAAAAAAGATTGCTGCTATTGAGAAGGCGAGGGAATGGGGAGATAAGATTCCAATCGGGGTTTTCTATAGGAACGATCTCATTCCAACTTTCCACGAGCGCATAACTAAAAGAATACCTTATTATCTGGATAATCCTCCCGCAAAGCAAAAAATCAGTGATGAAAAAGGAGCACCAATAGCCCATATTGAAGAATTCTTCAAAGAATTAAGGATCACATGAATACTCTGGAGTAGGGCTCATAAAGCTTACATTTCTCGATTTTTTGAAAAGATTAGGTTTGGTGATTTATGGTTTAGAGCGAAATCTGAGAGGTATATTCAGGCTATGGAATATAGGAATTGTCAAGCTAAACTGAGAGTAATAGCTAGTGCGTCAGCAATTGGATAGGACATCCATAATCCTGTTAGACCAAAGAAACTAGGCATGTTTAAGAGGCAAGGTATTAAAAAGATGAGCTGGCGGGAAGAAGCGATTATCAGTGATGGAATTCCTCTCCCGATCCCTTGGAAGAAGAGCTAAGATTGCTTTGTAACCCCATAGCAAAGAAGCTAAAAGCAAAAATACGAATGGCTGCAATGCCTTCAACCAAGAATCTTGGATCTGTTCCAAACAAAGCTATAATTTCATTTGGGAATAACATAACAATGCTCCAGCATAGGGCTCCCCATGAGAAACTAATCAACCCTGTCTTGAGAGCTGTCTCTCTTACTCGTTCTTTATTTTTAGCACCGAAGTTATATCCTACTAAAGGCAACATCCCTTGCACAACACCCAAGCAGAAGGAGAAGACAACCATATTCCCTTTAAAGAGGACACCTAACACGGCTAGCGCAGCAACCGCCTTGATTCTATTACCTTTCCTTGTCAACAATCTGGATTTTTATCTAATTTTATTCGAAGAAAACTTCGATAAAATTGGTTTCAATTTTTCCTTAGAAATTATTTAATGGAAAGGATTATAAAGAAGAGCTGTTTATAAAATTTGATTTAGTCTAGTCTAAAATGGTGGTTTTTTGAATACAGAAAACAAGCAAGAAATTGAAGAAGACCACGAAGCATCTCTGCTCAACCTTAGAATGGGTAAGATTAAACATAAGATAGCTATAATTAGCGGAAAAGGAGGTGTAGGAAAAACTCTTGTAACAGTCAACCTTGCCATTTCTCTCGCTATGAAAGGTCGAAACGGTAAGGTGGGGTTGCTCGATGCTGATCTTCATGGTCCATGTGTTCCTAAAATGCTGGGCATGAAGGGTGAGCGTCTTGAGGCGGGTCCTCCTGGTATATTTCCAGCATTTGGTCCTTTAAATATTCGAGTAGTATCAATGGATTTTCTCCTTCCTAATGATGATGAGCCAGTTATCTGGAGGGGACCCTTAAAAATGGGTGCTATAAAGCAATTTCTCTCTGAAATCGTTTGGGGTGATTTAGATTATTTGTTAATAGACTTACCTCCTGGGACGGGAGATGAGTCTCTAAGTGTTTTACAACTTATCCCTGATATAAATGGAGTTATCATCGTCACCATACCTAGTGAAGTATCTAAAGGTGTTGTAAAGAAGGCAATAACTTTCGCAAGGAAGATGGAGGTGCCGATTATAGGTATTATAGAAAACATGAGTGGTTTAGTATGCCCTCACTGCGGAGGGAAGATTGAGGTATTTGGTAAAGGGGGAGGAGAAAAAATGGCAGCAGAAACTGGAGTACCCCTCTTAGGTTCGATTCCATTGGATCCAAGAATATCCTTAGATTCGGATTCTGGTATACCTTTTATCTCTGAATATCGAAATTCTGAGGCATTCAAAATTTTCGACTCTATAGTTCAAAAAATAGAGAAGTTCGTGGAGGGAGTTTGAATTGAAGATTGCCATATCCTCCTCAGGGAAAGACCTTGAAAGCTTTATTGATCCCAGATTTGGGCGATGCTCTTATTTCATTATAGTTGACACGGATACTTTATCATATGAATTATTGCCTAATTCAACAGTAGAAGCGCTTCACGGCGCAGGTATCCAAGCTGCGCAACTAATCGTTTCGAAAGGAGTTAATGCTGTTTTGACGGGGAACATTGGTCCAAATGCTCTTAATGCATTTTCAGCGGCAGGTATAGATGTATATACAGGAGCCTCTGGCATAATAAAGGACGTTCTTGAAAGGTTTAAACGAGGTGAACTCAGTTCAAGCGTTAAACCCACAGTTGGAGGTCACTTTGTTCAAGGTGGACGCGGTATGGGTCGAGGTAGGAGAAGCTGGACATGAGATCTTTTAAATACATGACAATCACTGGTGATTACACATGAGAATCGTCATTCCCGTTGCTGATGAGAATTGCGAACTTCTTTCAGAGCATTTCGGCAGAGCTCCCTACTTTGCTTGGTACGAGATAGAGGCTGGCAAGATCGTTGATAATGGAATCATACCTAATGATAGCGAGCACTTTGGAGGGGTTGGTCTTCCACCAGACCGCATCTTACAACTCAAACCTGATGTTCTCATCACCTTCGGAATGGGTCCTAGAGCCTTAAGCATCTTTCAAAACGCTCGGGTCGCTGTATTAAGGGCTAACACAAAATTTGTCAGAGGCGTTATAGAAGCATATAACAATAATGAACTCGAAGAATTGACAGAGGGATGTCACCAGGCGCGTCATCACTAGTAAACGCGTCTAAACTAAATTGTCTGTTTTAGAGGTGTCAGTCATTTCTAAGGAATTGATAAGGGAAGATTTGAGTCTCTTAAAGAAAGCAGGTTACTCAGAAGGGTGTCAAACTTTATCTTGATAAAGTTAAACTTGGGCATAATAAAAGGTCCTGATATGTCTATGGCTTATAGAGGTGCTTGCGGAGACGCGGTGATGCTGTGCATGAAAATATCAAAAAATAATATGATGAATGATGTATGCTTTGAATACTTAGGATTCTCTGCTTCAGCTATTTGTGAGTCTATATTAAAGCAAATTCTAAAAAGCAAGGCGAATCTAGGTGCTAAGAGGATACGGAAAAAAGAATTTATTAAAGCTAGAGAGATTACGAGACGAATAACATCACTGCGAAAAATGCATTAATTGCTTTAAATAGAGCTCTCTTGAAATCTTTGAAAAAAGGCAATAGATAGATTAGATGTTAATTGGGGTGTAATGAAAAATGATCATCTCAGTTGCTAGCGGTAAAGGAGGAACAGGCAAAACCTTAGTAGCTGTCAATCTAGCTCTTTCACTTGATAAAGCTCAGATAATCGATTGCGATGTTGAGGAGCCTAATGTTCATCTATTCCTGAAACCCGATATCGCGAGCATACTTTCTTTCAAACTTCCAGTCCCGAAAATACTTGAAGAAAAATGTGATTATTGTGGTGAATGTGCTCGTTTTTGTCAATATCACGCCCTCTTCGTCGTCGATAACACAGCTTTAGTCTTCTCTGAGCTTTGCCACAGTTGCGGTGGATGCAGCATCGTTTGTCCTAGAAAAGCTATCATGGAGGAGCCTAGAGAGATTGGACGGATCATGAAAGGATCTGCAGGCCCCATTGACTTAGTATATGGGGAACTTAATATAGGTGAGCCCTCAGCGGTTTCTCTAATAGCCGCAATCAAAAAACACATAAACATAGAAGATACTGTCATTTTAGATGCTCCTCCAGGAGCTGCTTGTCCCTTCGTTGAAACAATTCAAGGATCAGATTTCTGTCTTTTAGTGACAGAACCAACTCCTTTTGGTCTACACGATCTCGAGATTGCCGTTAAAGTGGTGAAAGAATTAAGCATACCTATGGGCGTAGTCGTGAACTTCGCAGGCATCGGAGATAAAGGCGTTTTCAAATTCTGTAATCAACATAACCTTCCCATAATGATGGAGATACCTTTCGATCGAAGGATAGCCGAACTATATTCGAAGGGTATTCCCTTTGTCGAGGAGATGCCTGAATGGAAACTGCGATTCAAGCAACTTGCTGGTCTTATAGAAGGAGAGAGGGATGCATGAAGCAGATAACTATCCTCAGTGGGAAAGGGGGTACTGGAAAAACTACGATATCAGCTTCACTGGCTGCTCTGGCAAAAAATGTCGTCGTCGCAGACTGCGACATAGACGCACCTAATCTTCATCTGCTTCTTAAACCCGATATACAAAGGATCATTGAGTTTAAGGGATTGAAGCTTGCTAGAATCAATTCTGAAAGGTGTATTCAATGCGGTCTTTGCGAGAAGAATTGCCGTTTCGAAGCCATTCATAGTTTCCATGTTGACCCCATCCGCTGTGAAGGCTGCAAAGTCTGCGCTCATATCTGTCCAACAGGAGCCATCGAATTGGTTGAAAGAGTCTGCGGTCAAGCTTACATCTCAAAGACTAATTTCGGATCTATGAGCCATGCCCTTCTAAATCCTGGTATGGAGAATTCTGGAAAGCTGGTCTCGCTAGTAAGGCAGAACGCAAAGGATATCGCTAAGGAGCTAGGAATCAAGCTAATTATCATCGACGGCCCGCCTGGGATAGGGTGCCCTGTTATTGCTTCCCTCGCAGATGTCGATGCAAGCGTCCTAGTGGTGGAGCCTACCGTTTCAGGTATACATGACTTGAAGCGTGCATTGAAACTCATTTATCAATTTAAGGTGGAGCCCTTTGTCTGCATAAACAAATATGATCTTAATCCAAGCAACATGAAGAACATAGAGGATTTTTGTGTTCAAGAAGGCATAGAAGTAATTGGACATATCCCCTTCGACCATGATGTTATAAAAGCGATGGTAACTGGGCTTCCTGTAGTCGAATATGCTCCGAGATCACCGGCATCAAGAGCGATCAAGGATTTATGGAACCTATTAGAAAAACGTATTTAAGTTTCATTGGTCTAGGAGTTGGTACTAGATGGATCCCCTGTTCTGGATTATCCTAAGCACGTTTATAATAAGCCTTATCTCTTTAGTCGGATGTCTTGTCTTAGTCATTAAAGAAGATTCTATGAATAAGATTCTTCTCATCCTCGTTGCATTATCTGCTGGAGGACTTATGGGTGGCGCATTTTTTCATCTACTTCCTGAAGCCATATCCGAAGTGGGCTCCTCGCCTTCAGCAACTCTGAGCCTTTTCACTTTTCTTCTCTTAGGCTTCTGCATCTTCCTCATTTTAGAACAGTTTATTGAATGGTATCATGAACATTACAGCATTCATAAAAAGAAGCCAGTATCTTATCTTGTTCTGTTTTCTGATCTGGTTCATAATTTCATTGATGGATTAGTTGTATCAGGATCATTCATGATAGGAATAGACTTGGGATTGGCCACAACCCTTGCAATAATTTTGCACGAGATTCCCCAAGAGTTAGGAGACTTTGCAATTCTCATCTATGGGGGATTCAAAAACAAAAGCGCATTATTATGGAACTATATATCGGGGGTAGCATCGATTATTGGAGGAGTTATTGGATACTATCTCTCAACTATGGTTAGCGACGTTGCAATTCTTCTACTCTCATTCGCAGCTGGAAGCTTTATTTATATTGCTGCCTCTGATCTGATTCCTGAGATAAAACACAGTATCGGGGTTGGGAGGAGTCTAGTACATTTCATTACCTTCTTAATAGGCATTTTACTTATGTTTCTAATAAAAGGATGATTTTAAACCATTTTAATGTAAGACATCGCTTTTAATTAGGATGACAATATTTATGAAGAAAAAAATACCTTGATTTTTTAAACAAGCATCTAAAAAATCTTCAATTCAAAAGATGGCTTGATAAAACTGCTTTTGCATTTCTTAAAAATATGGTTATAAAAACTGGTTAAACAATTCTCGATTTTGGTTCTGGCTCGGGCACTACACAATTTCCGCTGCAAAGTTATTAGGAGAATCGGGATTAGTTTACTCTATTTATGTAGATAAAAACGAATCAGATATGATTAGGAAAAGGCTGAATATGAGGGATTAAAGAATATTGCGAGAATAGATGCTCAATAAGAGATAAACATTCCGTTAGAAGGATCCCCAGATTGTATTCTCTTTATCGATGTCCTGCACGAGATAAATGACAGAGCCAAGCTATTTGATAAATTCTATAGATTGTTGAAAGTAGGCGGGATCGTAATCGTTTATCCGATGCATATAAATGGAGAAGAGGTTATGAAAATAGAGGTTAAAAACTATTAATCCTTAACAAAAGAAGTTTGATGACCGTTTATTCATTTTCAATAAATCTAGTGAATTTAATAAAGGTGACGGGTTAAGAGAAAATTACCATTTTTCCAATCTTTTGAGAGACTCGAATCATAAATCTTAATTTGGATTTGAGCCCATCAATCTAATGATTATGAACATATTTAACGAATATGGGAAAAGAATAGAGAAACAAATACGTCCAAAAAGCTATCCTCTCGCAGTGAAGATGTTAAGAAGTGAAGAAGAAATCCCTAAAGATGCTAAACGGCCGAAAAGGGATTTCAGCGCATGTATGTCAACATGCCAATGCTTCGCCCTATCTAGAACGCAGGGGATCACCATAGCACAGCTCTTCGAAGATAACTGGTGTCCTGAACCTGTAATAGGTTTTGGTTTAGCTGAGCCTCCACAATACTTCCTTGACGGCTACAATCGGTATCCTGATGGTGTAGCCTCTCCGGAGGCTGGAGCAAACTGGGCTCGAGAATTCCCAAGGTTTAAGACTGGGGAGTACATGGGTGTGGTTTCAGCACCCTTGACGACGGCTAGCTTTGAACCTGATGTTGCAGTGTTTTACTGCGACTCAGCTCAGCTTTTGAGGCTGCTCCTCGGAATCGCTTATAAGGATGGTCGAGATGTCCATACTGTTCTCAGCGGTCACGCAGCATGCGTATATGCAGTGGTTCCAGCTATTCTCTCAGGAATGTGTCAGGTCGCTGTGCCGTGTAGAGGAGACCGAGGACGTGCGGGAGCACAAGACGATGAGATGATCTTCTCAGTGCCTAAAGAGAAGATTGGAGACCTGGCTTCAGGGCTTGAACACGAGGGTACAGGGTCGATTCCGACAAGGTTCTCCATGAAGCCTGAATATGAGCTATCTCCTAGCTACGCTGAGTTAGCTCGGCTTATGGGGATGAAGAGGGCTGACGGCTCTGAGATTAAAGGTTTCACGGAGGAGGAACGTAAGCGTGCTCTACAATACAGATGAGTATTTGGATAATTTGGATAAATCCTGGACATATTTTTATAAGGCTTCAATTTTAACGAAGATTTGATGAGATGCTCTTTTTATTGTTGCGATGAAAACCATGTTGAGAGGCTTCCATCTAAAAATCTTACATTTTTGAACCCTACGCCTCTTAGGATCCGCTCTGCTTCATAGGCGCGAACACTCGTTC
>JAGTQU010000025.1 GCA_018396695.1 Candidatus Bathyarchaeota archaeon | reverse complement strand
GAGATCTAGTTGAAAGCAACATCAGGGACCAGAGGGAAGTTGCAGAAAAAATACTCTTATACAGTTCAAGACGCAGAGAGATAAGGAGAGGTCTCAAATCATTAGAAGAGAAAAGCGAAGCCGTAGATTCCAAACTCCCGCCTGCTATGCCAGATTTGAAGATTACTGAACCCGTTGCGAATGTTCAAAACTTAAAATTGCAAACGGGGGAATCATCAGCTAGCTGAGGCTGGAAAAATGCCGCTAGAAAATTTTAGCTACGCTCACTTCAGTTGGCTGGGGAGAGGATTAAGCAAAATCGTAAGGGGAATAGAGCATGATCTCGACGCCGCCGACATAAAAATGTATCATGAAGTCTACTTAAGCCTCATAGGGTTCATTTCAATACTATCCCTCTCCGTTCCTGTAGCCTTCACCATCATCCTTTTGATAGGCTTCTGGCCTGAAATGCCTTTCCTCCCGATGAACGGTTTATTCCTGATACCTGCCACAATATTTCTCCCCCTTATCATCTTAGGCATCGGCGTTCTAATGCCGAAAATGTCTGCTTCAAACAGGGTCAACGGTTTGAAGATTGAGATACCTTACGCCTCCATGTACATAAGTGTCATGACTAGTGGAGGCTTATCTCCTTATCAGAGTCTGCTTAGAATGCAGAATATGGATCTCATGCCCAACATGAGGAAAGAGGTCAAGAGGATAGAGAAGATAAGACTCGCTAATGGAGTAGACCCGCTGACAGCCATGGAGCAAGCAGCTAGGGTCGTCAACCTGAACGAGTATAAGGAACTCCTACTCGGCTATGCATCCTCTGTCAGAACTGGCGGAGACACGCTGCATTATCTCTACAACCAGACGCATAACATGTTCAGGCGAATGTCTACCAAGGTAAAGTCTATGGGGGAGAATATGGGTGTTCTAATGGAGGCCTACACTATCGTAGGCATCCTGGGAGTCCTTGGTCTATTCTTGATATTCGTCGTAGGATTAAGCCTGCCAAGCGCAAGCGTAGGAATATCTCCTGAACAGTTCTTCCTCTTCTCTTTCATAATCCTACCCGTGATGTCTATCGTCTTCATCTACTTCGGAGATACTATCCAGATCAGCTATCCCGTTTCAAACTTTAAAACCTATATGATCGCTTTCGCGACGGTTCCGGTAGCGATAGTTGTAGCCTCTCAAACGGTGCTACCCTTCTTCGACGAAAGCTTCCTGGTTTCCCCCTTCCTCTATGAAGCTATAATAAATTTGAGGGTTCTTCTAAGATTAGCTGAAGGCACTGAAGCAGCGCTCGGGCTAGCAATTGCTCTTTTAATCGTCGCTATACCTTCCTTCCTCGCTGACCAATACATCATGGGAAGGGAGAGAAGCCTCCAAGATGGGATCACTACCTTTCTCAGAGACTTGGTTGAGATAAGGAAGAGCGGGTTAAATCCTGAAAGATGTATAGATGCACTAGCCAATAGGGACTACAAAAGCTTCAGCAAGCACCTTAAAATGATCAACATGAAGCTGAATTGGGGCTACCCTATAAGGGAGATTTACCAAGAGTTCAAATCGAAAGTCCGAAATTGGCTCGCGCTCATAAACGTCTACTTGCTAATAGACACGATCGAGGTCGGAGGGGGGACCGAAGAAAGCCTTGAGAGCCTCGCTGAATTCGCAGAATCCACGAGGGAGCTTGAAAACGAGAAGAAATCCGCCCTCATGCCTCTCACCATAGTACCATACATAGGCGCTGCGCTCCTCACAGGCTCAACAGTCATATTCCTGCAGTTCTTCACGTCGATGGGGACTCTGGGAGTATCCGTCCAAACAGTTACGCTTTATAGAATTCTGCTTACCCCACTAGTTCTACACTCCTTCATCCTAGGACTAGTAACCGGAAAAATAGTCACGGGGAGAGTATCAGCAGGATTCAAACACGCCATTTTCCTAACCTTAGTCGCCCTTGCCGGAATCTACGGTGTTTCAAACATGTCGATGGGTCCGTTGATGGGGGGCTTCTGATTGGCGACTCCTAACAGTTTGGGCATCCTTATGCATAAACGCTGGAAAAAAGGGTTCTCAAATCTCCTTTCGACAGTCATCTTAGGGTCGGTTCTTTTGGCTATTATGGTCGTAACCTCGAATATGGCGAATGACATCTTAACGAATCAAATAGCTTCAAGCGAGTTCGACTCTGCAAAAGATGTCATGTTAGCTGTTGAGTCTGAAATTGGCAACATCAGATTCAAGCCAGGATCGACTTCGGTTATAAAGACTAGCTTCTATTCAAGCACGGCTCCGGGTTTCACGAGAACCGGGGAGAACATGAACGTTACTTTCTCTGGCAAAGATCCTATTCAAGTAAAGGTCAATTATTTCAACATAGAATGCCGACCTGGGGCGGGGGGAATATTTGACTACAATTTGAAAGGAGGCGATAGCTTACTAGTGCCGGCATTCAATAGTTCATTAGGCAGGGTAAGAATAACCAAGCCTTACAACTGGAGGGTGTCTCTAGACTATGAAAGGGTTTCATATCTTTACGGCGGCATTATCCACTTATTTAATGGTACAGGCGAGGTTCCAATTAATCGTGTTGAGGTAGCCGCGATAGAGATCGAATTTGAAAACTTTGAAGTAGGAGAGAGATCTCTCATCATTTTAAAGAATGAAGGAATAATTACTGACTCATTCATCTTAACAGGAAATTGGAGCTTAACCGTTTCATCTCGTGGACAAGAGAGTTCTCCCCTTTATCTCACCGATATAGGTGGGGATCCAACTTATCCTACTCAACTCAACTTCCATAAAGTCCTAATTAGCATAGACGTAATGGAGAGTGCGTAGATGGCGAACTCGGTGATAATCCCACACATCGTTGGAACAGTGGCTCTCCTGATGATGTTCTTCTCCGTTGGAACCTTCTATCAAGACTATTACACAAACCTCCATGAAAAAGCGTACGAGGCTCAGCTTAATCAGGTGGCTAATTACGTAGCATCGAATCTTGTTGACTTAGTATCCCTAAACCAGATGATTAGTGGAGATAAGTGCCTGGTCAAGACGATTGAGATACCATATTCGATCGGCGAAAACCTCTACAATGTGAGCCTAATACCAATGATTTCGTCAGGAGGCGACATCAACGTGATCAGAGTCATAGCTTTCATAGAAAAAATGAATCTTTACGCAATGGTCGATTTGCCATGGTCTGTAGACTCTAGTATTATGGTCTACACAAATCAGACTCTTCCTCGATCCGATATATTTCCACTAAACAACATTGTTAGCAATAAAGCTTCAGCAGACTCCCGTAGAACTGGTAAGCCGGTATCGATGGTTGTTTGGAGCTTGAAGGAGGGAGACCGAATCGTCATAGGGCTTGGAACCCTTGATAAAAGTTAGGAGGATTTTGTTTGGAGTCCACGATCGAATACATCACTGCCGGAATAATAATCTCCTTGATTCTAGGACTGACGATTCACTTCTCTTCAAACATGGTAGACGTTAAAGTTAACGCCATAGAACAGAAAACAGGATTCGAGATAGCTGGAAACGTGATAGACACACTTCTCCTATCCCCTGGAAAACCTAACAACTGGGGAGGCTCCCCCGAGTTACCCTCATCTATGGGTCTCGCCCTAGACAACGCGGTAAAACTCTATCAGCTCGACCCACTGAAGGTCAGACGTTTAAGTAATGAATCGTCAGGCTATATCCCTCCATATCTAGTTAGAGACCTCCTCGGGCTAAGTGCCTGTTACTATACATCGATCAGAATCATGCCAATATACACGATAACAATTTCGAATATTACTGAGGAAATTTTTTCGATAAGCGTTACAAACCAGTGGGGCACCCCCGTACCTAACGCCAACATCACTGCGGCTTATACAAACCTTGAGGAGATGAGCATGAACGAGGTTATCTCCTTCCTGAAGGGTGACCTCGAAGACGCCATATATGCTTATAACAGAACGAGTTCATCTGGTGAATGCGTCCTCAACTTCTCTGGCGCAGGTTCAAGGGATATGCTGATTGTTCTTGCAGACCAGTTGAACATCAAATCCTTTGCGACATGGCCAGTTCAATCGGATGCTGTCATTACGAATATTCAATCCTCTATGGGGACGCCATCTAGCTTCCCTGTTGAAGTGGCATCGAGGAACGTTGAGATTGACTCATTCAACTACGTTGTAATATTGACTATCTGGTGGAGTTGATGCTATGAAGAATAGAAGGGGGCAGATGCGGATTATGGAGGCTCTTTTCGCATGCCTGTTAATCCTATTCGCCTATCTGTTCCTATCAAGAACTTCGGTATCCTCCGAGAAAAACTTGGAGCTGAGAACCATGTCTGAAAACCTTCTCAATACTTTGAAGAATCAAGATCTATTAGTAAGCATTATAAACAATGAACCTGGCTGGAAATCAGAGCTGAATGAGATCATAAAATCGATACTGCCTCCGAACGTATTCTACAACGTCACCTTTAAAAGCTTAGTGACGAATGCGACTATCGGGGAACCAATAACAAACATAAATTTCTGGAATAACCTGAACAATACGAACTCTGCTACAGCCCAGGGAGTATATACTTTCTCATACCCATTCCTTCAGGTTACGGATGTTCTACTAGATATCGTGATGGTGATGGATAGGTCTGGGAGCATGAGTTGGAAGATACCTGGAGACCCTCAGCCTAAAATCTACTACACTAAACTGGCTGCAAACAACTTCATCGACCGACTGAACGCTACGACAGACCGAGTAGGGTTAACCTCCTTTGCAACAACATCTACCACGGACGCCTCTTTGACATTTGACCACGTATATGTTAAGACCAAAATTAATTCTCTTTATCCGAGTGGTTGGACGAATATGGAGGGAGGGATAAACAAGGCAAATCTACTATTCAGTAGCAGTGGAAGAGAAAACGCAACATGGGTTATGATCATCTTGTCAGATGGTGTCGCCAACTGGTGGGATGGTAACCCAGGCCCAGATAACGAAGTGCTTGGCTGTAGATATGCTGCAGAGAAGGCGCGAGATGCCAAGGATATGGGCGTCAGGATTTACACGATCGGTTTAGGAGACCCTAGCTATCTAAACGAGACTTTGCTTAAAGAGATCCAGACTAACGGATACTACTTCGCGCCTTCGGCGCAGGATCTAGACTCCATCTACCAAGCTATCGCGGAAGACCTCATCTACAGTGTAAAATATGACGTGATCCTCATCACAGTCACATTAACTCAGCCTATCCTCGGTGAGAAGCCATGAGGAAAGATCGTCGTGGGCAGATGCTCATAGTCTCCGTTCTCGCCATCACTCTAGCCTTATTTACTATCTCAACGGTTCTATCTAGCACATACTTGAGAGGCTTATATCTCCAAAAATCAGATTTCAGAGAGACCGTGACGGGAATATACTACGGTAGTAAAGGGGCAGTCGCCATGGCTCTAGCTGACGCTTCTAAACGCCTTAACCAGAGGGAGAAGGTTGCCCCCCCTTCACCGTATTATAATTCGTCTAGGCTCACATTGACGGAGGAAGACAAAACTGAAGGGCTCCGCATGATCTATCTCTTTAGAGACAATTCGATAGAGTCTTATCCCATGACAGGACTTGTACTAAACTTCTCAAACATCGAATTCTATTGTAATTGGAGCGACGCAGAAGCGCGAAGAGGATACTCTAAAGCATTCGCAGATTTTGAAATAGATCTTCTGGGCTATGGCTTCGAGGGATTCACCAGCCAGATAATAATAGAATTTAACTCCACGCTTAAGAGTTTGATAGACACCGACGGTAACAGCTTATTTTTTACAGCCGAGTTCTTAGCGGAGAACGACTACGTGCTGAATAGTATGTCCAAAGATCTTATTATCCTCTACTTCGAGGTCTATAAGTATAATCAAACCTATTTTACGCTAACGAAGGCGAATGTTGATTCAATAAGGTTCATAGGTGGAATATATCAAATTAAAGCCACTCTAGGATTCGATACGATCGACGTTAACCTTGACGAGATATGGAATAAAACAAATGAGATCCCTCCTGAAAAATTCACAGAAACCGGCGCGAAAGAATTACTGCTGAACACAATCACCGAGGTTGCTAACAAATATGATCTCTACCATTCAGGTAATAGAAGCCAGCCTTGGCTCCAATCAGCTTGGTCTCAACTATATGGTATACGACCAAAGCTGGATCCCACCTCTCCTTATAGCGTGGTCACACCAGATACAAATACTGTAGATCTTCTCAACCTGATAGACTTGACACTGGGTCAGCTTAGACCCCGTGTCAGGCTCGTCGCCATGGATTACAGAGGAATAACTGTTAGCGTATATGGCGAGTTAGAGTCTGTGGATCTTGGACCTATGATCCTCTACGAGCATTTGACCCCAACCCCTGACGGAAACTATACTCTAACGGCTACGGCTGACGACGCTTTGACAGGGGGTTCTGCGATTTCAAGGGTAGTATACTACATCTCAAACTCCTCTACGTCGATTCCACCTGGCTCGCCAGCATACAATATGACCCCGACAGATCTTTCCTTCGACGAAGCTACTGAGACTGTAAACGCTACGATCCTCAAAGAAGACTTGTACACCGGAGCAAACTACGTTTGGATCCAGGCTCAAGATGCTAATGGAAACTGGGGTGAATACGCCAAGTTGAGGATTCCTAGTCTCCTTTACCTAGAGGTCATAGATTTAGTCGAGATGGATAAAATAGACATGGTGGGGAAAAGCCAAGGCTCAGGATGGAGCACCGTCTACTGGGTTGAAGCTACCGTTAAGGTCGTCGATGATGAAGGCGATCCTGTGAACGGTGTAACAGTTCAGGGAAGATGGTGGGGGAGCTACTCTTGGACGGGGACTGCCACCTCTCTAGGAAACGGAAGATACCGCTTCTCCACGCCTATGAGGAGATATGACCAATGGCCTCCAGCATCAGGGTTAAAAGAGTTTAACCTCCAAGTAACCTCCCTTTCGAAAAGCGGTTACGAGTGGCACGAGTCTCCTCCTCAAGACTGGATAGGGCTTACGACCAGTAGAACTTGGGTGTACAAGATCCCGTCCACGCTTAGTTGCTACGTCGCACCCTCTTTTGCTACTCCTGGGCAAAGCATCACAGTTTCTGGTAGCTTGGAGCCTGATCTAGTTGGAAAAACTGTCACGTTAACCTTCCGGAAACCCGACAATTCAGTGTTCAACGTCACAACGGTGACAGGAGCCTCAGGAGCATATAGTTATTCATATGTGCCAAGTGACACTGGATCTTGGAGCGTGACTGCAAGCTGGCCCGGAGATGGCGATTATGAAGCATCTAGCAGTTCATCTGTTAGCTTTAATGTGGTAACTGTTTTACTTAGCGACGGATTCGAGGGAACTCCTTGGAACGCTAACTGGGACTCGACTGCCTCGTCATGGGTGCGCGCAAGCGATTATCGGCATGGGGGTTCCTATTCGGCTAAATCAGGTAACGGTTATGAGGGGGGCTTCTACAGCGACCCAATTAACACTTCAGGAGCAACTTCTATTATCATAAGATTCTGGTATAGATTAGACGATACAGAAGACTCTGATCTGGTTTTATCATATTTTAACGGTGCAAATTGGATCAATATTGCTTACTTGGGAGGGGGAAACGAGAATACTTGGCTAGAATATACGCAGACTATCACAGATCCTCAATACTTTAAAACCAATTTTAGGATTCGCTTCTACTCAAATCTCGATTGGGGAGAAAATATTTGGATTGATGATGTATTAGTTGGAAAAACTCCATAAAACAAATTAAAAATCAGTAAACGTAAATCCCTCTATTTTAAATGCTCATGACCTCAAGTGTTTATATATCTCTTAATATTTTTATTAGAAACACTGCCGCCGTAGCTCAGTTCGGTAGAGCGCCTGGCTGTTAACCAGTTGGTCATCGGTTCAAATCCGATCGGCGGCGCCACTCCTAATCAGAAAACTACTGTTTTTGGTTTTTATGCCGAGACTTCTTTTTTGATTAGTTGTTTGAGTTGTTCTGCTAGGAAATGGATAGTTGGTGGTTTTCTGTTTATTCTTGGGTCTCGGTGATGTCCCCCGCGTTAAGGTGTTTTTGGTTAAGATTTCTTCGGAGTTTTCACACCATGCCTATATTATTTCTTTTAGTTGTGTGATTCTATTTAACTGCGTTTTAGGGCTGATTGCTAGCCCTGCAGATTGGGAGATGTTTCTGAGTGTGTCTACGCCTAGGCTTTGAACGTCTTCGTAGGTGTCGATTGTGCGGCTGTTTTAGTTTTATGATAGTAATTCTATTATCTTTTTGATGATGTCGATTCCAGAGACTACGCCTTCAAGCTGTTGGTGTTCATTAATTACGAATATGTGGTCTTGTTGCTCTTCAATCATTATTTTAGCAGTTTCTTGCAGGGATACTGTTTTCTTAATAAGTGTTGGTCTGTGAATTACAGTCTCAGAAAGTCTCGTTCCTCTTCTTTGCAGATCCACGCAGCCTAAATTTTCTAAATTGACTACGCCAAGGACGTGGCGGTCATCATCTATAATTGGCATGACTCTGAGTTTTGTTCCTTCAAATGTTTCGAGCGCCTCCTTTACGGTTGCTCCTTGATATATTACTACAGGGTTCTTTGTCATGATTTCGCTTACGGTGATTTTATCAAGTTTTTCGGGAATCAGTTTCTTAGCTTCTAGGTAGAACCTTTCAAGCGCTAGTTCTTCAGTTTTAAGTCTGGTGCGCGGCTGCAAAGAATAGAACGAGTTATTGCCTGAAACAAGGTAGCTTACGCCGCTGGCGAGAAGCGCGGGTATCGCAAATATGCCACCGAGTGTTTCTATGATGAAGGCTACGGGTGTTAATAGTACTTTGTGAGTGCCAGCCAAGAGTGCAGCCATGCCAATTGCGATGAACATTACCGTGAAATTGACGCTGACGTTAAGGGAGGTGGAAAATATGTAGCCTATGCCTGCGCCTACTACGATAGTTGGGAAGAATAGGCCTCCGCTGCCTCCGAAGTTCAGGGTTGTGATTGTTGCGAAAGCTTTCAGAAGCATAATCAGAGTCAGGGTCAGGACATTGAAGGCTGCTCCTTGGATTATGGCTCTGACAAAGTCTAGCCCTACGCCAATTGTGTAAATGGAGATCAATCCTGAGGAGATAAGCACCAAGGCGGCAATGGTTGTTGTGGTTGCGGCTCCGGCTTTCTTCTTTATTTTGAAGCTGAGTTTTTCGATCCAAGAGAAGGTTTTCGTAAAGAAAACGGCGTATAAACCGCATATTAGACCCAGTAGGAGGGAAAGCCCGATTTCATAGAGAGGGAGAGGCGTGTTTGCTACTACGCCAAATAATGGTTCGCCGCCGAATACCGCTACCGAAAGCAGGTAGGCTGGAACAGAGGCTAAGGCGGCTTCGATGAAGATTTCCCTTTCTAAATCGTTTTTGTAGGGTATCTCCAGCGCGAAGAGAATAGCTGTAAAGGGTGTCCGGAAAGTTGCTGCTAAAGCGGCTGCCGCTCCGGCTAAGAATAGTCTTCTGCGATGGTCGGCTTTGATTTTGAAGTATTTTGAGAGGGCTGAGGCTACGCCGCCTCCGATGAAGAGGCTCGGTCCTTCTGGACCTGCGCTTCCTCCAAGTCCTATGGTTAGCATGGCGGCAGCAGGCTTTACTATAGTATCTTTCAATGGCAATTCGCCGTTTGTGAGGTGGTACGCTTCTAGCACGGTGTGGGTCCCTGACCCTGTTGTTTTCGTTTTGGCAAAGTAATTTACTAATAGATAGGGGAGGCCGATTGCCAGAAAGGCTAAAGGTATCAGGGCGACTGTTGAATATTCCAGTGCCCGCTGACGCAAGCTGGATAGGAGCAAGTATAACAGGTAGAAGGCTATTGATAGGGCTGCTGCTAAAAGCCCTACTACTACGACCAGCAGATAGTATCGTATGCCTTGGTTTAGTCCGCTCATGTTTTCTGTCAGACTGTTTCTCTGGCATATAAAGGTATTAAGCAATCTCAGTTTGTACAATAGAAAACAGAAATAGATTATTTAGCCTATTTAGGATCATAACCTATTTAGGCAAATTTCCAGAAAGATAAGCCTCAATAAACCTTACAGAACGAGAACGCATCATTCTTCATCTTGCAAAACAAGGGCTAAGCGACTACAGAATAGCCCGAAAAATCAACACCGAGACCCCAGCGTAACACGCTCACGCGAAAAAGCATAAAAGAAACTCTTAAAAGCAGCAATAGATTTGGAATAGGCATAAAAAACAGGCCTAAACCTCGCGGAATTTAACTTAAGCTTGATTAACAGTCCTCGTAACGGGTACAGCTTCTTCCTCTGATTTAGCGACCGGAAAAACCGGCTAAAGTAAAGAAAGAACTCTAGCCCTCAACATTGCCAAAGAGTGGCAGATTCTTTAATGACCTTTTTGGAAAGCCATGCCCCAAATTCGAGTACTATATTTAAGCGACAAAATTTTGAAATAGCATACAAAAAGCAGCAGCTTTTCTGCTTATAAGCAGTGCAAACTTTCGGCGGCGCTATCCTAAACTTAATATGAGGTGTTTTAGCCCGGGCATCTTCGAGAAAGAGAGGTGCACTATTCAAACCGTTTTTCACTATCTATTTTTCATTTTAACATAGCCATCTATGATAGTTAACACTCCATCCCTAGCCATCTCTTCTATGATCTTCGAGACGACTAATCTAGTCTTATCACCTAACTGTCTGAATCCGAAAACTCTGCCAGTTTCAGAAATCAGCGTCTCTAGTCTAATGGAGAAGGAGTGTTCCACACAAAGCATTACGGCTTTCCTTATCTCTTCGGGAGGAATCTCCTCAATACGTCTAAACGTCTCCTCTACTCCATGAACGGGGGCTCTAACTTTGATTTCAATCTCCCTTCTAGGCCACAAAAACTCCCCCCTCTTATTCAGCGCCCCCGTCTCTAAACATTCTCTCAGCACGGTATCGAACGCCTTTCGCAGATAAGGCGTGTTGCGTTTCAACCCAAGGCAGCTATTTATCCTCCTCTGAGCCCTCTCAGAATGGATTGGGCCCTCGGCTGAAACGATACGGGGTAAGAGGCTTCTAACTTCGCTGATATATCCTTGTAGAAATCTACTCTTATCAAACTTTAATAGTGTTCTTAAGTCTCGTCTCGGAGTAAGCTCTACTAACGAATACGGGGTTACTTCTGGTAGCTCATCGGATCTAGCTTCCACGATGTCTATTTGCCGAAACTCGTTGGTCTTCAGAGGTCTCACATCTCTAGGTGTTCGAGTCTTCTTAGAGAGTATCGCTTCTTCGATAGCCTTATGCAAGTTTCTTATGGATGTATTCCGGTTCTGAACCCAGTCAGGCGTCCAGATTCGGTAGATCCGCCAACCGAGGCTCTCCAGAATTTGCTGTCTAAGCCTATCCCGATCCCTTGCAGTCGAAGCGGATGCGTAGCCTTTTCCGTCGCACAGGATCCCTAGAACATATTTTTCAGGGTTTTTCGGGTCCTGAACGCCTATATCAACTCTGAAAATACTTGATCCTACCATTGGAACCCCATTGTAGCCAAGATCCTTTATAGCATCCAATACATCTTTTATCAGAACCCATGTGGATTCGTCTCTGACGGTTTCTTCGATTTCCTCAGCCTCTCTTCTTTTCTCAGCATACAAAAGATAGTAGTAAAGGCTTATGACACCGGGGGCTTGTGTCGCTGAAAGGTCGAAATCCAAGTATCTGATCGAGCTAACGATGATGACTTTCTCCCTTGCTCGAGTGATCGCGACGTTCAGCCTTCTTTCTCCCCCAGGCTTGTTCAATGGTCCAAAATTCATAGTGATTTTTCCATCTCTATCGTACCCATATCCTACGCTGAATATCATCACGTCACGCTCGTCGCCTTGAACGTTTTCCAGATTCTTAACGAAGAATCCATGAAGCCTGTTTTCAACAAAAAACTGTTCGAACTCGGGATTTTCAGCTCTTCTCTGCTCGATTATGTCTTGGATGGTGTTCATCTGGCTTAGGTTGAATGTGACCACTCCTAGACTCTTCTCAGGATGATCCTTGAAATGGCTGAAGACGAGGTCTGCCACGACCTCAGCCTCTTTAAGGTTGTTTCTAGCCCCTCCCCGATCATAGATCCCGTCAGGCACGTATACGAACCTCACTCCCAAATCTTCATGATACTTATAGGAGGAAGGGAATAGAATCAGCTTTTTATCGTAGAATCTTTCATTCGAGAAGTTGATGAGGGCGTCATGTTTGCTCCGATAATGCCACCTTAGCATATTCACTGGCAGACCTATCGCCATACATTCATCGAGAACGCTGTCGAAAACATCAAACTCGTATCCAGCCTCCTCATCCCAGTCGAAATCCTCGTCAAGCGTATATTTGAAGAACGGTGTAGGCGGAAGCTGCTTGTTATCGCCAGCAACTATGAGCTGATCGCCCCTGTAAACCGCTCCAATCGCGTCTTCGGTATAGATCTGAGATGCCTCGTCGAATACGACGAGATCGAAATGCAGCTTCTCTGGGATGAGGAATTGGCTCACAGAGATCGGGCTCATCATCAAGCAGGGTTTAAGCCTCCTAAGAAGGTTGGGTATGCGATCGAATAGGTCTCGAATGGGCAGATGCTTCCTCTTTTTCATCGCCTCCCTCTGAAGGATCGTTATCTCAGAGTCTGGAGCCTGCAGGATCAAGCCTTGCGGCCTCAATTCATTGGCTTTTCTTATAACCCGTGAAGAAGATAATTCTACGAACTTTCGATCAAGCCTCCGAAACTCAGAGATCAGTTGCTCATGATCTTGCCCACGGAAGTTTTCAAGAAACGGGTCCTCGCGGAATATTCTCTCAACTAAACCTTGGTATATCGATTTATGGAAATAGTCTAGTAATTGAGACCGCCCTACTCTTCTTTGAACGAGCTCTGAGCGGAATCTCCCAAGCCCTGCCTCCTCCAAACTTCTTTCAAGATCTTTATAATCCACCCAGATTCGGAGATCTTCGATCCTTGAAAGGAGCTTCATAAGCTTGGATTCCAGCTCGAATAAATCAAGGCTCTTCGGATCCTTCCATAACGGCTTCTCGAAACGTTCATTTATCGCATCTATCGCTGAATAGACTTTTTCCAGCAAGCTAAAGTCGGGATGCTGTAAATCCTCTTCAGCTTCTTCTGATACGGCTGCGATCAAAGGCTTCGGGACCTCGGATCTTAGAATACTGCGAACCTTCCGAGTCCAGTCGATTGATTTTTTTATTTCATCCCAGTCAGTATCTATGCCCCTGAATTTTCTTCCAAAATCTTTAGAATTCTCCTCTCGAAGGGCTTCAACAGTAGATTCGAAGGTTTGCAAGGCCTCCGCCTCCCTCAGATCGGAGATTAATCGCCTATAGTTGGGCGGGTGTTTCGAGATCCGGGTTGCTAGAGCGTCGGCTGAAAGGGTTATAACGTGGACTAGTCTTTCGTTGAGCTCTTCAGCCCAGGATGAAACATCCTCCAGCGGGCTCCTTAGTAACGGTCTTCCAGTTTTAGACATTTTTTTGAGGGGTATCAACGCTTCAAACTTTTTTGTTTCAGAAAGCCATGCTGTTAATGCGTCTCTTAGCTCTCGGCTTGTTTTTATAAGAGCCTCATCGGGTATGCCTCCCTTTGATAGATTCTTTATAAGGGCTTCAGACGCCTTTCCAGTTCTAATAGTCCTTAATGCACGCTCAGCTATCTTTAACGCTTTATCCGCTGAGTCGAAGTCTGGACGAGGCGCTTGAGAGTATGAGAGAAGGGTCTTCTTAATGGTTTCTCGGCGAGATTTAACCTTCTCTTCTAGAAGACGAAGCTCTTTCGCCATCTTAAGGTCGTTTAAGATGCTTTTAGGCATCCTGCCCATCTTGTTTGCATTCGATAATACTCGTTTAATCTCATAGTATTTTGGTCTAAAATATCTGAGAGAAGAAGACCCCGGCCCTTCAAGCCATTCGATGAGATTATCGAGATCTAGCTTCAACAAGTCTTCTTTATACTCTTTTAATTCTCCGCGAAGGTAATCTAAGCGCAGATAATCCCGCTTAGCTTCCTCGAAGACTCTTCTCGCCTCTTTAAGCTTCTCTTTGTTTAGCCAAGATGCTTCGGGTTTGATCTTTTCTCCGGAGAGGCAAGAGACTTCGCAGACGTCTCTTATCTCAGAGATCGAGCCGCAGTTTATCGATAGTCCAAGCATTGAGGAAAGTTTCAAAGCCGTCTCTTTCCAAGTTTTCAGTTTTTCTGGAATTTTTTTAAGGTAGGAGGAAAACTCTTCGGATGATTCGAACAGAAAGTTTTCGTTGTCTCCTGAAATGTTCAAGACTTCTGCTAACCTATCGTAAGCGATCTCTAACTCTCGAGACCTGCCTAAGGGTAATCGTAGGAAGCGCCCGTCGTAGAACTGCTCTAGGGATCTCCTCCGAGTCCAGTAAGTTGAGTATTCCACCCTGTTTTTCTCGGCTTTTCTCTCCAGCTGGGTTAGATCATATTCTTCAAACCAGCTTGAAGGGGGTTTTAGATTAGCTTTCAAAATCCCGGAGACCTCTCCAAGCCACTCGCATTCTGACATAATCTTCGGCGGATTAAGCCCTATCTTCCTCGCATAACTTTCAGCCTCCCTCATCAACTGGTTTAAAGCGGAGATCGAATCCTCAAGCAGGCTAATCCATTCCGTCTTTATTTCAGAGGTGAAGGTTGATGCCTTGCATCCCTTCCACGGAAAATCCTCCTCTTCAACCACCTGCCAGACATTCATTAACCGGCGGATGAGGTCATCCAATTCCAGGAGCTTCTTAGGCGTCAACGAGCCGAAATACGGATAGTTTGAGTTGACGAAGGGGATGTCTCTAAGTTTATTCAAGTATGTTAGAAGCTCGAAAGCCGAAGCCTCTATCGGCAGCCTTTCTTTATGAAGAGCCTCGACGTAACTGTTCAGCCTGTCCCTTCTCTCTCGAAGGTTTTCTATCTCAGCCTCAGAAATACCCCGCCCCGGTTTCAGATGCTCGGTAAGCGATCTGCCTAGTTCGGCAACGACCTCCCTTTTATTCGCCTTCTGGCTGTGAAGCTCAAGGCAGAATTCGTCGAGACCACACTCTCTCAACCGATTGTAGACGACCTCGAGCGCAGCCATCTTCTCACTAACAAATAGAACACTCTTGCCTGCAGCTATGGATTCTGAGATGATATTTGCTATCGTCTGACTCTTCCCTGTACCCGGAGGACCGTGCATCACAAAGGATTGACCGGTAAGTGCGTATTGGATGCATAGCTGCTGGCTGCTGTCCGCATCTAAAACTTGGAAGATATTATGCGGCTCTAGGATCCTGTCTAGATCCTCCTCCTTAGGGAGATGGTCCCTTACCAGATTTCCGGGGTTTACACCGGCTAGGGCACGCACTATCGGGTGCTTGACGATCTTGTCGGTATGCTCTTCGAGATCCTTGTAGATAACTAGCTTGTAAAACGAGAATAACCCTAGATGAGCCTTCGGCTCTATGCTCCAGCCTAGGCTAGGTGCTGAAGCGGTTATTTTCTCGAAGAACACTTGAATGTTTAGCTCTTCCGGATCCGGTGGCTGAGGCAGCTCGATTTTATAATCGTTCTTCAATTTCAATGCGAGGGCCGGGTTTAGGATTAAAGCTTCTTCACCGTCTGGAACCCTAATCTTGTAAGGCTCATGGGGACGCTCTTTGACTATTTCGACAGGGATTAAAAGTAGGGGGGATTTTATCTCCTCAGCTGACTCAAGCTCTCTCCATTTCAGGTTCGCAAGCGTGACATAGAGGATCCTGACGCCCCTCTCACGGTACTCGGAGATGGAGCGTCTATACAGGTTTCTCAGAGCCCTCTCGAGTATTTTGGGGTCCTCTACGGAAGGGATAAGCTCTTCTCTAGATTTAAGCCTGATGAGCTTATCCTGCTTTTCAAAGGCGAGGGGGTTTTCCAAGGCTGGCTGAAATATCTTCCATTCTCTTCCCTTAACTAGCCTCGAATAAATTGTATTAAGATCTGGGCTGATTAACTCGATCACTGAACTTCTAGGAGTAAAATAGATCAGCTGATTCCTCCTGCTAAGGTCTATTAACTTGAGTTTCCACTCATTGACCCGTCTCAAAACGTTCATATTCTCATTATCCAAAAAATCCCCTCTCCTCAGATTCATCTGAGAGATTAGCCCTTGATGAAATATGGCTCATTAACGCCGGTCTCGAAGATTCTACAGAGATTCGCCCGGTTAAAAACAAGTGCAGCCCTATCTCCAGTTAAACTCTAATTTTATAGACGATTAAACTTTCTGTCCCTTACACGCACATCCTAATCTAGAGTCGGATACTTTTCAGTAAACATTTTTGCAAAAACGTGTTTACTGGCAACTCATAGTTTATCTTTCAGCCAGCTTACTACAGAGTTTATCAGAGGCATCCTATGCTCGCTGAAGACATGGTTAGCTCCTTCGATTAGGACCCAAGATTTAGTAGACTCGGCTCCTTCGTATAATAGTCTACACATTTCTGGAGGAGTCTCAGAATCGTTTGACCCGACAATGACCATTATCGAGGCTTTCACGCTTTTTATCAGGTCTACAGGGTTCAGTTTTTCCGCAACTATGGGCAATTCTTTCAAGATCTTTTCTTCTGTTAAGCCCCTCAGCTTCCCCTGAGCCATGGTTAATAGCCTGGGAACTATGATCTGAATAGCTTCTTTGATAGTCCACGTTGATATATCGGCAACTGGACCGATGAAAACACCTGTTTTCAGTCTAGGGTTCTCAGCTAAATTTTTAGATAATGGGACCGATCCCATAGAGTGACCAATCAATCCCATTCTTCCCGGATCAACAAAATCCTGTGACGATAGAAATCTCACCGCATCTCTGGTTGACTGGTCCAGAGTTAAAAAGCTGAACTCTCCATCACTTCCCCATGCTCCATTATAATAGAAGATTAGGCTTACTATACCGTTGAAAGCCAAGTCTTCAGCCAAATCTGTGTGTTTAGTGTCTCCAGGGAAACCTAGACATAAAGCGACGGCGGGGTATCTCCCCTTAACCTCAGGTCGATATAGCCGCCCCGATAATCTACATCCATCACTCATAAATGAAACATTGTCTACGATTATTCCCATTCAATTCTCAGTACAACAATTCTACCTATCGAGATAAATTTAACCCCCAAACATATTTATCCCCCTTCTCTTTCCAAATCATTTGAGTTGCCTAAGCGGGTAGCAAAAATAGTTAAGCCTCGGAATATCTGGCTAAGAGATTTAATGGAGGTAGACGCCGAGTTCGGTATAGCCCTCGATTATAATCCAGACTATCTTAGGCTTCAGGCTCCTAGAGGAGGATTATGCGCCATCTGTAAAGGCTCAAAAATGCTGTGCGGCAAGATAAACTGTCCACTGATCGTTCAGCTTACGTCGCATCTCAGAATTTGGCGCAGCATTAAAGGCTTATCGATAGACGGGGCGTCTCCTCCAAGCGTATTTGTGGGCAGATTCGGCTACCCTTACGTCTACGTCGGACCTATGACTCCGCCTTTTCACGGAGATACTTCAATACTCGATCAGCCTGAGTCTTGGCTAGAGAAGCCTATTGAAGAGATCATCGAATTTCGCTCGCAGCTTATAAGAGGCATGTATAGGGTTCACGTTAAAGAACAAGACTCCGTGAAGATTCTCGAACAGACTAGAGAGCTCTCTCTTTCGGAGCATTACGTGGATACCGAGTTGACTTTGAAGAAGCCTCCCACTAAGAGGCTTTACATGGATGACGATATTCAACCTATAGGCCCCACCGCGCCACTCGAGCGTATAAATTTGAGCTACATTAGATGGCAGCCTGAGATGGAGAAGGCATATTATGATACAGACCTCAGGGCAGCAGAAGCAGCGAAAATCCTCTATCAAAAAGGGGTTTCCGTAAACGATATTCAGAGAGCGTTCAGCCTAGGGAATTTCGGATTAGAGAAGAATCGCAGACTAGTCCCGACCCGTTGGAGCATCACAGCCGTCGACGACATACTCTCTAAATACCTCTCGGAGAAGGTTAAAGAGTATCCGCAAATCAACCAGTTTGAAGTCTATGAGTCGAACCGCCTCGGTAACCGCTTCATAGTGGTTCTCGTCCCAGAGGCTTGGAGCTATGAAGCCTATGAGGCTTGGTACCCTCAGACTCTTTGGAACCCCTCAACCCGGCACACTGTAATTATAACCGATTGGGAGGGGTTTGACGGGAGGACAACATATGCCTCTATGGGCGGGTGCTACTATTCAGGAAGACTCGCAGTCTTGGAGCACCTCTATAAGGCTAAGAGACAAGCCCGAGTCTTCATTTTTAGAGAATCCTACCCTAATTATATTGCTCCTCTCGGGGTTTGGCAGGTAAGGGAGAACGTTCGAAACGCTATGAGGCAGATCCCTTTCAAGTTTAATAGCCTAGAGACAGCCTTAAAATTCGTTGAAAGTAGGCTTAGCATAGGATTAGAGCATTGGCTAGGTTCAGGGTATCTGCTTAAGCAAACTGTTACGCAGCGAAAAATCACAGAATTTATATGAACCTTTAAAACTTGTTGTAAACTTCTTAATCTGGTAGGTGGACACTTGAACCCAGAATCTGTCGCGTCAGAATTACATGAGAATGAGAGGAAGATAATCTCATTATTGAAGGATAGGGGTGAACTAACCGTCGACCAACTCGTTGACGAGACTGGGCTCAGCAGGGACGCCATAGAGAGAGCCTGCGATTGGTCTGAAACGAAAGGGATCATCTCAGTGAGCCAGAAGAAGCGTAGGGAGTTCCGTTTAACCGAGGAGGGTCGCCAATATGCGAGGGAGGGGCTGCCTGAAAAAAGGCTTCTCCAAACAGTTGGAGACGATGGGATCGAGATAGCACAGTTGAAGGAAAGGTTCCACCCTCTTGACATCGCCCTCGCCTGGGTTAGAGTCAATGAATGGGGGACGATAAGCGGGGGGAAGCTGAAGCTGACGACGAACGGTCGAAAAGCCCTCCAGACTCAGGTGATGGATGAGAAGATTCTCCACAAGCTAATGGAGTCTCCTATGGAGGAGGAACTACTAGACGAAGCTGCCAAGCGAAAAATAACTCTAATGCTTAAACGTGGGCTAGTAGACGTCTCCGAGGCTACAGATAAGAGAGTCAAGTTGACCGGATTCGGAGAGTCGGTAGCATTATCCCTGGAACATATCTCGGATGAAAAACTCATAACCCAGTTAACTCCAAACCACCTCAGATATAAGGAGTGGAGAGAGGCCCGTTTTCAGAGATACGACGTCACTCTGCCTGCCCCTAAAGTTTACCCTGGTAAAAGGCATTTCATAAGCCAAGTCATCGACTATATTAGGCGATTCTGGGTTGAGATGGGCTTCAAAGAGATGAAAGGACCGATCTTGGAGCTAGCTTTCTGGAATTTTGACGCTCTCTTCCAGCCTCAAGACCATCCGGCACGTGATCTCGCAGACACGTTTTACATGAAGACGCCGTATAAGGGCAGACTTCCGGACGAGCGTCTGGTCTCCAGGGTTAAGGCAACTCATGAAAACGGATGGGAGACTGGCTCGACGGGTTGGCAATATAAATGGGATCCAGAGTTCGCAAGCAGATGCTGTCTGCGAACGCACACTACAAGCCTGTCTGTAAATACTCTGGCGGGCCTTAAGGAGTCTGACCTTCCGGCGAAGTTCTTCTCCGTTGGCAGAGTCTTCAGAAACGAAACGATAGACTGGAACCACCTGATGGAGTTCTACCAGACGGATGGCATAGTCGTCGGGAAGGGTGTAACATTTCGCAACCTGCTCGGCTACCTTAAAGAGTATTTGGAAAGGCTTGGACTCGAGAAATTCAGGTTTAGACCAGGATACTTCCCATATACTGAGATGTCTCTGGAAGCAGAGGTCTGGATAGAGGAAAAACAGTCGTGGACTGAGCTATTCGGAGCAGGTATGTTCAGACCGGAGGTGGTGAAGCCCCTGATAGGTTTTGAAGTACCAGTCCTAGCTTGGGGACCAGGTTTTGATAGGATAGTGATGCGTCACTACGGCATCAACAATATCCGCACACTGTATAGCAACGATATAGGACAGTTGAGGGAAGCCGAGATCTGGGTGGAGTAGATTATGCCTGTTATTGAGGTTAAGCTATCAGATTTCTTGAAACTGCTCGGCAAGGATCTGAGCATCGAGGAACTATCTGAAACGATGCCGATGATGGGGGTCTCCTGGGAAGGGAGTTCTGAAGACTCTTTCTCTATCGAAGTTTTCCCGAACAGACCAGACATGTTGTCTGTTGAAGGATTAGCCCGTTCCTACGCCTCATTCATGGGGTTCAATACTGGTCTCAGAAACTATAAAGTTTTAGAATCTGATTACACTTCCATCGTGGCTGAAGAAGTGCGGGATGTGAGACCCTATTTCTGCTCAGCCGTCATTAAGAACATCGAGTTCGATGACTCCCTCATCAGGTCGATTATTCAGATGCAAGAGAAGCTCCATGTCACGCACGGGCGGAAAAGGCGGAAGGTGTCTATAGGGCTCCATGATCTTAAACCTATAAAGTTTCCCGTCATATACACTACGAAGCCGCCGGAGTTCAAGTTCAGACCCCTAGGAGAACGCTCCGAGATGACCCTGAGTCAGATTCTAAGCGATTTGCCTAAGGGCGTCGAATATGCTTGGATATTGGAGGGGATGGCAAGATACCCTATATTGATGGATTCTAAAGGCATGGTTCTCTCGATGCCTCCTATCATCAACTCAGAGCATACTAGAATAGATGAGGCAACGGACAGCATCTTCATCGATGTGACATCCACAGACTGGAAAGCCATGAATGAGGTTTTAAACATAATTGTAACGACTTTCGCTGATAGAGGAGCTGGAATCTACCAAGTTTCAAACAAGTATCCAGATAAGGTTGTGGCATCTCCTAATCTTAAGCCACGTGAAATGAATCTTGCCTTAGATTATGTTAACGATCTGCTAGGCGTTAACCTCACTCATGAACAGGTCTCAGCATATCTGGAGAGAATGGGATACGGGGTTCAGTTTGAGGAGGCTTTGAAGGTTCTTATTCCAAGCTATAGAACAGATATCATGCACCAGATGGATTTGGTTGAAGATATAGCAATCGCGTATGGATACGATAAGTTTGTTCCTGAGATACCTCCCATAGCTTCACCGGCTGGAGAAGATCCGCTTGAAATATTCTGCCGGAGTCTAAGAAACCTTCTAGTAGGCTACGGCTTTCTAGAGACTGTGACTTTCATGATGACGAACCGGGTTAAATTATTTAAGAAAATGTGCCTACCGGAAGAGCCTGTCGCAGAAGCGGAGAATTCGAAAAACGAAGAGTATAATATAGTCAGGAATAGGCTTATCCCTAGTCTTCTTGAAGTTTTAAGCCTGAACAAGCATCACCCATATCCTCAGAATATTTTCGAAGTGGCTGAAGTTTTAATATTAGATCCTGAGGAGGATACTGGTGCTAAAACCGCTAAGAGGCTGGCTGTAGCCCTATGCCACGCTAAGTCGAACTTCTCAGAGATTAAATCCGTCACAATCAGCATCATCGATAACCTCGGGATCAGGAACATCAACATCGAGCCTTCGGACATCACCTGCTTCATAGAGGGGAGGGGGATGAACGTGAAAGTCGAGGGCCATCTAATTGGATATGCTGGGGAACTTAAGCCGGAAGTCTTGGAGAACTGGGAGATTGAGATGCCTACTACCGCGTTAGAGCTTGATGCAGACGCCTTATATGATATATTGGCTAAATGCAGGAGAAGGGTCTAGCGAAACCAATTCGATTTGTTGATGGTTGATGAGTGAAAAACCTCTAATCCCTCCGAACGTAGCGATATTCATCAGCATTCTAGCCGTCTCATCGGCTTCAATACTCATTAAAATATGTGAAGCGGATCCACTTGCCATAGCGACTTACAGGCTTCTCTTCGCCACCATGTTCCTAGCCTCAATGTTCATGACGACTCGTGGATTTGAAGATCTGAAGACTGCGGGATTAAAAAACGTTTTAAACCTCATTCTAATCGGCGGAGTCTTAGCCATACATTTTGCAACTTGGATAACGAGTTTAGGCTTCACTTCAGTCGCCAACTCAACCATCCTAGTCCACGTAGACCCTATTTTCGTCGCTATATTTTCATATTTTTACCTCCGTGAACCCTTTACTAGGAGAATGTTAGCAGGGATACTCCTAGCCTTCACAGGCATCCTCTTGATCAGCTACGGTGACTTGAGTCTAAGCAGAACGAATCTCGAAGGAGACCTTCTAGCGTTCATCGGAGGGATAATGCTCGGAATATACATACTAGGAGGTGGGAAGATGAGACAGAGCCTCAGCATATACTCCTATGCCACTCCAGTCTATGCGGCGTCGACGGTCTTCCTTGCGTTAAGCTGTCTCTTAACTGAGACAAGCCTAGTATCATATTCTCTAAAAGAGTTTGTTCTTTTCATACTCATAGCCTTAATCCCGATGATCCTAGGTCATACCTTGTATAACTGGGCTCTAAAATATGTAAAAGCCGTCGTTGTTTCAACAAGCCTTCTGGGAGAGCCTATAGGAGCGAGTATACTTGCTTTCATATTCCTCGGAGAGGTGCCTAATTCGATGACGATTATCGGCGGCACGGTCACGCTTGTTGGAATCTTCCTGTGTGCACAGAAAAATTAGGGGCTGTTTATTTTTCTGAAGCGCAAACTGACATAGCTGCCAAGGCGAGAGCCTTCGAACACGTGACCATTTCATCTATACGGACATGCTTCTCAACTTCGTCAGGGTATCCTCTAGGTCCGTAGAGACAGCAGTCGATTCCCGCACGTTCAAGATGAGCCGTGTCATTGCCGCAATAACTGTAAGGTGGCACCGCACCTATCCGCCTGGGGTATGATCCTGTAACCTGCCTATGACATTCTTTAAGGATCTGCACTATCTCCGCGTTTGGGCTGACTCCCATAGGAGGCATAGGAGTCCCGCCAACTCTGAATCTCGGGTTCACAGGATATTCGAACTCGTATTTGAACTCTGGATCCTTCTTTTTGATTCCTTCAAGCATCTCGATGAATTTCTCATTTATTTTTTCTATTGTCAATCCAGGGGGATAGCGGAAGTCGATGATAATCGTACAAAAGTCAGGAATGTTATAGGGCCCGGCTAAATCATAGTCTCTGCTGCGCCCGCCTATGATGCTGCCTACTACCCATCTTGGAGCACCGGGCAGATCCGGATCGTAGACATCAAAGTTGATACTGCTTATCTCTTCGATGACCTTCAACATCTTCCGAATGGCGTCTATACTCTCCTCCATTCTGCTAATGTGCTCGCTCTTTCCGATGGTGTTAATTGCGAATTGGTGGACCCCAACACTCTTAGTCAATATGTTCTCAACACTATACGGCTCGGGAACTATCGCCATGTCCGTCTTCACCCCACTTTTTACAAGGTGTACCGTCCCTACACCGCCTTGGAGTTCTCCGACCACGCACGCGACCACGAGATCGCCTTTCAATTTTACGTTCGACTTTTTTATGGCTACTGCAGCCATCGCCATCGCAGCAACGCCAGACTTCATATTATGGATGCCCGCACCCCATAGCCTGTTACCCTCAACCTTTGGTTCGAATGGATCCCATCTCCAAGATTCTGTTAGAGGGTCGATATCTAAGTGGCCGTTAAACATCAAACTTTTCCCTTCTCCACTCCCTCTAAGCCTAGCTATAACCTGCTTTCTGCCTGGTTGCACTTCTTGCATCTCTATTTCGAAGCCGTTGTCTTCGAAGAAGTCGCGCATGAACTCTGCTGCAGGCGTCTCCTTCGTCGTGAAGCTTGGGATCTTGATCAGCTCCGATGCGAGATCAACTATATCCCTTTCTTTAAGATGCTGAAACAGTTCTTCCTTCATATCGAATAAACGAAGAGTCTCGAAGAAGTATTTCAACTTTAAGAATGCGGATAACCTCACATTTTATCGAAAGATGGGCTTGAACTCGAAGGTGTCTGAAACCCTCTTTGAACTAGGTGAGATCTTCGCCATCAAGGGGGACCTATTCAGGAGCAGAGCGTTTCTAAAGGCTGCTCGAAGAATCGCCTCCCTTAGCATAGACTTGCAGGAATATCGTCGAGAGAATGATCTCACGTCTATCCCTGATATTGGAAAGGGTATAGCCAGGATCATAGAGGAGATCCTAGACACTGGGACCAGCGTTGAACTCGAAGAGCTGAAAGAGTCTCTACCCCAAGGGGTGAGGGAGTTGATGCAGCTTGAAGGAATAGGACCTAAGCTAGCGATTCGGCTCTCTAAGGAGCTAGGGGTTACAACAGTAGAGGAGCTTGAAACAGCTGCAAGAGAGGGCAGGATAAAACTTCTGAAGGGGTTCGGGGAGAAAATCGAGGCAAACATTCTGAAAAGTATTGAAGCCTTCAAGTCGAGTAGAGAGCGCTTCCTTCTTGGAGCTATTCTAGGCTTAGAAAGAGCGATTGTCGATCATCTTGCGGCTTCTGGAGAAGTATTGAAGGCTGATGTTGTAGGATCTGTACGTCGGAGGAAGGAGACTATCGGAGACATAGATATTCTCGTCGCCTCAAATAACCCTAGAAAGGTTATAGAAAGATTCGCCTCTATGCCTAATATTGACAGTATTCTTTCGAAAGGGTCTAGGAAAAGCACGATCCGTTTAAACAATAACCTTAAAGTAGATCTGCTAATAGTCTCACTCGATCCCCTT
>JAGTQU010000064.1:2195-4761 GCA_018396695.1 Candidatus Bathyarchaeota archaeon | reverse complement strand
CTTCTTAATATCATCTAGGTCTATCCCGAAAGGCTCGACATAAGCCAATATTCTAATAATAATAAAAGTGAACAGTATTGAGATAATGAAGCCCGCAAGCAGTGCGACGAGCCTATAGATGAGCAGCATAACAGGGTTAACGGCCTGCCCCAGCCTTGATGAGAAACCTATCGGCAACGGTGCTGTCACCGACCCTAAGATTGTCAAAGCAGCAAAGATGAAAATCCCGGCGGCGAACAGCGATGTTGAAAGACTATGCCCCTTAATATCGCGCAGTTCGCTCAAGATCGGGGTCGTCTTGTCGAGAAGTTTTAACCCTATTACTCCAAGAATTATGCATACTAGGAATGTGACGAAGCTACGTATCAGCGTCCAAACCAAGCTGGTTAGGAAATACGCTGGGTCAATCCAAGGGGGAGGAATAAAAAGCATCCCAGACATCACATATCATCCAAGAGTATAATATTCTTCTAAGCTTAAAAATTATGCTGTTAAAGAGCATATGCTTTACCTGATTATTCATCAACCTTTAGAGAGATACTTATTTTGGCTTAAGAAGATAATCATAATAGGCGAATGTTGGGCGATATAACATTATGATCAGAAGCTCGGAGGAGAGGGGCCGTCGGGCTTCCATAGAAGGGTTTGCTAACGAGAAAATAGTCTGTTGGCATATTGATGAAAAGATATGGGAACGTCTCAATGGTCGATCTACCCCTTTCCCCCTACGATATTATTGTGGTCAGAAGAATGAGCGACGGGACAGAGGACATAATCATGATCCAGAAAAGACAGTAACTAAATCCGTGAACTTTTTGGGAGGTTCAAGGGGAGGAGTTGATAGAACCTACAAGTCAGGGGTTAAAACCTAACATTCAGTCTCCAAAACTTTCCGATTGCATAGTTGTGTGCATTTCACGGAGGGGGGCCTGAACCATATTTCTCATCCTTACTATACTCATAGAGGAGTTTGGCAAAAGCTAATTTCATTGAATAAAATCAGGCAACTAAAAGACAATTATGGGACATTGGGGTATTGTAAAAGTAGGGAGTTTGTAATCGGTAAGACAAAGGAGTTCGGTATCCTAACTTGAGCTCATGATCTTTTTAGAACGACTAAGTTTTCTACTGGAGTCCTTGCATCTTTCTTTCCTGTAGCCGGATTAACCTGATAATCGAATAATCTCCGACTCACGATCTTATCTATTAAGGTCACTACGTGTTCCCACTCTAATTCGGTAAAATGTTCGATGAAGATTTTATCTATAGGAATAGCCATCCCCCTTGTACTCGTATGACCGACGAAAAGAAAGAGGTAGGTTGAGATTTTTTCCTGTAGACGGCTTAGAGACCCAAGAACTCCCCAAAAATATCTATCAAAGATTTTTCGAATATGCGGCTCCCTAATTCTTTGCTCACACTCAAGAAACGTCTTGGAATATGTTGGGTAAGGTTCTATATCGCGATAGGGTATTTCTAATCTACTTAGCCTTTTTACTTCTTCTTCTGTAAAGCCTAACCAAAATAGATCCAATTTAGCTTGGCGAATGTATTCTTGTGACTGTAGATAGGGTGGCGAGGTTATGAGAATGTCCTTTTCTTCTTCCAAGCAGTTTGTGAAAGTGTCCACACCACCTTTTACAACGCTTCTTGTATTTTTAGGGGATAATCTATGATAGTCTTGTATCCCTTTCATTACTCTGATCAACTCTTGTTTCAATAATTGGAAGAATTTCTCTTCCCAATTCGAGGATAAAAGCTCGCTAATTCGTATCTGAGACTTCAGAGATTTTGAGAGTTTCTGCCTCTGCATGTCATCGTAGGAGAAGAATCTTGTAGCTTTAAGGAGTGGGATCGTCAGGATATTCTTTAGAGCATTATCAGGCAAAGAATGATAATAACCCCACACCTTACGTAAGAGGGGGAGGAACTTTTCGGGAAACCAATAATTGATTCTTGACCAGCGAGGGGTAAACTCCTCCCTTGATGAAGCGATCTCTCCGAATACGTCTTCCATCATTACCCTTATCGGTTTCATAACTGCTATAGAGTGGAGAATCTCTATCATAGGGTTCAGATCCCAAAGCTCATAATCGTAACCGTAGATTCTGGAAACGACCCCTACTGTGCCGTAGCCTGCGAAAGGGTCAAATATCTTCATCCCGGGCGAAGCGTACTCCTTCAAGACATAGGCGACAACGTGAGGGATGAACTTCGCAGGGTATCTATAGAGGCCAAAGGTAGCATAAGTTGTAGAGGGGAAAGGCGCCATCCCCCGAAATACCACACTTTCAACCTTATCTCGCGTCGCCGGTCTTTGTTCATTTCTCATCTGCGCCACGTCCTCCTCAGCCTATCCCAATAAGAGCTCTTACATTTAGGGCATACCTTTAGCGCGCGAGACAGGTTTAGGTACTCCCCTTACGATGCCGATCCATTTCAGCTGACTTCGATTAAAGCTTTAATATCTGTGGCCGGCACATTCAACTATCATCGCTGCGGGGGTACCCGAGACTCGCTGACAACCTCGCGGAGCGGGATTCAGGCCAAAGGGGCAGGGCCACAT
>JAGTQU010000064.1:1582-2160 GCA_018396695.1 Candidatus Bathyarchaeota archaeon | reverse complement strand
AACAGGATACGCAATCCTGTGGCGTAGGCCTTCGTGGGTTCGAATCCCACCCCCCGCACTTCTACATGCGCACACACAAGTCTTATTAGTGAGAAGCCCCTAACTTCTTGTGAGTTCTTAGGTCCTACACACTCGCGGTGACGGGTGATGGGGACCATTGTAGTCATAATAGTCAAGACCGATATGAAAAGGAGGTGAATACTGTGCTCTTTGTCACGTTGGTAAGGTTGAGGAGTAAAATGTCAAAAGCTGACTTGGAGAGAATAAAGGCAGGTTTAAAAGAGGCTGAGAAAATGGGGGCGAAAACCTTAGGGATGTATTTTACGCTCGGCAGGTATGACGCAGTTTTAGTTTCAGACTGTCCTGACGAAAAGGTTCACATGAAGATCGCCATGCAGTTCGGTGACCTTGCCAGCTCTGAATCGATGGTGGCCGTCCCTGTAGAGGAAGCTGAAAAACTGATAGAGTAATGAAACAGACAAGCCAGCGCTCTTTCAATCCATATTTTTTCTTAAAGAGGCGGCTCGTTTATAATATATCTTGAACATTGAGAATAGAGCGCTTAGTCCTTCTAAGCG
>JAGTQU010000064.1:770-1571 GCA_018396695.1 Candidatus Bathyarchaeota archaeon | reverse complement strand
ACTATACGACGAAGACTGTTTGGTTTATAAGCTAGTCTGATCAAGATTCTTTGCAGTCAAGTTATGTGTGGCGATTTATACCTATACGAATAAGTCGGGATGGGAGGGTCGGATATTGGTAAAATACTCTAATATAGTCAAATTGATAATAAGCATATTTGTCTGTCAACTCGCCGGGGTCTTAGGCTCTATCTTTACGATGCCTGCTATCCCGACGTGGTATGCATCGTTAAGGAAACCGGCCTTCTCACCTCCAAACTGGCTGTTCGCTCCGGCCTGGACTACCTTGTACATACTGATGGGGGTTTCAGTGTACCTCATCTGGAGCAAGGGTCTTCACAAGCCGCATGTGAAGACGGCTTTGGCAGTGTTTTTGATTCAACTGATATTGAACGCGGTATGGTCACCCGCGTTTTTCGGACTCAGATCACCGCTTGCCGGGTTCGTGATAATAGTGATTCTATGGGTCGCCATCCTGTTAACCATTTTGAGCTTTCTCAGGATATCTAAAGCTGCGGGGCTTCTGCTGATACCCTATATAGCGTGGGTGAGTTTCGCAGCCGTCCTGAACTGTTCCATACTGATCTTAAACCCGTAATCGAAAGGACGCCCTTAGACAAGGCTTAGATGGCCATCGCCACGTGTTGCCTAAAGTTTCAGTAGTGGTCTAGTTCTTCAGGGTTTCACTTATGGAGGCTTGACATAAACAGCGGATGGCCATAGCGAGCTCGGATAACTTCCGTAATGGGGCTCAGGCTCGAGCGTCCATATGGTTTTAAGTATAAGAATCCTACTTTAGAT
>JAGTQU010000064.1:0-706 GCA_018396695.1 Candidatus Bathyarchaeota archaeon | reverse complement strand
AACGTGTCTAATCCTGTCGGCATGGAGGAGCAGCTCGATGTTGCCTTTCCTGAGCCTTCAGTTCGTCGCGATCGTAGTATTCGTCACAACTTACTTCTTCTTCGCCACCGGCTGGAGGTCTAGGGCTATAGCGGCGATGGCTGGGGCTGCCGCCATGTGGCTTTTTGGGGTGCTCTCTTTCGACGAGATGTTAAGCTATGTCGACTTTAACACCTTGGGACTCCTATTCGGGATGATGGTCCTTGTCGGGGTTCTAAGCGAGGCTAACTTCTTCAGGCTGATCGGGGTGAAGGTTGCGAATCTTGCCACATGCAAGCCAAGCCTCATATTCATCCTATTCCTATTCCTGACAGCCATCCTCTCAGCGCTGCTCGATAACGTCACCACCGTCCTGTTCATGACGGCCATCACCATAGACATATCCGAGCTTCTGAGGATGGACCCTAAGCCGTTCGTACTCGGCGAGATCTTCGCCTCAAACATCGGGGGGACCGCCACCCTCGTCGGCGACCCGCCGAACGTAATGATCGCCTCAGCCACCGGCTTCTCCTTCACCGACTTCTTCGAGAAGGCGACCCCGATCTCTATGATAACCGCGATAATCGTTGTAGCAGCCTTATACTATCTTTACAGGGATCGGCTCCAAGGCGGCGCGGCGATGGAAGAGATCCCGATGAGGACCGAGGACATCAGCAACAGCGCTGAG
>JAGTQU010000065.1:3498-4697 GCA_018396695.1 Candidatus Bathyarchaeota archaeon | reverse complement strand
TGAAGCAAATTGGGATTGAAAAACTGGTGGAGACTCAGGAAAAAGCCATCCCTTTAATAATGATGGGTATGAATGTTCTCTTAATCGCTCCAACTGGAAGCGGGAAGACTGAAGCTGCACTTCTACCAGTCCTGTCTAAACTTATCGGTATTAAGAATAGGAGGGGGATCTCACTCCTCTACATCACCCCGTTAAGGGCTTTGAACAGGGATATGATGAGGAGGATCGTGAAATGGTGTACCCTGCTGGGCTTATCTGTGGATGTGAGACATGGGGACACTCCGTCCTCAATAAGGAGAAAGCAGGCTTTAAAGCCTCCCGATATTTTGATAACGACTCCTGAGACACTTCAAGCTATACTTCCAGGTAGAAGAATGCAGAATAACCTTAGAAATGTTAAATGGATTGTTATAGACGAGATTCACGAGATTGCTGAAAGCAAGAGAGGGGTTCAGCTAGCCGTAGCTCTAGAGAGACTTGGGGAAATAACTGGTAGGGATTTTCAGAGGATAGGTCTATCTGCCACTGTAGGAACGCCTGAGAAGGTTGGAAAACTTCTCGCCGGAAGCAGGAGGCCGGTTGAAGTCATCAGGGTTCCTGTGCCGAAAGGTTACAGGTATTGGATAGAATGGCCACAGCCAGATGAGGAGGATTTCGACCTTTCAACCACCCTCTACACTTCTCCAGAAGCTGCTGCAAGGATAAGAACTATAAAGGATCTTTGCGACACCTATACTTCCACCCTTGTTTTTGTCAACAGTAGGCAGGTTGCTGAAATGCTTGCTTTAAGACTGAGTTTCCTAGATCCTAAAATAGGCATCCATCATGGTTCACTATCTAGGGAGGAGAGGGAGAAGATAGAAGACAGCTTTAAAAAAGGCTTGACTAAGGCTATTGTCTGCACTTCGACGCTAGAGCTTGGCATAGATATTGGCACTGTTGACCTGGTGATCCAGTATCTTTCCCCACGTCAAGTGGGGCCCTTCGTTCAGAGAGTAGGCAGGTCCGGCCACAGGCTTGGATTAACATCTGAGGGGGTGATATTGACTGCATTCGTGGATGATGCGCTCGAATCAATAGCTGTAGTAAGCAGGGCAAGGAGCGAGAAAGTAGAGCCTACGAAGATCCACGAGGGTGCTCTGGATGTTCTTGCACATCAGATAGTTGGTCTCTCCCTGGATCACGGAGGGATAAGCCTT
>JAGTQU010000065.1:2820-3490 GCA_018396695.1 Candidatus Bathyarchaeota archaeon | reverse complement strand
TTTCGAAATAGTATCCAGAGCATACCCTTTCCGAAGGCTTGATAAGAAGGAGTTTCAGAAAGTTGCAGGTTTTCTTTCCAAGCTCGGCCTAATAAGGTTTGAAGGAGACAGAATCATGCCGTCTAAAAAAGCGAGAAAGTATTATTTCTCCAACCTCTCAATGATTCCAGACGAGCGAAGGTATCCGGTTATCGACCTTACGTCGAACAGGACTATAGGAATAGTTGGTGAAGAATTCATCATGCTCAGAGCAAGGGTAGGGCTCCACTTTATTTGCAGAGGCATGGTTTGGAATATTGAGCGGATTTCTGACGAGGGAGTATACGTAACGCCGGTCGAGGATCCTAGAGCAGCCCTACCCGGCTGGGACGGTGAGATCCTCGCAATACCGTACGAGCTTGCAAAGGAGGTCGGCGGACTGCGGAGAAAGGTTGCTGAAAAACTGGGAAAAGGAGGGGTGGAGCGAACTGTAAGCTGGCTTTGCAAAGAGTTTCAGATAGACAGTAATGCTGCTCGGAAAATAGTAGGCGAAATCCGGGAGCAGTTGGAAAACGGGGCTCCTGTTCCCTCTGACAATCTTATCCTGATAGAGGGTTTCGACCGATATTTAATAGTAAACTGCTGCCTAGGAGAGTTGGCAAATAGAACACTCGGCTACGTAATTGACCAG
>JAGTQU010000065.1:0-2802 GCA_018396695.1 Candidatus Bathyarchaeota archaeon | reverse complement strand
TGGAGGTTTCTCAGTCTAACTTCAGACAACTGGTTGAACAGGTTTTGCCGAGCGACTCTGAAGAGGTTGAGAAGGATTTCCATGCTCGGATAAGGGGGAGATTTCCATTCGGGTACTACATGAAGTTCGTTGCAGAAAGGTTCGGCGCCATTGAACGCGGCTTATCCTTGGGAGAAGAAAGGCTACTTGATCTCTACAATAGGTTTAGGCAGACGCCGATATACGTTGAAACCATGCGGGAGGTTCTGCAGGAGAAGGTTGATGTCGAAACTGTGAAAAAGGTGGTTTCAGCCATTAAAAGTGGGAAAATCAGGGTTGAGACTCGCATCTCGATGGAGAAACCAACCCCAGTGTCATACCACATATTGAACAAGTATGCCGAGATTCCTGAGATGATTGCACCGGAGCAGGTGCAGGCTGACTCTTTAGAGAGGATGAGAAACGCCATAATGCATACTAAGATTGAACTTATATGCATGGAGTGCGGGAAAAGGCAGGATCCAGTCGCCATCAAGGATCTTCCGCAGAAACCCCGCTGCTATTCCTGCAGCTCAACTCTTCTCGCAATACTGCCAGGGTATAAAGGGTATCTTGTTGGAATAGTGAACAAGAGGCTGGGCGGTGAAAGGCTGTCTGAAGAGGAGTCGAGGCTTCTCGCCGACCTGAGGAGAACTGCAGACGTTGTCCATTCTTATGGAAGAAGAGGCGTTATCGCGCTATCCGTCTACGGCATAGGGCCGCAGACAGCGTTAAGAATACTTTCAAAAATGCACTATAGCGAGGATGAATTGTTAAAGGATCTTCTGGAGGCGAAGCTGCAATACATAAGGACAAAGCCCTACTGGAAGACATGAGGAACTCCGAAAGAAGAAAAAAAGGTTGCAACTGTTTTTAGGGTTTCACGATCACTGTACGAGTTATTATCTCGATCCGCGTTACTTTACTGTTCTCAACATCAACCCATACGAATGCCATGCCGGAGGCGTCTTTTCGCAACGTAAGGACGGCGCTCTTAGCTTTGGTAATCACGGTTCCATCGGCCTCAACGATTCTTCTGATGATTGGTTGAATCCGGGTAATATTATATCCTTCGGAAAGCATATTCTTTACATCGGGGTCACTCTTAGCTATGTTAACAACAATATTCTTAAACTCTTCACTAATTTCCAAAAGACCCCATGTTTGCTTTAAGCGGACACGGTATTCTTTGGTTCTGCTGAAATTCACCTCGATCTCAAGGGGGCACCATTTGAAACGGCCTAGTGGACCATGAAAGATAATTCGTGTGAAGTTTTCAGGCGAATCTTGAGTCTGTGCAGAGACTTTTGTAAAGCTGGTGAGGCCGATGTATAAGCCTATAGCTAGTAGAAGGATGAATGCCGGTAGAGCTATCTTGAGAGGCTTGCTCATCATTGTTACTACAGCATATAGTAACTATTATATAAACGTTACGCTCCTCTTAAACAGGTATAAAAACGAATCCGACTAGAAAATCAATGAATAACTACCTTGTTACCAATCTTCTTTAAATGAAAAAGTTGATTAATTTGGAAAATCATTTGGGAATCTAAAACCAGACCGTGGTTCTCATTTGCATAAAGGTCAGGGGTGGCAAGGTCAACATAATGAGCTGTTTTTAGGCTACCTATAAGCGGAAGTAAACTGTATAAGACTGAAGATGAAATTCGGTGAGCAGACGCTCTATGTTGCAGAAGTAAAAATAGCAAGTCAAAGAAGGCTTGTTAAAAAGATATGTAAACCAAGATACAGAACCCCTGCTTAATCTTTCCAGCCGGTTCTTCTCGATTCCGAAGTCTGCTGGTTAAAACAGCAAATCCTATCAATTTCCCGTCTATTTGTGAACATGTTCTTTTTCTCATTTCCTCTTGCGCGCGCGAAATTTTTCTAATAGAATTTTTGATTACATATTCTTTAATAAAAAAATCTGAAGTTGCAGAAACGCTCGACATCGCTTTAGTCAGAGTTTTCTAAAAATGGAAAACTCCGAAACCCTCTGTCTGATACTTCGCTAATGGGTTCCGGCGTTTGGGAACAATGCTTATGTATATCCTTTTTCAGTCCGCCTCGCCAATAATGATATTCGTAGACAATGCTTATAAGAGCATGTTGTAATAATGAAGCATGCTTCATCACCTAAAGTTATTCGAGGCCGCGCTCTTAAATACATCATCACTAATAGAACATGGATATGAGGCTTCGGCCATAAACCCATAGACCACCTTTAGATCATCGGTGAGGCTTCCTTTCTATTTTTAGAAAAGTCCTTGTAACAGCTTTTTAGCTTTCAGTATTTTACCGACATCTCAATTTTTCATTTTCTTAAAAAATTTTGAAAAGATTTTCTATAAGAAAATATTGAAAAAGTTTTTTATGAATTTTTTCTTCACATCAACCAGGGAGATTGAAAGGGTTTTAGAAAAATAATAAGGACATAAAGAATGTTTATATAACCCGATTCGGAGAGAGGCCCATGAACTCTTGGGAAAGAGTCGTAAAAGCCATGCAGCTATCAGTGCCTGATAGGGTTCCAATTTACGAGATGCATATTCCTCCTAAAATATCTTCAGTGATATTGAATAGGAACTTGAATGAAATCATGTATGCTAACACCGAGGCATTCTATAACCTGATAGTTTCAAAGGCAGAGATTAACCTAGATAGGTTGAATGCGCAGGTGGCAGAGGAACAGTTGACCCTTTATAAGAAGCTTGGGTTGGATTGGATACGGGTTGGCGGAGCCTACACCAGCATTCCAAAGAATGTTAAAAAGCTTGAGGACCA
>JAGTQU010000062.1 GCA_018396695.1 Candidatus Bathyarchaeota archaeon | reverse complement strand
GATATAGTCTCCAACCTTCAGCATTAATCTTAAAAGCCTAGCCCTCAATTGAGGGCTAGGCTTTTAAGATTAATGCTGAAGGTTGGAGACTATATCTTAGAGATATGTGTCGTTTCTTGATTAAATTGGAGAATAACAATGTTTTTGTCATTTAACATAATATGTATTTTTTATCCATAAGAATATTATAAATATTTTATATTTTTCTCTACTAAGGATTTGGAGAATAGATTCAACAGTCGAAGGGGTTTAAGCCCAGTAGTTGCTACTATAATCCTAGTGTCTATTGTTATTGTTGTTTCGATTGCTATTGCATTTTGGTCTAGTGGCGTATCTAGCTCATATTATAAATCCGAGCGAGTTGAGATAATCCATTCCTCTTGTGTTTATCTGAATGATACGTGGGTGATTAGTCTCTCGCTTAAGAATACTGGGAGTTCGAATGTCCTAGTTAAACAATGTTTCATTAATGACTTAGAAGTTGATTCGTATGGTGCCCGAACTCCAGGGCAAGGTAGATCGTGTACAGATATTCCTGAAGACGGACTTAGAATGTCTAGCGGAGAATCGGCTTCGATAATGGTGTACATTGATGGACCAGAGTTTTCAGGAAGTTATGGGACCCTCTCAGCAGGGACTTCAGTAAACTTGAAGCTACTCACCTCGTCAGGTATGGCTTATAGTAGGATTGTTGAACTTGTTGGTGGAGAGAGAACTGTCGCTCACTTTATTTCTTCAAATGCCTCCTCTGGAGGCTCTGTCTCTCCTTTAGGAACTGTAGAGGTGATTGAAGGCTACAACAAAACCTTCCAAATATCGCCTGATGAGGGTTATCACATATATGATGTGGTCGTTGATGAGGTTCATCTCGGTCCAGTCCAGACTTACACATTTGCGAATGTCAGGGAGAATCATACGATATATGCCAGTTTCAGGGTAAATGTCCAAGCCATTGTGGTGTATATGTCCAGTACTCTCAGCGGAGATACGTATCCGAAGCTGAGATTCTTTAACGGATCTTGGACAGGCGAGTTGGAGCTTGAACAATCCGGCGAATCAGTCAGAGTTTTTAGATCCGTCTCTAATCCTCAGCGATATGAAGCTATCGTTGTGGTCCTGGGAAGTTCAGGCAATCTAGATGCTTATGTCTATAACGGTGCTACATGGACTCATACAAATCTAGGTAGAGTTTGGGCTTCGCCTCCAGGAGGCTACACCACTTTGCGTCCATTCGATGTAGCGTATGAATCTTCTTCAGGTAGGGCTATAGTAGTTTACAATATGTATACTTCGGATGCTAGCAAGGATATTGCATATAGGCTGTGGGATGGATCTTCTTGGAGTTCTGAAATGTATCTGAACGATCCTTACTCCTCGAAGAAAACATATACTTTCATATCTTTGGCTTCTAATCCGAATAGTAGTTCTAATGAGATCGCTCTTCTAGGCATCGACCAGAATCGATGGGCTGCATCATGGATCTGGGATGGTTCATCTTGGACCAGGTTTAACCGCATCTGCACGACCGGTTACCTTGCGACTAGCTATGTATATGAATGTGGCTCAATAGCTTATGAACACTCTTCCGGTGCAGCAGTAGTAGCTGTTGCAAGCAATCTGAACGTTAGATGGGCTAGATATAACGGTGTTTGGTCTTCGACCCAGACCTTCACTATGGGTTCTAATAACATTTACTGGCTCATCCTGAAACCTAATCAACGATCCAGCTCGAACTTGATGATGCTCATGAGCCTTGATGCAGGAAGAGATATCTACACTCGAGTCTGGGATGGATCGTCTTGGTCTAATAGTTCGCTCATCGATGATAATGTTCAGATCTCCTCGAGAAGGTGCGTTGATGGTGATTGGGAGCCTCAGAGCGATCGTTTCCTCCTCGTAGCCGGAGACTCAGGTATTAATCCTTTGAGCTATAAAACTTGGACTCCGGTTGATGGCTGGTCACCGTCATCGGTTAACATGTGGAATAGATTCTCGGGTCTGACTAAGGTTCAGAGGTGGGTTCAGGTTAAAGCTAATCCGAAAGGCTCAGCCCCGTTAATCCTCATTGGGACTATTGACAATGATCAAGATCTGGTTATAACTACGTGGGATGGTGTTACTATGGGTGGTCAAGTCGAGTTTACCCAGGTGTCAAACTATAACTATGATGGCTTCACTTTAGTTTATCCAAATCAATGAGGAAGCAGGGATTAAGTTTTTACATAATTTTTAGAATTTAAATAGGTTGTTTGATGATTTTTGATTAGTATTTTAGTTCCATAATGCTATTAAATATTCTTGGAAAGTTCAATTGCTGAATTGGATACTGTTGTTTTGAATCGTCGGGGAGTAAGCATCGCGATAGAGACGATTATACTAGTGTCCGTTGTTATCGCGGTTTCGATTGCTGCCGCATTTTGGTCTAGCGGAGTCGCTAGCAGATATTTTCAGACAGAGAAGGTTGAGATAGTTCATGTTTCCTGCATCTATTCGACCGATACTTGGATAATTAGTGTTTCACTAAAGAATACTGGGGGCTCTGATGTCCGTATCGGTAAATGCTTCATCAATGAGTTAGAGGTTGATGCTTATGGTGAGGAGGTCCCAGAGCAGGGTAAATCTTCCACAGATCTTCCTAAAGTCGGTTTATTACTGTCTAGCGGGGAGTCTGCATCGATTACAGTCTATATTGATGGCCCAGGCTCCTCTATAGGATACGGCCACTTATCGCCTGGGACTTCGATAAATGTGAAGCTGATCACTTCTTCGGGGGTAGTTTTAAGCAGAGTCGTTGAGCTAGTAGGCTGATACTTTAAGGATAATTTGAATAAGCCATGCTCGAGTTCTTAAAACTTAGTAATGGTTTTCACTTTAATAGCTTCAATGATAAAAGATTATGTTATTAGTTTTTAATATGGTAAAGATATAATGAATGGTTTTTAATATTCAATATAATCCATCAATTATTAAGATCATAGATTCATCATTCATATTATTCCTTCATAATCTCTTTATAAAAGACTGGCAGGTTACTCCTTCGGGAAATACGTATGAGAAATATAAATAACAAAAGAGCTCTTAGCCCCGTGATTGCAACAGTTATACTTGTTGCGGTCGCTATAACCGTAGCCGTGGCAGTCGCCTACTGGATGGGCGGCATCGCAGGACAGTACACAAAATTCGAGAAGGTCGAAATTACATCAGTTCTCTGTACATATAACGCCTCCTCTGAAATTTGGACCATCACTTTGGGAGTTAAGAACACTGGGACCGCCCAAGCAACTTTGGATAAGGTTTTCATAAATAGTATCGAGATCACTGATTATTCTCTCCCGCCGGCAACTGATGGTGCTGCCCATAACATGGGCGCTAACGGTATGACCTTGACAAGTGGACAGCCGGGTACCATCATAATACAAATTGAAAGAGGTTGGCAGACAGTGAGCTCCGGCACTACTCTAAATGTCAAACTACATAGCACGGGTGGAATGGAATACCTGAAGATGGTGGAGCTCGTCTAAAACTTTCCCATTTTTTTATATTATATTTTTTGAGGCGATGATCGTTGAACCTGATGGAAATCCTGAGAAGAGGGAAACGCGTCGAGTCAACTCAGGTGGATAAAGGAGTAGCTATAGGAAAGATTAAGGACACTTTCAAGATTGTTGACGAGTATAATGTTCTCGAACCCCACGCTCGAGTGAAGATAGTGAAGTCCCGAGAGCTCGGCGAAGGGCTACACTACTATGCGGAGGAAAGCGAGCTTAGCCTGGAGGAGTTCGAGGCTTTCAACAAGCTTAAGGGGATACTCAGCAAAGAGCTTGAGCCTCCCGACGAGGAAGTGGATCCAAAGGAATATGTGATGCAGCAGGCTGAGATACTCACTCAGAAATATCACAAATCCTTCGCCAAGTTTCCTGAGGAATCGAAAAGCAAGATCTTCTACTATGTTATCAGGGATCTTGCGGGCTATGGTCCGCTACATGTTCTCATGCTCGACCCGAACATTGAGGACATTAGCAGCAACGGTTTAAACATCCCGGTTTACGTCTGGCACAGGAAGTATGAGAGCATCCCAACGAATATCCAGTTCACCGATCAACAATACAGCAATGACTTCATCGTGAAGCTCGCTCATAGGAGCGCGAAACACATCTCCAGCGCTAAACCTTTGCTGGATGCTATGCTTCCGGAGAAGCACAGGCTAGCCGCAACCTTCATGAAGGAGGTTTCGACGAAGGGGAGCACCTTCTGTATAAGAAAGTTTAGGGCAGACCCCTTCAGCATCATAGACCTCATTAAAATGGGTACGCTCAACGAGAGGATCGCCGCCTACTTCTGGCTCCTCCTCGAGAATAAGCTCAGTTTCATGGTTGTAGGAGGAACGGGCGCAGGGAAGACGAGTACGCTGAACGCGCTCCTCAGTCTAGTCTCCCAGAACGACAAGATAGTTACCGTTGAAGAGGTCCCTGAGCTGACCCCTCCTCTACCGAACTGGACTCAGTTGAACAGTAGACAGAGCTTCCAATTCGGCTCTCAAACCTCATCCATCTCCCTCTTCGACTTGGTGAAAGTCAGCTTAAGATACAGACCTGACTATATCATCGTTGGAGAGGTTCGTGGAGAAGAAGCCTATGTGCTCTTCCAAGCCCTTGCTACCGGTCACGGCGGATTATGCACGATGCACGCTGACAGTCTTGACAATGTAGTTAAGAGGTTGACCTCTCCACCCATGAATGTCTCGCCGGTTTACATACCTCTCATGCACAGCGCCCTCCACGTGCAGAGGGTGGAGCTTCCAACACGTAGAGAGGGCTTAACCTTCGGACGTAGGGTACGGACCGTTTGGGAGATAGAGGACTTCGAAAAGTATCGTGAAGTCGCGAGATGGGATCCGCAAACAGACCTCTTCAAAACAAAGTTTGAGGACAGTTTCCTACTCAATGTCATTGCCATGAGGAAAGGCGTAAACCTTGTAGAAATATTAAGGGAATTAAAGATTAGAGAAGTCTTCCTAAGAGATCTAGTTGAAAGCAACATCAGGGACCAGAGGGAAGTTGCAGAAAAAATACTCTTATACAGTTCAAGACGCAGAGAGATAAGGAGA
>JAGTQU010000061.1:3983-5120 GCA_018396695.1 Candidatus Bathyarchaeota archaeon | reverse complement strand
ACCGTCCGGATCGGAAACGGATCTGTAGCAGGAGCCGCCCTAGCTCTCCTCTCCACGGAGATGCGGAGAAAGGCTGAAAAGATAGCTCAGACCATGACCTACTACGACCTTACAACCGACCCCTCCTTCATGGAAGAGTACAGCGCAGCCCTCTACCTACCCGGAAGTAAAGAACTATTTCCATCTCGAAGCTGAAGCGTAGAAAATTAAGATTGACCTAATATAAATATGATAATTAATAGAAGATATGAGAGGAGTGGCTCGAATGACTCCATGCCAGGCATCTGCCGCTATGCCCTATTGTATGTTCCATAATGTGTTGGACTCAGGGATCTGAAAATTCAATAAACCCGAGCTCCGACAGAGAAAAAAGCCAAGCTTTTCGGCCACGACAGCCTACGAGATCGAAAATGAAATAAATAAAGAATATCGAACCTTAACGTTGGAGGTGAATGATTGAGCTTTAGGAACTGTCCAGGGGTTAGCGGCCTGATCGGCCCAGCCAAAATAACCACTCGGAATTGTCCTGCCTGTGGAGAAGAGGTAGAGTTCTTCAGCGACGAGACAGCAACCCGGTGCCCCGGTTGCGGAAGGTTGGTGCACCAAGAGCCGTCGCCAACTTGCATAAGCTGGTGCGATTTCGCTGATAAATGTCTAACCGATCTCCAAGAGGGGGGCCGAATACCCCCCTCACGAGCTGAAGAGCTCAGACGCATGCTTAAGAAAAAAGCCGATACTAAGAAAACCTACACCACCGGCCTACCTCAATATTAATATCCAACACTCGCTTGAACGCTTGGAATTAAGGTTTAAAAAAACACACGCGGCTAATCGAATATCGATCTTGCGTGGATAGCATTTGTGATTAAAATGGCTAAGCGTTTCGAGACCATCATGATATGGAAGAAGTTGGAAAACCTGGATCCCCAAGAGGTATCTGCAAGAAGCTTGGCAAGATACGACAACAATATGAGGTCTTATCTCATCAAGATACTTTCTCAAGAATACGCTGCAGAACTTGACAAACATAAGATCACTGTTAGAGGAGAGGTAAAGGAAGAAGCTCCGTGGGAACTTCAAATACTTATCCCGATATACCTCGTTAATGCTAAAAAGGAAGAGCTAAATGGCAAGTGG
>JAGTQU010000061.1:2142-3959 GCA_018396695.1 Candidatus Bathyarchaeota archaeon | reverse complement strand
GGGGGCCTCTTCTTCTCAGCTCCAGCCCATAACCTAGCGTTCAATGACCTGCTTGACAAATATGCAACACCGGATGAGTTCTTGAGAGCCGGATTATCACTCGGCGGGGAAAGGATGCAAATAGAAGACGCGGCGTTCACAATTTTGATTTTGCCTCGAATCCCAATTCTCTATGTCTTTAGATCAGGTGGAGGAGAGTTCCCTAATAGCATTAATGTATACTTTGATTCTTCGGTGAGATTTCACCTACCTACTGATTCAATCTGGCTAATAATAGAGTATTCTAGGAAAATATTAGGCAAAAAAGGCTCTTGCTCCCAAGATCTGTTAGCATCATGGCGGTAAGTATTTATTAAGACGTTATCTCTGCTAATATTCATAAAATTGTCCGGGTTTGCGTAAAAATTGTTAGATACGGTCTTTTGGCAAAAAATGTCCAAATCTATAAAGCTTATGTATTTCCGACGCTTATTCATGGTTAATAAACCAGCCATCTTTATTTCGGGCGTTCTTCAGCAAATAATAGAGTAAAAATATATATCGATTGAATTAACAGCGTTAGAATGTAAATGTAATGAAAGAAGAGGTAGGCGCTGCGGTCATAGGGGCCGGATTCGTTGGAAGGGGGAGCGCACGTCCCTTCCTTTCAACAGGTCTCAAGCTCTAAGCTCGTGTGCTCGACGATCAGAAGCCTAAAATCACGGTGGAGGACGTTATCAAGGCGCATGAGGTAGCTTTAAAGATGGTGGGGCGCGCGCCCTCTTCTAAAGTTTGTTTGTCGTAATAATTCTCGGACGAGCAAGGCCGAATTTGGTTTAAATATTAACAAGATTCTTAGCGAAATAGCACGTAAAAGAAAAGGATATAAATCTGTGTATCGCAGATAGGATCGTTAAAGTTTGAGCCATCAATGGGCCAGATGGCCTGCCATGCATGCCTCGACGCAACGTTTTGATTAATTTTTCAGAGGGTGTTATTTGGTGGGCGACAGGAAGACTTGTTTCCAAAGGTGTGAATACTTCAGGTGCGGTCAACGCGCTCTGATCTTGCGAGGAAAGAGCCTATGGTGCAGGTTCGCTGACGACGAGTGCGAACCTAAGACATGTAAATACGCCCAGTGTGTTAGGGGTCGTCTACTGCCCGATGGGGTTTGCGGCTTAGCTATCCCGGTAAAGAGCATCGACCTGAGCGTCGAAGATATTGAAGAACCGATAAGGGTGTCGAAGAAACTAGCCAGCAAACTTAAGGACGATGAATTCTACTGATTCAAGTCTAGACCTACCGGATCAAGGCATCTCTCCACGCCTGGCGAAGGTGAGGTATCCTGTATGGCTTATCATAGTTGTAGCCGGGCGCGTCTTTCCGGCCTCCACCCTCATATGCCTGACAAAACACTCCAAGGTTGAGATGTCCACAAAGCCCAGTGATCTGAGAGACTCTACGGTTTTCTCAACCTGATTGACAGTCGGGCTGAATGAACACAATGGAGAGCCTAGCCTGAGAGGCTCTGAAACTACTGGGATAATCTCCCAAGGATCCCCCACATCTATAGAGACTGCATCAACCGCGTCCACCTCAATGCCGCTCTTAGCATCCCTGTTGATAATGGTAACGTAATCTCCAAGGCCCGCCCTCCGTATGTTTCGTTGCGCCATTTCCGCGAACCGCTTCTTCGCCTCATATGTGTATAGATGACCCCCTGGCTTGACAAGGTTTGCTATAGATATGGAGAGGGCCCCGCTACCTGTCCCGATCTCTAGCACTACCTTGCCTGGGCTTATGTCGAGATGCTGAATGATTAGGCCGATATCTTTAGG
>JAGTQU010000061.1:0-2128 GCA_018396695.1 Candidatus Bathyarchaeota archaeon | reverse complement strand
TAAGCCTTGGGATGTTTGATATATAATCGACGATTAAAGGTTTTAGCAGAACAAAATCGTAATTTAGGGTGCTTTTAATCCTTTCACCATAGCTCTTTCCGACGACGCTTTCCAGGTCGATGATCCCTTTATGGGTGTGGAACTGGCGGGGCTCAACTCTGGTAAGCCATTTCTTTCGATCGGAGTAGAGGAGGACATAATCCCCGTCCCTGATCTTCTCTCCGGATGGCAAGATATGAAGAGACTCCTACACGCCCTATTATTAAAATGTCCTACCTTATCTCCGTAAATATCAAATAGATCCCTGCGACCAGAAAGGGCAAAACGGCTAACTTATTCCACCACATGATCATGCCCGAACCAAGTAGTATAAGAAGCATAACGACTTCTAGCCAAGCCTGCCTTGTGCTAGGGGTAATGCTCTGAACATTGTAACCAGATTTCTTAGCCGTGTATAGGATTATTAGAAGGCCTGGGACCACGAGTAGGAGGTGGAAGAAGGTGGCGGGTAGGAGGATACCTCCAACAGGCTTCTCAGTATATGGGAACGGGGTAGGGATCCCCTGGTAAAACATCGGTAGGATAAGGTATTCTAGAAATATGATGATTGAGGCAACGATGATTCCGGTAGCTATGACGGGGAGAGGTTTTGGCATCTTAGTCGCCTGGGCTCTATTAGCGAATATCTGGTATTAAAATCTATTTTAACGGGTGAAGGTTTAAGCCTTAAATAGACCTCCCATAGATGCTATCTTGCGTACTCTTGAGCAATAGGGCCAAAGATCCTTTTAACGCCGTTAATATGGGACATATAAGCAAAAAAAAGCCAAAAAATCTATGCTGCGCAACCATCACCCTTCACGTAGGATTAAAGAACCCATTTCTATGATGGCCACTATTAGAGAGTTAACCTATACTCACCGAGGGCCGAGATGGCATGGCGTTAGAAGCCAGGTATAAACTTGACATCAGGAAAGTTGAAAAGGCGATTAAGACCAGAAAGGATAGTACTGAAGGGCTGAAAGGCGTATTAGGCACCCGAAGGATCGCTCAGATGAAGAAGGAGGCTGTGGAGTGCCCGGTCCTCCTGACTACGGTCTCATTCATAGAATGCTTCTCATGTCCGAACTTCATAAGACGAGTTAAAGGAGTCATCCATTGTAAGGGGGAGCCTTTACCTAGGTCACAGCGCTAGCATTATGCAACGCGCCAACGCGCGAGACACGCTGAGTTTGTAGAAAAGATTCTCTTATTTGGCGATACAATCCAAGCCGATCAAAAGGTTTAAGAGCGGTAATGAGGCTAGCGGAGATTTTTAGATCGCTTCGACTCCATTTTCTTCTGTTTTTCTCGAGAATTTAGAGCCTAACATACTTTTCAGGTAGAGAATGCTACTAATCAAGCAGATTATTTGATTATCGCCTGTTATGGAGGTTTTCGCCCACACCCATTTGGACGCGTTGCTTGTACACGCCTTCCTTATCCAATCCTATTGCAAGCTGAGAACAGACCAATTCCACATCGAAAATGCGAGGGCATGCCTCAAATTCAGAAAGTATATATGCCGTTCATATGTCTTCTTTCTTCGACAAGCAATGAAAGACGATCTCTTCCGGATTATAAATGCTGTAGGTAGAGAGATCCTTGATTCGCGAGGGAATCCAACCGTCGAGGTGGATGTCCACCTTCAAGCAGGGATCATAGGTAGGGCAGCGGTCCCATCTGGCGCCTCTACAGGGAGATTCGAAGCGTTAGAGTTGAGAGACAACGACCCGGCAAGGTTTCAAAGGAAAGGGGTCCTAAAAGCGGTGAGAAACATAAACAAGGTGATCTCGCCAGCGTTAAAAGGATTAGATTGTAGAGAACAGAAAATAATTGACCAGACGATGATCAAGCTTGATGGAACAGAGAACAAGAATCGACTCGGCGCCAACGCCATCTTGGGCGTCTCACTTGCCACAGCCAAATCGGCCTCCCAAGCATTGCATACTCCATTATACAGGCATCTAGGCGGCATCAGGTCTTACAAGCTCCCCATCCCTATGATGAACATCATCAACGGCGGAAAGCACGCAGGCAACGAACTTGCTCTTCAAGAATTCTTAATCATGCCTGTTGGAGCAGGTTC
>JAGTQU010000063.1 GCA_018396695.1 Candidatus Bathyarchaeota archaeon | reverse complement strand
TTTTTAGCGCACACCACGTAATCCAAGAAAGCTATTAAAACGATGGGATAAAATATTTTCTCTTGATTTCGTCTCTTGCCTCGGCTGTAAGAGTCAGTTTTCCTTTGCTTATCTTAGATGCCTTTCTCAGTTGACTTATTTTCACTACCAACCTTTCTCTATCAATAGGATGACCACTATAATTCAAGCATTTCTCCAGCTCTTCAATATTTGGTGCTCTACCGGTTATCATCGTAAATCCATATATCATTAGAAGTATTGCTTGTGTATATTTCAGCTTAATTTCGGTTTGCATCCTTGCCAGTTTATCTTCTGTTGGGATGAAATCAACTAGTTTAGGTTTCGTCTTACTTAATGCTATCATTGTTTTTTGAATTCGAATGTTCCAATCCTTTTCTGAAATATTGATACCAAACAGGTCACTAAGAATAGCCTTTGCCTTATCTATGTACTCTGCTATTTTCTTTGGTTCAACGGAAAGTGGTGCAGCCTCATGATAAAGAGTGTTTCTCAATTGATGATAATTAAAAATATCATCTGGTTTCTCTGTGAGTTTAGAATTCGTGGCAACGATATCTAGAAGCTGTTTAAAACTTCCTTTTTTATTCTCCCATTCATTTTTCTTAATCTTGCCTTGAGAAACTAGGTTCATATCCCCGTAAGCTTTTAGCATATACTCTACTGCGTTATCAACAATTATTAATGCAAGACGTTTACCAGAAATAGTATTACTATCTCTCAAAATTTGAGCTATGCATATCTGTTCAATGATATCTTCCGTCCATATCGGCATTCTGATTACCTCTGTTTCTACATGGTTTCCAATGTCTATCTTTCAGGAGTCTTCTCTTTAATTTCATGAGGCTCTCTGAGTTTTGGAGCAATTTTCTTAGTAACCCATTCTATACCTTCTTGACTAAGAACATATTTTCCGTCCTGTGTCTTCCACCAATATTTTTTATAATCTTTTTGTGGCAGATAGGCTGAAGCTATATTTTTATCCCTGATGAAAGAGCAATTTGTTCTATAGTTGCAGCTTCAGGGTAATATGCAAATAATACAAGTGCAACTGTTTCAGCCTTTGCCTCTGGGATATTTAAAAGCTCTACGAGACCATTTGGCGTAAACTTGTAAATCTCTTCAAAGCCTGGTTTGGGTTGTCTAATTTCCTTTATAATAACGGCCTCAAATTTCTTCCATAAGATATCTGATACAGCAGTAATATCTAATTTTTCAATATTAGACTTTAATTCCTCAATAGATTCGAAGTTAATAATAATCTCTCCAAACTTTGTCTTAACTACAGCCATATATTTTGCCATATCAACTCACCTTTGATGGTTCGCGTAGTCTAAGAGACGGAATTATCCTATTGGTTACTTCTGCCATCCCTTCGGAGCTTAAAGTATATGTGCCATCTGGGTTAGCTATAAAATCCTTGCCTATGTAAGCAGGAGGATTGTTTACTCCAGTAATCTGCTTTAGCTGTGCAGAATTTAAAGGAGTGGGAGATAAGAACAATGCAAGTCTTAGGATATCTCTCCTTGCCTTTGGGAATTTCAGAAGCCTAATCAAACCATCTGCTCCAATCGTATAAATGTCTTCAAACCCAGGAACTACTTTCTCTGGCTCTTTTGGAAGTATTGTCTTCTCCTTATTTACGACACTGCGGAGAAGCTTATGGCTGGATTGATTCAGAAGGGTTTGCTGATTAGGTAGTTAAAGGTTTATTAAGATTGAGAGATAGATCAGACGGCGATGAAGCCGGAAACACGGGATGAGCTGAAAAAGGTTCTCCTGTCCTTTGTAAAAGGCATAATTGAAGTGCCATATAGCATTGAGGAGCTTAAGAAGGCATATCCGTTTCACTCGCTATTATTCCCTGACGAGGCTATTAAGACATTCAAAAAACAGAGGGCCATAGTGACGAAAATGGGGAAGAAGCTTATTCCGCAATTAGCTGAAATAATTGCTAAAGATCAATATGGGATGGTGCACCAAGACTATAAAATTGCAGGCCGGTTAGATGTTGCAAAAATAAATGCTATTGATAGGATTGTTAACGAATTACGAATGGGTAAGAGAAGTCCAGATCATCAAAAAGAAATTCAAGAAATTCTCTCCAAAAGTAGTGCTAGAACTAGGGAGGTACGGGTAATAGCTGACTTGTTCGTCGGCGATTTTAAGCAAGGCCCCTTGTTTTTAGAAATCAAGAGCCCTCTTCCAAACCTGGATGTTTGTGCAGAATCTAAAAAGAAAATGCTGCTTTTTCAGGCACTTTTTATGAATAAGAACCCGCAAGCCTTTTTGGGATTGTATTATAATCCTTATTTTCCGAATGAATACAATCATTCCTTCACAAAGAGAATTATGGATCTTAAAAGGGAAGTGTTAATCGGAGAAGAAATGTGGAATATGCTTGGAGGTAAAGGTACTTATGACGAACTGTTAAATGTGGTAGAAGAAGTGAGGAACACGCTTAGGCAGAAATGATTCTTAAAAGTATTTTAGCTCAACATTTCAATAGGGCATAATTTGCTGCTTTAGTTAAAAGTTCTATTTCTTCCTTAGGGATTACTTCGCCTGGATAAAGTTTGGATTGTAATATATAGTCCTTAAACCTTCTGAGGGTTTCTGCTTTGTTAATTTCCCTAAGACCTTTTCTTGCAACTATTATTAGGACACGGTTTATTCCTGCGTTTCCTCCCCTTGTTATGCTTCTAGTAGGATGTTCCGATGGAAGTGGGATTATTGAAGTTATTGAAAAACGTGCTTCACTCAATGCTTGGACAACAGTCCTCCAAGCATCCATGCTCTTGTGGCTGAACCAGAAAATCAGTAAGCCGTCATCTTTCAATACTTCGCTCATCTCTTTTAACGCTATTTTTAACCTTGTTTCAAACTTTCCTTTACTTGTCTTCCTCTCAATTATTTCGTTAGACTTTGGAACAGTCCAGCTGTTTGGAGTCCAGTCAATTAAAACTCGTTTATCAAACAATAAAGGTATGGCAGGCTCCAACATCGTCTTTAAGAGCGGCCAAAAGAATTCGGAAAAATCACTATAAATATGCTGATCATAATACGGCGGGTCAACATTGACTATATCAATATTCTTAAAATACTGTGATAAGTTCATTGCATCGCATAAATATGTTTCAATTCGGCATTCCCTGTCCTCCAGCTTCTCAACCAATTCTTTCAATACGGGGCATATGCCTCCGGCAGTTCTATCGTTATTCTCGGGTTCGTATATCCACTCAAGGGTGCGATAGGGTATTATTGCCTCCGCGTAATTCCCTTCGAGCCTGAACTTTCTGAATTTGTAATAGGATCCAATGCTATCCCTTATCGTCAGGGTGTTATGATTCCAAGTCGTAATTACTGAGTTGAAATCCGCTATTCTATCAATTCCAAAAGATAGGTAAAGTCCCAGTGCCGCGCCAAATTCGCCCTCCTTCTCTACCAGTTCTTGAACCCTGTTTCTCACGTAGGATAAGAGTATATCCAGCGCTAATACTTGTCTGGGACTGAAAAGCATTATGTATCGGCTCAACGGCAATATGTCTGAGAAAACTTCGTTATCCCGGGGAATGTCTATAGTTGGAATAGATATTGAGTTTAACCTTGACAGGTAATCCATATACGCTTTTAACAGCAGTTCTCTATCTGAATCATTAGGAAGCCTAAACCCTTTATGTGTCTGAACCGCTACGCATCTATGAGTCTGCTCGTAAAGCTCTGATTTTCCATTCATCACTTCCACATGCTTCTCCATCCATGTTCTTAGAAGTGCTCTTTTCGTAACAACTTTCTCCCTATTTTTTGTTAAGCTTAATGAACCATTGCTTTCTATTTTAACACTTAAATCTTTAGAAATCGGTATCAAAGTTTGGAGAGGTATTGTTCTGCCGTTTGATTTTACTTGACGAAGCATTATATAACCCTCCGCTTGCGTATCGTAGTATGGTGAAAGTTCTTTTAACGCATAGTTTAGAAGAGCTTTAACTTCTTCCACTAAACGTCTCCATAGCTCTAAACCATATTTAGCAGGAAACTCTACTGTTCCACGTAAAAGCAGATAGGCAACTGGATTATAGTCGCAAGCAATAGTGTTAACCCCTAGTATTGATGACTCTAAGGGTACCGAGCCTCCGCCAGCCATCGGATCCATAATAACTGTGTTTTCTGGAATATTGGTTGAAGATAAGTTAGGTGAAAGGTAAGATATAAGCGGAGGATATCCTTTCGAAACTGCCTCAAGCAAATTTTGCCTAGTGAAGCCTAAACACGATAAAAAATCATCGCTGTTAGTGTCGAAAGGAAGCAATGCGGCTAGATTAAGGGCTCTTGCAACAGACCTTGACCGCCTAGCTAACCAGGGGTGAAGGCTCCTTATCTTCGGGTCATAGAAGGTTCTCCCGCTATGTGCTATCTCCAGCTCTTTGCATCTCGCTATGTAGGCTGGAGTGGGCTTAAAACTCATTTCTATAGCTGCATCTCGACTTAGCTCTCTTATAGGAACCAATCCCTCTATCAAGGCTTTCTTTAAAGTATGCTTTGAAACCTCAACCATGTTTACTGCCTCTTTCTCCCCTTCACTACATATTAAATGTTCAGTTAAGCTTGAAAGAGAAGGCTCGCTCGGATATTTTCCATCTTCTAACGGCATTTTTATCCTATTTTATAGAGATGGGGTTGCTACTTATACTCCACCATATTTATCAAAGTAGGCTAAAGGGTGTAAATTTGCCTCTCCTGCTTCCTATTGAAAGGGTCTATGTATAGCTTTGCCTGCTCCCTCTCGCCTCTTACTCTTCTTCACCACTATCTCCCCGTTTTTAAGCTGCAGCTGTCCTTTCGACGTGTAAACCTTGTGGTCGCGGCCCAGCTTCCTTTTCACGTCTTCAATAATCTTCCTGTCCTTCTCGGG
>JAGTQU010000024.1 GCA_018396695.1 Candidatus Bathyarchaeota archaeon | reverse complement strand
TTTCGAAAGCTTCTCTGAGAACATTATCTGAGAAGGGTTCTATAATTGAGCTCGCTCTTGAGGTCGCCTGTCAGAGGATAGGTGCAGGGCAATCTTTCGCGGTTAGACCTAAGGTTGTTGGAAGCCATCCGTTCACGAGTCAGGAACTCGCGGTGGAGATAGGTTCGGTGGTTCTAGAGAAGCTTTCGAAAAATGGTGTGCGCGTAGACCTTAGCAACCCGGATGTCATAATCTTCATAGAGGTTAGAGACAGAGACTCATTCGTCTACACTCATATCATTGAAGGGGTTGGGGGGCTGCCCTATGGTTCTCAAGGTCGGCTGGTCTCTCTATTCAGTGGGGGAATAGATAGCCCCGTCGCTTCCTGGCTTATGATGAAACGGGGGGCTTCGGTGCTGCCTTTATTCATCGATCAGAGACCTTACGTCGGAGAGTCTTATATCGAGCGGGTGGAGGAAGCATTCAGATCTTTGAAGCGCTTCGTGCCAAGCGATGATTATTCACTGCATATTGCCCAGGCGGGTGATTTGATGGCTAGGATTAATGAGTCACCTAATCGGGCTCTCCGGTGCGTCTTATGTAAGAGATCAATGTATCGAATAGCGTCTTGGTTTGCCTTTGAGAGGAAGGCTCATGGGATAGTGACGGGGGAAAGCCTTGGACAAGTCGCTTCTCAGACTCTTCCGAACCTCTACGTGATAGATGCCGCTTCAGAGCTTCCTGTCCTGAGACCTCTGATAGGGTTTGATAAGGTTGAGATCGAGTCGATGGCGCGGAAGATAGGTATGTATAAGATTACGGCGAAGAGGGTTGAGGGGTGTAAGGTTGTACCCGAAGTTCCTGCAACGAGGAGTAACCTCGAGGAGGTAGCTAAGCTTGAAGAGGATTTGGAACTCCTTCAGATCTGCTCAGAGGTCGTGAAGAATATCTTCGAGAAAGATTTTAGCTAGAGAACTTCCTTCTTGAAAGACGGAATAAACATGAAATATTAGATTCCCTTATCTCTTATTGGTTGTTATGAGGAGGATTCCGAAGAATGCGCTCGTAGGGAGTGTAGACCTTGATTTTAAGGAGAATGAGGAGCATTGGAACAGCTATACCCTAAGCGATGGGACTACTCTTAAAGTTAAGCTTATACTTAGGGGTGTTAAACGTTTGAATGCTTACGAGCCTGACGGTACACCTATATATATTGTGAATACTGTAAACGTCGTTAGGGCTATCAATGTGTCTGAAGAACTGAAGGCTAAGCCGAAAGAGTCTAAGCTCCCGCCGGTTTAAAACAAATCTGGAAATGGATGGAATTGAAGACTAAGCTTCTCTACTCAACCCCGCATTTAGAGACTTTGATAGCTACAGCCATTTTGACGACGACAAGCCCTATGAAGCCTTCAAAGCTCTTTAAGCTTCTGCTCGAAAACCCTGAAAAGACTTCTCAACTGCTAAGGAGGATTGAAACTCATCATGGGAGCATTCTGGAGCATAATAGGGTTTATTGGATCGTGGAGGCGGATGATTCTGAAGTTCTGAATGTTCTCCTCTGTAACAGGTTCTTCACGTTCACTAGAATTGAGAAATCTAGATGGCTTATGAGCGCAAATCTACGCTCAATAATAGATTTGCATCGAGCCTGTGGGAGCAAATTTTCCTCGGAAATCATCAAGTCCTTAGCAGAGGTGGTGCCTAATATTTACGAGTCTATTAAGGAAGGATAAAGATGAAAGTAGAGCTAGTTAGCTACTCTTCGTCGCTTGAAATCATGAAAAGTATTCCATCCAAGGCGGTTGAGGAGATATTGTCACATACATCTTTTACGTTTATTATCGAAGGGGTAAGCAGGGCTTGCAGTCATCAACTGGTTCGGCACAGGGTTGCGTCTTACTCTCAGCAGAGTCAGAGGTATGTTGAGGTTAAGAACTTGGTTAAGCATGTTGTTGTTCCGAAGAGTATTGAAGAGAATTCGAAGGAGATGTTCATGGAGTATATCTTAATGGGGGCTAAGGTCTATGAAACCCTTGTCGGGCTCGGCATCTCGAAAGAGGATGCGCGATTCGTTCTCCCGAATGCTACTGAAACGAATCTGATTCTAACAATGGATGGGAGAGGGCTCCTCCACTTCTTTGGTCTCAGATGCTGCAATAGGGCACAGTGGGAGATTAAAACCCTAGCAGACTTGATGCTGTCCAAGGTCAGGGAGGTTGAGCCGAAGCTCTTCAGCAAGGCTGGCCCATACTGCTTCCAGCTCGGATACTGCCCGGAAGGAAGATTCTCATGCGGACGAATAAAGGAAGTCCAAGAGAAGTATAAAACATTATAAACGGTCAGGAAGAAAAATTACTTAAAAATTGTATTTCCAAGTAGCTTGGAATCTTCTCTTTAAGCCAAAATCCCGGTAAAGAGATCATATTCTCAGCACGTACTTCTGTTTTCGCCTCTGAAGCAACAGGAATTAGAATCCCAAGAATCTTAAAATTTTAATATCAACTAGGGAGATCGATTTCTGAATTGTCTAATCAAGAATCTTGGAGGTTTATAGATCTCAAAGTGAATGACGCTTACACCAATATGGCTATAGACGAAGCCTTAGCCAGAGCCAGAGGGGAAGACAAATCTCCTGATACGCTGAGACTATACATGTGGAAGCCGTCTGCCGTGACCCTCGGATACTTTCAGAGCGTCGAGGACGAAGTCGATGTAGAAGCCTGTAAACGCTTAGGAATAGACATTAACAGGAGGATAAGTGGAGGTGGAGCAGTTTTTAACAGCAGTTACGGAGAAATAACCTACAGCATCGTAACATCCGAGAACAATCCCTTGGCCTGCCAAGACATTACGAGTTCTTACAGATTCTTTTGCAACGGAATAATCAAAGCATTGTCAATATTAGGAATAGAATCCGAATTCAAACCTATTAACGATGTCATAGTAAAAGGAAAGAAAATCTCCGGGAACGCTCAGATAAGGAAATACAGGGCAGTGCTTCACCATGGAACAGTCCTCGTAGACTTCAACGCCGAAGAAATGTTCACAGTTTTGAAAGTTTCGCAAGAGAAGTTGAAGGATAAGCTAATCAAGCAAGCTGAAGAAAGGGTTACAACTATACGCCGAGAGCTTAGCCGAGATGTCTCCTTCGAAGAAGTGAGGAAAGCTCTCTATGAGGGATTCAGAAGATCCCTCGGAGTCGAGCTGAAACCAGGAGGTTTGACTATATACGAAGAGGAGTTAGTTCAAGAGTGTCGGAAAAAGTATGCCTCACACGAATGGATTTACAGGAGGTAGATGAACACGCGAAGAGTCGACCTTAAGGTTCCCGGCGGAAAACTTCTAAGAGTCAAATCAGAAGTTACCGAAGGAAAGATATCCTTCATCCGAGTAACGGGAGACTTTTTCATGACTCCTGAAGAAGACTTGGAACGGCTCGAAGAAGCGCTGATAGGGCAACCTGCAGATCCTGAGGCTATCGAAAGATTCATCAACAAATTCTTCGCCGAGAGACATACGGTAATAACCGGCGCCTACCCATCCGATTTCGCTCGAATCATCTCAGAATCCATTAAACTTTAGAAGATGCGAGTTCAATGCTATTCTAATGTTAAGCCTGAGGGCTATAAACATAAGTTTTAAAAATCGTCTGCTTTTGTCTAATCATGTTTAAAAAAATTGTTAAGTTGAATTCTCCATTAAGCCTCAATCATTTGCGATATACTTCGACAGTATGTTTCAGATCCTTCTTCTCAAGCTCCCTGATCGTTGCTGCGAAGAGCACTCCAGCATTATTAAGATCGCTGAGTGAAATAACCTCGTTAGCAGAGTGCATATACCTGCATGGAATCGATATCAAACCACTTATCGCGCCACCCTTCAACACCTGTAGAACCCAGGCATCAGTCCCACTCTGCCCTGGGACACCCTGCCTCTGATAAGGAATACCGAGCTCTTTCGCCTTCTCCTCCATGATCTCCCAGAGCGACCTCGTAAAGTTTGCTCCAACACCTATAACAGGTCCCCTCCCGAGCTTTACATCTCCGATACGCGAAGGTTCAACCCCTGGGGCTATTCCATGAGTCACGTCACACGCAATCGCACACCATGGGGAAAGGTTGAATCCGGAGACTGTTGCCCCCCTGAAGCCGATCTCTTCCTGAACTGTAGCCACGACATGTATTTTCAATTCTTTGGGAGGTTCTTCATGAAGCTCCTTAAGCGTTCGAATAAACGCCCCTATTGAGCAGATGTCGTCGAAGGCTGGTCCTATTATGAGATCCCTTCCGCTGAGACGTGTAAGAGGCGAGTCCGGAGTCACTACGGATCCAACTTTCACCCCCATATGCTCAGCCTGTTTCTGATCCTCTGCGCCGAAATCGATGCTCATATCCTTAAACTGGACGGCTTTCTCTCTTTCAGCAGGCTCAGTCAGATGAGCTGGCTTAGCTCCGATGACACCGAGAAGGTAATCATTTTGATTGTCTCCAACCCATATTCTCACGCGCATGCCATAGACTACTCTCGGATCCCAGCCTCCTATAGGGCTGAAGTGGGCATAACCCTTCTCGTCAATGTAGTTCACCATGAAGCCGATTTGATCGTAATGCCCAGCGAGCATTACTGAACGGTCACCTTTGCCAATGGTACCTATCACGTTACCGATGACATCTACTGATACACTGTCACAATAATTTGAAAAGTGTTGGATTATTCTTTTTCGCCGCTGCTCCTCGAAACCTGTCACGGCGGGAGCGTCCATGAAATCCTTCAAAACCTCGAACATTTCAAAGGCCAAAAAGACACCTTAGATATCGCTAACCCTGACAAAATTAAACTTTATTCCTCTTAGTAAAGAGAATCGTAAATAAAATTTAATTATTTTTTCTAGATGGAAGATAATAATTATTTTGGCATAATCTATGAAGAGCAGCTTCATTTTAGAAAGGAAACCTGAAGGAGATGCTGAAGTTAAAGCCCTGATTGCCTCGATAATCATCGACGGAACAGGAGCTGAACCCATCAGGAACGGCATAGTCATAATTGAAGGGGAAAAGATCTCAGAGATTGGGCCGAGAGGGGAAGTCCAGATCCCTTCAAACGCTAAAGTAATCGACCTAGAGAAGAGGACGATAATGCCTGGAATGATAGATGCCCACCTGCACCTTATGGGTGTGAGAAGCTACAATCCGGCGGAGTCGATAATCATGCCTCATGACCTCCAAGTCCTTAGAGCCGCGGAGGACTGTTTCAAACTAGTTAAAGCAGGCTTTACAACAGTAAGGGACTGTGGCAGCAGCATCGCCCTCTCGCTGAAAAGAGGCATTAACGAGGGGTCGATACTTGGGCCGAGAGTTTACGCAGCAGGCAGACCCCTCTCACAGACAGCGGGTCATGGTGACATCCACTTCCTTCCTAGGGAAGACGTTATCAGCCACGGCGTCTTACTCTGCGATGGTCCGGATGATTGCCGTAGGGCTGCTAGGGAAGCTCTACGAGATGGTTCAGATTTTATCAAAATCTCAACATCCGGCGGAGTCGGCTCGGAGAAGGATAACCCTTGGGAGGCCCAGTTCACCGTTGACGAGATTAAAGCCATAACATATGAAGCTCATAATGTTGGAAAGAGGGTTGCTTCTCATGCTCAAGGTGCTCTAGGAGTGAAAAATGCGATACTAGGCGGAGTAGACTCCATTGAGCATGGATACTTCCTCGACGAAGAATGCGTGGAACTCATGTTGAAGCACGGCGTATATTATGTCCCAACATTCGCCCTTATCGAGGCATACAAGAGATCAGTACAAACCCCGTACGACATGCCTCAATGGAGACTTAGAAAGCAGAAGATGTGCATTGAAGCTATGCCTAAAAGCCTCATGATGGCTTATGAAGCAGGCGTGAAGATAGCTGCAGGACCTGACTATTTCGGCGCCCCCCTCAGGGCTCACGGAGATAACGCGGATGAGGTTATAGCCATGGTCAGATACGGGATGAAGCCGATGGATGCAATAGTCGCAGCTACAAGAAACGCGGCTGAATGCATAGGAATAGAAAAAATGGTCGGGACATTAACTCCCGGGAAAGAAGCTGACGTGATAGCTTTAGACGGCAACCCTCTGGAGAACATAGAGTCAGTGAAATACGTCGCATACGTTATGAAGGCGGGTTCAACCTTTCTAAGCCCTTAGCCTAGCCTTAGGAATCTCTGGGACGCATCTTCTAAGCCTCTGCAAAGCCTCAATTTTTTCTGATTCCTTAACTTTAGAAGCCAGTATGCCTTGCCTTAGAACACCTATCGCCCCATCCATTGCTCGTTTATCCACGGGAAACGGAACACCATCCTTCCCTCCAAAGGCGAAGCTAAACCTAACTGGGTCGCGCCAGCTCGGCGCTTCTCCATAAACCAGCTCAGCGACGAGGGCTAATCCTCGAATAGTAGCCGACCCGAGCCCGGATATGCCTATCAGCTCCTCATAGGTTCGAGGCTGGAACTCATACGCGGCTATCAACGCTTTCCAGTTAACTTTCCTCGGCATGATTAGGGATTTTCTAAGCACTCTACCTCCGAAATAATCGTCTAGGAGAGCCTGACTTCCCGGCGGAGGACGTCTGAAGAGGTTTTCCAGCCTTCTCGGATCATCTTTTATAAGGTCTAAACAGATTCGCCTATTCTCTTCACTTTTACTCGAAGTCATGTCTAGAACGCGCGGCGATCTAGTGTTGCAGAGTATTCGCTTTTTAGGCTCTTCAATTAGACTCTTATGGTTTATTGGCCAGTGATATCGCCGCGCATTCCGCTCGCGGTCGTTCATCCCCTGTTGGATAACAATCCAGTCCCCGTGCTCGTCAAAAATGAAGTTATGGTGGTATAGCGTATATCCATCCTGGATTAGGCTATTATCGACTTTAGCCGCCATCCTGCTCGAGTATTTCAGCTCTTCGATTCTACTAGAAGTTAAACCAAATTTCAAACCATATTCTTCGATCTCTTTGGGAGTATTCCTTGAAGCCCTCCCTTTACCTCCGGCTATTGCTATTCCATCTACTTCAGGGTCTACTGCCTCTTTTAACGCGCCGCAAGTTACTGTCGTCGTCCCGCTGGAATGCCAGTCGTATCCTAAGACGCAGCTGAGAGACTGAAAGAACCAGGGATCTGATAATCTATGTAATAAGCCCTTAACTCCGTACTCCTTGATGATTAGATCGATGATGCAATCTGCAAGTTTTACCATCCTATTAAAGAGCCATCTAGGGGCTTTACCATTATGAAGAGGCAGGACGGCGAAGGGAGTAAACATCCCATTTCGATGCATTCAGACACGTATTTATAACGTTAACTGAGGTTACCCTCGAATAGAGGGGGCGAAGAACCAAAAATTTAAAATGTCTAAATCACAAAGCGTCAACGTAGCCATTTTTTAAACAACTAGTGCAGACTCAGTTATGATCCTAATGGTTGAACTTGATGCTGGATTGGGGGAGATTGATACCCCCTCTCTCATAATAGATCTTGATTTAATGGAGCACAATATTAAAACCATGGCGGACTTCTTTAGGACAGCTCCCTCTAAGCTTAGGCCCCATGTTAAGACTCACAAGTGCCCGATAATCGCCCATAAACAGGTCAGGGCTGGAGCCATTGGAGTGACTTGCGCTAAGCTTGGAGAGGCTGAAGCCATGGTTGAAGCAGGTATATCAAACGTTTTGATCGCTAATCAAATAGTAGGCGAGACTAAGATAAAGAGATTGGTCAATCTTGCAAAGCATGGCGAAGTCACTGTTGCAGTGGATGACCCTATCAACATCAAGCACCTTGCAAGGACATCTGAGCTGAAGGGGGTAAAGCTCAATATTTTGGTTGAAGTAGACGTAGGTAATAACCGGTGCGGGGTCCCTCCGAACGAGCCAGCCCTCCGACTAGCGAAGGAAGCCTCATCATACCCTTCTCTAAGCTTCAAAGGGTTACTCGGATACGAGGGATTCTGCCAAAACATAAGGAGCATCGAGGAGAGGAGGTTGAAGACCTTTGAGGCGATGGAGAAACTGGTCTCTACTCGGAACCTTCTCGAAGACCACGGGTTTGACGTCGAGATCGTCAGCGCCGGAGGAACCGGGACGCATATGATCACGGGTAAATATCAGGGGATAACCGAGGTTGAAGCAGGGTCCTATGTTTTTATGGATGCTACTTATAGTAGAGTCGAGGGATTGGAGAAGTTCAGCCAAGCCTTAACCGTTCTAACCACTATTGTAAGCACTCCTAAGCATGGTGTTGCAATATGCGACGCGGGACTTAAAACCATCTCCACAGAGTTTGGGATGCCTATAGTGAAAGGGATCGACGGCGTAGTCTATGAGAAAGCGTCAGAGGAGCATGGGAGGCTTAAGGTAGATTGTGGCAGAAAACTCAAGATTGGAGACAAGCTTGAGTTGGTTGTAACACATTGCTGCACAAACACTAATCTATTCGACGTATTCCACTGCGTCAGAGATGGACGCCTTGAAGCAATCTGGAAGATAGCTGCAAGAGGTAGAAGCCAGTAGCAATTAAGAAGCCGATAAAGATGATGCTAAGGCTTTAAACCCTTTTGCAGCTCTAACTACGTCGCCTACTGATACGTGCTCATTTGGTTGGTGAGCCAGAGTTGGATCCCCTGGGCCAAACCCGACCGTGGGGATGCCTAAGACACCTGCAGTCGCTACACCATCGGTGCTGAATCTCCATCCTATTATTTCTGGCTTTATACCCGAGGTTTTCTCAAGGCTTTGTAAGCTTTCTTTAACTACTCTACTATTCTCGTCCGTCAGCCATCCTGGAAAGTATTGTTTCACTCTAATCTTATATCCTGTATAGCATTCAAGCTCCTCTTCGACTAGTTCGATCTCGCCATCTGGAATGGTTTGAGCCATCTCTTGAAGAACCTGCTCGAGCGACTTTTCAGGGATCAGTCTTCTGTCTAAAATGATTTCACATCTATCAGGGATTATGGGTCCAACCCCTGGATACACGTTTATGTTTGTCACAGTCATTGAGCCTGCTCCTAGGAAAGGGTTTCTTCGCATACGGTAGCTTATCTCTTTGATCCGGCTTATTATAGGAACCATCTTGTATATTGCGTTAACCCCGAGCTCAGGCATACTAGCGTGGCTTGTAACCCCCTTCGTTGTGATGCGAAATACGCATCTCCCTCTCTGTCCTATACTCAGGTTAAGGTTTGTCGGCTCACCTAGGACACATGCATCGACCTTGAGTCCTTGTTCTTCGATTATCTTCTGAGTTGCAACTCCTTCAGCTATCTCCTCATGAACAACACATGAGACTACAACTTCCTCACCTATTTCAGCCGCCGCGCAACCATAGATCATGGCTGCGAGAGAGCCCTTCATGTCAACAGACCCTCTTCCATATAAAACGCCGTTAACGATCTCGGCAGAGTAGGGGTCATGGCTCCAGTTTTCCTTCGATCCTTCCCCAACATGATCTAGATGTCCGTCAAAAAGAACCGTTTTTTCCTTTTTTTCTCCCCTTCTTCCGATGACATTGCCCATCTCATCTCTTTCGACAATATACCCAAGCGCCTTCATCTCCTTAGCGACGAGATCAGCTACTTTCGATTCTTTTCCTGAGAGGCTTGGTGTCTGAATCAATTCCCTGAGGAACTCTATCATTCTAGGCTCATCAATTTTCAAGCCAGCTTCACCGTTCAAGAAACATGTTTCCCCCAATCAACCGATTAGTCTGCCTTGACGATCGGTCTCCTGTCTCCGGATCCTCGTACTTGAGACAGGTTTCCCATCCTCAGCTAAAACCATTTTCATGCAAAATATTAAGAGAGGTCTATATCCGTGCTTTACTCTCAGCATGTTAATCTCTTCAGCCCTTTTTTCAGTCTCCTCGCTTACCACTATTCCTTCAATATCGTTGTTTTCGATCGTCGGTCCGTACGGATCGTTTAATGGTACGATTATAGCTCTCTCCAAGAAATTGTGCTCAGATAAGAATTTCTTCAACTCTGCTAAACGCTTCTCATAACAATCGACGATGTGTGGCTTATGGAGTTCTCTAGCAAACTCGTCTGAAGTCACTCCAATCAGGACACGTTCTGATACTTCAAACGCCTCTTTAAGCAGCATCTTATGACCTATGTGTAGAACGTCGAAGGTACCTCCAACGCTTACGAGTTTTAGTCTTTTCTCCATTTCTCGAGGCAGCTCCAAATATCACTAAGCGACATCCTCCTTGAATTTAGCTTTTTGCAATTCCAAAGTCGTTTTCCTCCAGATCTGTAAATATTTCCTTGCCTGGATGAGAATGCAATACTCTTAAATAAATTAGGAAAGTCTTAAAAATAATCGAGGTCAGCTAGTTGAGTTTTGAAAGAACTAGTCGAATATCTGGATTCTACAAGATGAATATTGATGACAGAATTCAGATCATATCGAAGCTATCAGGACTGACGCCTGAGGAATCTAAACTCCTAGTCCCGGGAGGAGGTTTAACCTTAGACGCCGCGGACAGGATGATCGAGAATGTAGTAGGTACGATGTCCTACCCGTTAGGTATAGCAGTCAATTTCCGCTTGAACGGGAAAGACTGCCTAGTCCCTATGGTTTTAGAGGAACCTTCGGTCGTTGCAGCAGCGAGCAACATGGCTAGACTCATGCGTGAAGGAGAGGGAATAAAGACTAGCAGCACAGACCCCGTTATGATAGGCCAGATCCAGGTTTTAGACGTTCCAAACTTTGAAGATGCTGTAAAATCCATTGAAGAATCTAAAAAAAGCCTTCTTCAACTCGCAGACCAGCAGGACCCAGTTCTGAAAAAATTTGGAGGGGGCGCAAGAGACATCGAAGTTCGAAGGATAGTGACAGAGAAGGGGGAGATGCTCATCGTCCACCTGCTCGTCGACTGTAGAGACGCTATGGGCGCTAACGCGGTTAACACGATGTGTGAAGCCTTAGCCCCTGTCGTTGAAAATCTGACTAGGGGGAGAGTTCTCTTAAGAATAATCTCAAACCTCGCGGACAGACGTCTAGCTAGAGCCGAGGCGACTATAAAGAAGGAGGATATAGGGGGGGAGAAGGTTGTGGATGATATCGTCTCAGCCTGGGCTTTCGCCGACTCAGACCCCTATAGGGCTGCAACGCATAATAAAGGAATAATGAACGGTGTGATAGCTGTTGCTATAGCTACTGCTCAAGACCATCGCGCATTGGAGGCTGGGGCCCACGCATATGCTGCAAGAACTGGAAGGTACCGCGCTCTTAGCAGATGGTATAAGAACGGTGAAGGCGACCTGGTAGGCGTTCTAGAAATGCCGATGGCTGTAGGCTTAATCGGCGGAGCCACGAGAACCCACCCGATAGCTAGACTCGCGCTGAAAATTGCAGGTGTTACTACAGCTAAGGAGCTCGGGGAGATTATGGCTGCAGTCGGTTTAGCTCAGAATCTTGGAGCGCTTAGAGCGCTGGTACAAGAGGGTATCCAGCACGGCCATATGAGGCTTCACGCAAGGAACTTAGTTGTTATGGCAGGAGCCGAAGGTGAGCTGATAGATAAAGCTGTCGAGGCGCTGATTAACTCAGGTGAGATCCGGTTCGACAAAGCTCAGGATATAGTTAAAAAACTAAAAGAAGGATAGATTTCTTTTAAAATGACTTCTCCTTTTTTCGTTTTAATTGAAAATATGGGGTTGAATAGCAGCATATAATATCGAGGCTGGCTAACTGGTTTGGAGATCCTTGAGAAAAGTTTCTACGAAAGGGATCCTAAGATAGTAGCTGCAAATCTCTTAGGAAAAAAGCTGATTAGAAGATTGAATGGCGAGAGCCTTGAAGGCGTCATAGTTGAGACGGAGGCATACTATGGGTTAGAAGACCCTGCTTCCAGAGCCTATAAGGGAAAGAGTAATTACAATTCAGCTATGTGGGAGGAGCCAGGTAGAGTATTCATATATAACGTGCATAACAATTGGCTACTAAACGTGGTGGCGCATGAGCCGGGCAAGATAGGAGCAGTATTGATTAGGGCTATTGAGCCAGTTCTCGGTATAGAAGCCATGAAACTGAATCGAATGGTGAGTAACATACTCAATCTCGCCAATGGTCCGGGAAAGTTGACGAAGGCGTTAAAGATCGATAAAAGTTATTACGGCATCATGGTTACATCGAAGCATAGCGAGATCTTCATCGCAGACCATCAGACAAAGTTTGAAATAGGCTGCTCCCGTAGAATAGGGGTTTCAAAAGATCTGGACGAAAATCTTCGGTTTTTCATAAAAGGAAGCAGATTCCTCTCTAGATGAGCGTCTAGCGAAACATTCAAGTTTTTCGCGAACCATAAAATGAGTTAAATTTGAGGAAAAGTAGATCTTCTTGAAGGTAAAATGGATTCAAAAAAACCAGATAAAGTTCTGGACTGTATCGGACTATTCTGCCCTGAACCAGTATTTAGAACCAGGCTTGAACTTGATAGCATGGAGGTTGGCGAGGTTCTAGAAGTTTCTGCGGACGACCCGGCTGCCGAAGAAGATATAAAGAGACTGGTGAGAAGGCTAGGACAGGAGATATTAGGCTTCGAGACAGAAGGAGACGTCGTTAGATTCAGAATTAAAAAGATAAAATAGTAAAACTTCAAATTGCGAATAGTTTGGCGATCGATAATGTTAGTTTAATAAAGTGTACGAAACCCAACTCTTTTTAAAACACCGATCTCATGTTTTATGAGAGTGTGGTCCCTTTGAAGGTTTACATGGATTATGCTTCAGGCTCTCCTGTCGATGAAAGAGTCTTAGAAGATATGAAGCCTTATTTTTCAGAACATTTTGGTAATCCTTCATCTTTCCATAGCTACGGCTTCAAGGCTTTAGAAGCTATAAAGAATGCTAGAATGCGGGTAGGGGGTTTAATTGAAGCCCTGCCTGAAGAAATCGTGTTTACCTCTGGAGCCACTGAAGCCAATAACCTGGCGTTAATAGGTGCGGCGGCAAGATACAAGAATCGTGGTAGTAGAATCGTCATCTCAAGCATAGAACATATATCGATATTAAATGTTTGCAAAGAGCTTTCACGCCAAGGATTCGAGATTAAATATGCCCCAGTTGACAAAGATGGAATACTAGACCTTGACGCTCTCACCGAGCTCGTAGACGATAAGACGATGCTGGTTTCTGTTATGACTGCTAACGGAGAGATCGGAACGATACAGCCAATAAAAAAGGCGGCGGAGATAGCTCATGATAAAAAGGCGTTATTCCACACAGATGCAACCGTTGCCGCAGGGAAGATTCCACTAGACGTAAATGAAAGCGACGTCGACCTTATGACCTTATCCTCGAACGATCTCTATGGACCTAAGGGGATGGGTGCACTATATGTAAGAAGGGGTATAAGATTGAAGCCCATCATCATAGGCGGCGGGCAAGAGGGAGGGATGCGTTCAGGGACTGAAAACGTTCCAGGGATAGTCGGTATGGGTAAAGCGGCGGAGCTTGCTAAAGTGGAGATGAGGAGTGAAGCTGACAGGTTAACAAAACTTAGGGATCGGTTGATAAATGGCGTTTTAGATTCTGTTCCTGAATCATATCTTAACGGTCATCCTATTCAAAGGTTGCCGAACAATGCTAACATCCGTTTCAGCTATATCGAGGGGGAGAGCCTCCTTTTGAGCCTTGATGAGCTTGGAGTCCAGCTCTCATCAGGGTCTGCATGCGCGGCGAAGACCTTGGAGCCTTCTCACGTCCTCATTGCCCTAGGTCTCAAGCATGAGGAAGCGCATGGGTCTCTCGTCTTCACATTGGGAAAGTATAATACTGGGGAGCAAATTGATTATGTGATACAGCAAATGCCGGGAGTTGTGAAAAGATTGAGGGCTGTGTCGCCACTAACTCCGAAAGAGTTGATGTAGATTGTATTCGGAAAAAGTGCTTGAGCTTTTCAGGAACCCTAAGAATGTGGGGGAGATCCCTGACGCAGACGGTGTTGGAACTGTTGGAAATCCCGTTTGCGGGGACATGATGACTATCTACCTCAAAGTCGAGGATGATAAGATAGTTGATATTAAATTCAAGACTTTTGGATGCGGTGCGGCGATAGCGACGAGCAGTATGACTACTGAGCTTGCTAAAGGGAAAACCCTCGAAGAGGCGATGAAGATTACGAGAGCCGACGTGGCTGACGAGCTTGGAGGTCTTCCTCCAATAAAAATGCATTGTTCGAACCTAGCTGCGGATGCTCTACATGAGGCGATTAAGGATTATAGGAGGAAGAGGGGGGAAAAGGTTTGAAGAAAGTTGTGAAATGTCAGCTCTGCGATTTATCAAAAGACTCGTGCGAATTGATGACTGCTGAAAAAGAAGTTGACGGTTTAAAGATAACCTACTGCTGTGAGAATAAAATGAAAAAAGAATAGAACACCAATAAGGCTATTCCAAAGCGGAAAAAGCAAATCTTAATATTCTTATTAAATAATAAAAAGAAAAGTTTTCGTAAACTTTTTGCCTCATATATGTTTCTTAAGAGGCTTGTGAGGTTTAGATTATCGCCGAAAGGAATTATAAGGATATAACCCTTTATGAGATTGATTACAATGAAGATAGCTGCTTCAACCCTTTTTTGCATGAATAAGCCCTTAGAGGAGGCTTACCAAGACCTCCTGACGATAGGCACGAAAAACGTCGAGCTTACGGATGAGGGTGTCCACTCCCTGTCTCTTCCAAGGGTTGAGAGGTTGCTCGAGTTGAAGTCTTCTTACGATCTCCAATACTCCGTTCACGCCCCATTTTCAGACATAAATATAGCAGCATTCGACAACAGCATAAGGGAGGCGCTTCTGAGAAGGATAGAAAACTCGATTAGACTTTCTTCCAGCCTTGAGGTTAACGCCTTTGTCCTCCATCCTGGCGCGAATACTGTTCTAGAATATTTCAACCCAGGAGAGTCGTGGAAGAGGAATATTGAGTCTTTAAAACGACTCTCGATGTACTCTGAAGAGTATGGGGTGCCGATGATGATTGAAAATGTGCCTGAGCCCCACCCCTTTCTCATGAAGTCTATTGGAGACTTTGAAAGATTCTTCGAAGAGACTCAGTTCGAGACTAAAATAGTTTTCGACGTGGCTCACGCCAATCTGAGGGGTGAGGTTAAGGATTTCTTAGAATGCTTTAAGGATCGAATAAGGCATATCCATGTGAGCGATAATCATGGGAAGTTCGACGAGCATCTCGAAATAGGTGGAGGAAACATCAACTGGAGCGAAGTAATGAGACTGATAAAACTAGTTGGATTTAAAGGATGGGTTGTGATAGAATCCTTTAAAGGAGTTGAAAAAAGTATCCGTCTCCTAGAGAACCTCGCTTCCTAACTCTTTAAAGGGATTTCAATCTTCATGAAATCCTCAGCTATGAAAGTCATCGGAAAAATCTTTCTCGCTTTTTCGAGCAGGGATTCTGTTGAAGGGTATCTAGAACTTATGTGGGTTAAAAATAGGCGATCCACCTTAGCTGCTGCAGCTATTTCAGCGGCTTGAGTCGCAGTCGAATGCCCATCCCTCTGCGCCCTATCCACCATATCGTCGTCAAATGTAGCCTCATGAATCAGGACATCAGCCTCAAGAGCTAATTCAGTCAAAGCTTTATTCGGGCTAGTATCACCGCTATAGACTATTTTTCTACCAGGTCTTGGCGCATCAACTATGCCTTCAGGCTGGAATATTTTACCTCCCAACATAACAGGTTCTCCCTGCTGCAACCTCTTCCAGAGAGGACCCCTAGGTATGTTAAGCTCCTTCGCTTTTTCTGGGTGGAATCTTCCAGGTCTTGGGTACTCGATGAGGGCGAAAGACCAACTCTCCCCCTCATGGTTAGCTCTAATCGCCTCAACCCTATACTCTGAGTCAGAGTAGATTACGCCGCTGCCAGCTATCTCTAACACATCCAAGGGGAAATCTGGAACGCCGAGAATATGGAATATGGCATTTAAGAAATTTAGAATCCCTTTGGGACCATAAATTGATAGAGGGTGCTCTCGATTCAATAGATTCATTGTTTCAAGAAGCCCAGGTAAGCCTAAGATGTGATCTCCGTGGAGGTGGCTGACGAAAATCTTCATGCGTCTTCCGAACCCTAAGCGGGCTTTAACCATCCTTTGTTGAGTCCCTTCTCCGCAGTCGAATAAGATTAATTCGCCTTTACGAATTATCGCTACAGCTGAAGGCCCCCTATCAACAGTAGGCATAGTCCCGCTTGTGCCGAGGAATGTTATCTTCATTTAAAATCACTTTTCTCTGACCACTAGTTAAAATACTATGTAGTTGAGAAACCACTAATTGACACTATTCAAATTGTTTTTTATAGCGATGATATTTTTAGAAACTGATAATTGGGTTTTTCTAAAAAGATGGCTCTTCCTTTTTCTTAACTATTTTAGAGGGGTGCTTTGGCTCAGACACTCGTCTTTTTTACTTATTATCTCCTCAACCTCATTCACTAGTCGATCTAGCGGCCTATAACCCACTAGTTCCGCTATGCCTCTCCCATTACAGTAGAATTTTAAGGTTGGTGTACCTAAAACTCCCTGACTTAATGCTAGTTTTTGAGATTCAAAGTTTTGAAGAACATTAAACTTGGCAAACTTTACTTTTTCTCCGAACCTTTCAGGGAGCTTATCAAATACGGGGTTGAATCTGAGACACCAGCCACACATGCTGTGCCAAAAATCAACGACAACCGGTTTATCAGATTGTAAAACCTCTTTCTCCCAATTATCCGAGTTTACCTCTATGATCTCCATAACCTAATCTAAAATGAATATCTAGAAAAATAGTATTTATGTCTTCAGTTTTTTCAAATCTCTTTGAAGTTTAGCGATCCATCTGAGATCGTCAATTCGTAGAGTTGGTTAGGATAGGGTTTAAGCTTGAAGGCTTCAAGCTCCTCCGCAGTCATAATCAGAGTGATCTTTCTCACTTCAATTTCCTTTGATCCTGCACCTGGAAGAACTTGTTGAACCCCCTTACTGATTTGAATAACCATCTGGCTGATCTCCTCTGGAATCTCCGTAGGAGTCGCCATGACCACTGGTGGGCGCTGCCTTATTTCGACGAAGTCTATCTGGAAGCCTTCATGACCCTCAAAGTCTTTCACAGCCATCACCGACTGGACTTTAAGCCTGATCTTTGAACTAATCATGGATACCATACTTAACTCAAACCTAATCAAATACCTTTCGAAATAGCTTTTTAATAACCAATTTTTCTTAGATGTTGAGCAACTATCGGGGCAACTGATACAGAGCTAAACTTCGATGGAACAGAATCTGTAGCTATTATGAATTCGGCTCCAGCATTTGTTATGAGCCGCTCAGCGTCCCCGGTTAAGAGCCCATGGGTGCAAGCAGCGACTATCCTCCTAGCCCCGTGACTCCTTAGAAGAGATACCGCCTTCGCCATCGTTCCCCCGCTGCTTATTATATCGTCGAAGACTATTACATCTCTGCCTCCCACATCGACCTCCTTGATTGTCATCTGGATCCCCCCAGTTATCCTATCCCTCTCCTTTTCAAAAAATCCGTAGCCGCCTTTCAGAACGTTATCAGCCATCTTTACCAGGCGGATGGCCCCTTTATCCGGACCTAAACTGTACGCGCCATAGAGTCCCATTTTTTTAAGGTGATCCGCAATAATCGGAGTTGCTGAGAGATTCCAAATCTGCATCACGCCTTCCCATCTTTTCAGTGACTCTTCATTGTGAATATCGATTACGATAAGATCGTCGACACCCGTAGACTCTATTAATTTCAACACTATCTTCAGGCTCTCAGCCTCTCCTTCCAGGAATCTTTTATCCTGCCTAGAGTATGCGAGGTAGGGCACACAGCAGGTTATCTTCTCTGCTCCATAATCCTTAGCGGTTGCTGTAAGCTGCAGAAGCTGTATGAGCCGAGTATCTTGAGGATGAGACGTCGTCTGAACGATTAAAACTTTTTCGCCCTTCACAGAGCCGTCTAATCTTATGTAACTCTCCCCATCTGGAAACAATTTATGATGAACCGTAAGGGCTTCTACTCCGAGTTCAATAGCTATCTTTCTTCCGAGTTCGGCTGAGGCTGGTCCAGGTATTACCTTCATTAAAGCTCCTAATAACTATGAACGTACATTTGATAAATTTGACTAAAATACCGAGGAATAGAAGAATAGCGCCCCTGCAATCAAAGTCGCAACAACCCAGACTCTCCAATTCCACCTGAAGATTTTAGCTCCATCAAACATTCCGAAGGGTATCATGTTGAAAAGAGCCAGGGGAGAGTTAATATAAACACCTATCCACGTGATCGAAGAATTAAAACTTAGATCCGAAACGAAGAATAATACTCCCATCGCTATATTTGTTAATGGCCCAGCCAAGGAGATTTTTCCATAATCGCTCAAATATAGGGGGCCGGATACTAGGACAGCCCCTGGCGCCACGATCTTTAAAGGAGAGAAAAGGGATACCAAAGTTATCAACAATCCGAGAGCATTTAACCTGAACTCTGACCAGAAACCCATCATCTGGGCTGAGAATTTATGAGCGATTTCGTGAAAGAGAAAGGCTGACGAGAAAATAGAGATAGACGCTAAGACGAAGAGGGGGTCTCTAAAGACGTATCTACCAAACCAAACTAGAGGTAACGCAATCATCACTATTAGCCCTATCGAGAGGTCTCTCAACTCTCTCTGGCTAAACCAAAACCTGTTTTTACTATGAAGGTTTCTTGAGTATGGAAAGGTGTAAGCTCGGCTAAAGTCTTCTCTCATCCCCTCTCTCGCAGGACTTTGATACCTCTGAAACCCTGAGCATTGGTGAAACTCCGGTAGCCTATGTTCAGAGCAGAAATAGCCTCCACAATAGTTGCATCGGAAAGGCATGTCAACATCTTTTCCGCAAGCCTCGCATTGAACCATTTCACATACATTCCGTTTTGGTTCAAAAGATGGAAGCTATCATTATTATACTTTTTCAAAAAGAAGAGTCTAAAGAAAAATGAAAAATACGGTGTAGGGAATCTTTTAACCTAATATGGTTTAGCCAATATCTCGTGGATTTTCAAGTCCCTGATTCTATTCGAATTCGCTGGTGTAATAACCATTGCTGTATCTGCCCCCTCATGGCTTCCAGCCACTGTGATGAGGGGCTTACTGATTTGAATAACCCCCGCATCAGCAACCATCATAGCTATCTCGACGCAGACTTTGACGCCTTGACTGAATAGTCTCAGCGTATGGGCGATGATAACTGGAACGGGCGGAACTATGAAAGGCAGCTTTGCCTCTGACAGGGGCTCTTTAGGCGGTGGTTGTCTGGAAATCCCGACTTCAACACCTCCTGTGAGAACATCCGTCCCAACGACAACCGTCGCTCCTCCTTCTTCAAGCTTCTTTTTCGTCTCTTCGGGCATCAATTGCAGCCCTGGCTCCCTGTAACCTGACTGGTGAGCCACAACGACAAGTCTAATGCCACTTCCTCTCAGCAACTCCATAGCTTGAAGTCCTGTCTTTCCAGTTGTCGAGGAAACTATAATCACATCTATGCCCCTCTCTCTAGCAGCTTCAATAGCTACTTTAAGCGTTTCATCAGTATTCTCTTTACCTGGCTTCTGGAAATATACAGTGGTTCTTTTCATGCTCAATTCAAATCACTCGATGTTTGTAGTTAAAGGAGGTTTAGAGGAGAAAAGGATTTCTGATCCGCCTAAAACCAGAGCCTATCCCGATGATCCTCACGTTTACCAACGATCGGCAGAGGTTCTCCGCAGGTGCTACAGCAATTGTCTCCGTCAAGGTTCCAATCGATGACTTCAAAGCCTATCCTTCTTATTGCAGGTCTACCGCATTTTGGGCAGAACGTGTCTTCATACCCCTGTCCTGGAACGTTGCCCAGGTAGACGTATCTAACCCCCTCACTTCTAGCGATGTCTCTAGCCTTAAGCAACGTTTCAATAGGCGTTGGAGGCAAGTGATTAAACTTATAGTTAGGGAAAAACCTGCTCAAGTGAAGGGGAGTATTTGACCCAAGGTTTTTTACAAGGTATCTCGCCATCTCTCTCGCTTCGCTTTCTGCATCATGTACCTCCGGAATGATCAGGAATGTGACTTCCACATGAACCCCTTTGTTTTTCATCTCGACCGTCGCATCAAGGACGCTCTGGAGGTCAGCGCTGCAGTATTTTCTGTAAAAAGGGTCGCTGAAGGATTTCCAGTCAACATTTGCAGCATCTATAACATCTACAATCCTGTCAAGAGCTTGGATGCTTATATATCCGTTAGTTACCAGCACGTTTTTCACACCCTTCTCCTTAGCTAATCTTGAGCAGTCTTCAACGTAGTCTAGGTTGATTAGCGGCTCATTATAAGTGTAGGAAATGCTGGTACACTCCTGCCTCTTAGCTGATGCAACAACCTCCCTAGGAGACATATATTTCGTATTCAAATCCTCAGGCTTCGACTGTGACAAATGCCAATTCTGACACCAGGGGCAGGTGAAGCTACATCCGACACTGCTAACGGATAAGGATAGGCTTCCCGGATGAAAGTGGAAAAGAGGTTTTTTCTCTATAGGGTCTATTGCAATAGCGCTGAGTCTTCCATAAGTGAGGTTTATTAAGCGATTATCCTTGTTAACTTTCGTCTTACAGAACCCTCTATTTCCCTTCTTTATCACACACATTCGAGGGCATATGATGCAGCGGACAGAGTCGTCATTATACCTTTCGAAATATCTCGACTCTCGTTCCTCTGATTCTTCCATTCAAGTATTTTTTTCTCAATTGACGAATATAAGGAATTTCATATCTTTGAATTAGACTTATCTCGCTTTTCGTTGGATTTTTCTTTTAGTTTCATCATATCTTTCACGATGTGGAAGCTTATTCGCCCAGACGCATTTAATGTCTTCGAGGACCCGCGAGTCTCTAGAAGTTTGCCAAGATACATAGGCATCGTCAGAGGAAGAAAATTAGCTAAATTTTTGATCTCTCGATCCATTGGGGTTGATTTTGATTACACTTCATCAGATGAGGAACTTTGGAGAATACATTCGAAGCGGCTCGAGGAATATCCTAAAATTGAGTACGAGTTTGATGAAGGTTTAAGCAAGCTGGAAGAAGTTGAACGAGGCAGATCCTTCTTGGATCTGAAAATCGAGTTAGCTAGACGTATGATGAAGAGCTGCCACTTTTGCGTTAGGCGTTGCGGCGTAGACCGGTTAGAGGGACAAAAAGGCTATTGCAGGTGTGGTACAGAGCTAAACGTCTCAAGCTTTTTTGCACATATGGGAGAGGAGCCTGAGTTGGTTCCCTCAGGAACCGTGTTCACATGCGGCTGCTCAATGAGATGTATCCTCTGTCAGAACTGGGAGATAAGCCAGTGGAAAGAATCTGGCACCACCTACTCTCCCCGAGAGATGGTGAGAGTTGTGACGTCTCTGAAGAATAATGGCTGCAGAAACTTGAATATGGTTGGAGGAGACCCGACGCCATACTGCTGGCAATGGCTCCAGGTTATGAGGGGCTTAGACGTGAACATTGCTACGGTCTGGAACAGTAACAGCTATTATAGCCAGGAGACTGCTGAACTTCTCGCCGGATTCGTTGACTTATATCTTCTAGACTTCAAATATGGAAGTAATAAACATGCTGAGGAGATATCTGACGCACCAATGTATTGGGAAGCAGCTACTCGAAACCATCTGATGGCTAAAAGGCAGGGCGAATTGATCATTCGAGTCCTAGTTCTTCCAGGGCATAACGATTGTTGTACTAGACCGATCCTCAGATGGATTGCGGAGAATCTTGGTGTTGATACCAGGGTGAACCTTATGTTCCAGTACAGACCTGAATGGCGAGCATATGAAAGACCTGAACTAAGGAGAAGACTCTCAAAGGAAGAGATGGAAGAAGCACTTCAAATAGCTAAAGACTCTGGATTGAGGAATCTCGTCGATTGATTCTAATCTTCGCTATTAAGATTTAAATCGTGCTGAAAATGAAGAGTGTAATTAAAGGCTCTTCCAGTAAACATTCAGCTTATTATTGAAGCTGCTACGTAATCATGGTTGCGGTTCTGTTTATAATGAATTCGTAGTCTACATGGTGGTCACATAACAAAATCTTCTTTTAATATCGCTAATTTTTTGAATAATAAATAACTATTTAAGCGGAGAGATTTTGGGCGTTCCTGAAATAATCTTAATAACTCTTAGCCTATTTTTAGCTTGGTTTTTCTACCCTCTTCTATTCGGGGCGATTTGGCAACCCGCCCCGAAGAGCATTGTTAGAAAGATACTTCTGATGGCTGAAGTTTCTCCTTCAGACACACTATACGACCTTGGATCAGGAGACGGTAGAATAGTAATAATAGCCTCTAAAGAGTTTGGAGCGTCAGCTATCGGTGTAGAAATCGATCCGCTTCTAGTAGCATTTTCGAGAATGAGGATCAAGAAGCATGTTCTAAAAGGCAAAGCCCGAATCATACACGGGAACCTCTTCAAAACGGATATCAGCAACGCCACCATCGTCACCGTCTTCCTGAGGCAGAGCGTGAACAACATGCTTCGGGAAAAGTTCAGAGCCGAATTAAAAAAGGGGACTAGGATTGTATCCTATGTGCACAGATTCGAGGGCTGGAACCCTATAAAATCTGATGAAGAATCCCAGATTTTCCTGTATTCAATCTAAACCCCGATGATATTAAATTAAATATGATGAAGGATTAATCGGATTGAAGTATCGGAGGCAATGGTGAATTTTAATGGTATTGTTAGAGGAGCCGATTAAGAGTTCAGTGACACTTAGAAACTATGTTAATGGAGAGTGGGTTGAAGCTGAGACAAACGTTTGGAGGCAGATAGTCAACCCTGCAACCCAGAAAGTGATAGGCAGGGTTCCAATCTCTGGGAGCGGAGACTTAGAGAAGGCGGTTGAAGCCGCTGCAGAGGCTTACCCTGAGTGGAGGAGGACCCCGCCACTCACCAGAGCGAGACACCTTTACAGGCTGAAGAACCTTATGGAGGAACACTTCGAAGAGCTCAGCAGGGTCTGTGTAATGGAGCATGGGAAAGTCATCGACGAGGCGCGAGGCGAGACTAGACGCGCGATAGAGAATATAGAGGTAGCCTGCGGAATCCCCAGCCTAATGATGGGTTACAACCTCGAAGACATCGCTAAAGACATCGACGAATACGTGATTAGACAACCCTTAGGTGTCTTCGCGTGCATAGCACCTTTCAACTTCCCCTTAATGGTCCCCCTCTGGTTCATGCCTTACGCTGTGGCAACAGGCAACACCTACATAATCAAACCTTCCCCCTGGACTCCGCTGAGTCAGACGAAGATAATGGAACTCATCGACGAGGCTGGCTTTCCCCCAGGCGTCGTCAACATGATCCACGGCGACGCTGAAGTCGTAGATGTCATCCTTAAACACTCTCAGATAAAGGGAGTCTCTTTCGTAGGCTCTACTCCAATCGGGAGAGATGTCATCTATAAGCAGGCTGCGGCGCACGGTAAGAGGGTTCAAGCCCAGTGCGGCGCTAAAAACTTCATAGTGGTGATGCCTGACACTGTAATCGACCAAACAGTCTCCTCCATAATCACCTCTTTCTTCGGAAGCACGGGGCAGAGATGCCTTTCCGGAGCGAATCTTGTAGTGGTCGGCAAAGACGATTCATACCACCAAAGGATTCTCGAGAAGATTGTGGATTCTGCCCGTAGGATTCGTATAGGGTATGGGTTAGATGAAGCTACTCAGATGGGGCCTATGCAGTCCGAGGACAGAAAGAAGAGGGTGGTCGGATATATTGAGAAAGGGATCGAAGAAGGAGCTAGAATAGTAGAGGATGGTAGAGATTTCAGCGTGATGGGTGAATATCCTGACAACTGCTTCATCGGGGCAACGATATTCGACGAGGTCACGCCAGACATGACGATAGCCAGGGAGGAGATCTTTGGACCAGTAATGTGTGTCATAAGGACACAGGACTTGGATGAGGCTATCGAGATGATAAACAAGTCTAACTACGGCAACGCAGCGACAATATTCACGTCAAACGGCAGGATAGCAAGGAAATTCCAATACGAAGTCGAGTGCGGCAACATAGGAATCAACATCGGAATAGCTGCGCCGATGGCTTTCTTCCCCTTCAGCGGAATGAAGGACTCGTTCTTCGGAGACCTCCATGGGCAGGGATTAGAGGCGATAAGATTCTTCACCGAGAGCAAGGTGGTTATTCAACGGTGGTTCTAAATGGGCTTCACCACCCTCTCATCAGCCCTCTATTTTTATCAAAACCTTGAAGATTTCACAACCAGATTCTATGAAAAATTTGCTGCGAACGAAAACTACTCGGCTTTAAGAGAATTGTTTTTAGATCTTGCGAGAGACAATATAAAACAGAAAAATACTGTCCTAAGGACCTATCAGGAAGCCATCACTGACATCCTGGAAGTTGGCTCCTCGCTTGACGGGATGAGGGAAGAAGATTATCTAATCCCAGAGATGCCTGTAGAAGACTCGGACATGAAAGAGGTATTGAATTATGCGATAACCCTAGAAGATTGCGGATTGAGATTCTGCCTAGATATAAGCAAAAAAATCAGGACATTATTAACTGACATTTCAAGACCATTTGAGTCTGCCGGAAAGAAAAAGGGAGATAGAAAAAACAGGCTTGAGGCAGCATTGAGAAGCTTAGGATAGGCTGTTCCTCCTAAAAACTATTCTTCCATTGACTATGGTCATGTCGACTGGAATATCTTTGATCGTCTCAGCAGGCTCAGTTAACAAATCCCTGCCTAGAACAACCATGTCAGCAAGCTTCCCGACCTCGATAGACCCTAAACGATCCTCGTCGAAAGACTGGTAAGCAGCGTTGATGGTGTAAAGCCTAAGAGCCTCCATAACAGTTATTCTTTGGCTGGCTCCCACTGGTTTCCCCGTCCGAGACATTCTATTAACAAGAGAATGGATTCCCATTAGAGGCGAGAAAGGAGAAGCACTGTGATCAGAGTGTGCGGCTACTCGTATCCTGGCGTCTAAGAACCATCTCGCTGCGAACATTCGCTCGAGCCTTTCCTCTCCGAAGGCTGGGATCAGCTTATCCCCATGGTAATAAGCGTATGCTCCGAATATTGTAGGCAACATCCCAAGCTTTTTAATCCTATCAACTATTCTCCGGTTTACAACTGTACAATGGATAATCCTATCTCTTAGATTAGTTCTATCGTACTTCTTTTGAACCTCCTCCATGATTTCTAGGCATAAATCTATAGCCTTATCGCCATTAGCATGTATAGAGACCCGATACCCCTCTCCACAGGCTTCTAGAATCGAACTCTTCGCTTCCTCTTCTGTGGTTGAAAAAACGCCGAAAAAATCTTTCCTGTTCAGGTAAGGCTCTGAAACCGCTGCTGTCCGCGCGGAGATTGCTCCATCTAGAAAAGTTTTAAGACCACATATCTTTACCCATTCGTTCCCTATGCCTTGAATAATGCCTAGTTTATTCAGCTCAGGAAACAACTCAATAGAGACATCTATTCGAACCCTTATCGGGAGTTCCTCTCTGTTCATCAAATCAAGAACCGACCTTATCTCAGCCCCTCCAGCCATATCGTAGATGCAGGTTAAGCCAGCAGCAGCATTCTCTTCCAGAATCTTCTTCGCTCCAGTAGCAGCCTCATACCTTGTAAGACTCTTTCCGAACATACCTTCAGGCAAGAATAACTCCCGGGCTTTCTCATGTACGCCTCCCGTAAGTTCACCAGTCAAAGGATTCCTATCGAAAACTCCTCCCTCAGGATTCGGAGTATTCTTATCAACTCCGGCCAATTTTAAAGCGCAGCTGTTAACTATAGAGAAATGTCCTCCAACAGTCGATACTATGACAGGATGCTCCGGGGCAGCTTCGTCGAGTTCCCACCTAGTCGGATGACGCTTTTCAGATAATTTCTGATCATCCTCTTTTACACCAACGATCCATTCTCCTTTAGGAGTCTTTGAAGCCAACTCCTTAATCTTAGACTTCAAGTCAGCGATAGAGTGGACTCCACCTTCTTCACTGAGATCAAGATTACCAGCTACATTCCCCAAGCCAGTACTAATCATGTGGCAATGCGAATCGATAAACCCTGGGACAACAGTCTTACCTTCCAAATCTATAGTGTCCGTTGCGGCTCCTTTAATTCTTAGAACTTCACTATTAACACCTACTGCCGCTATCCTACCATCCTTCACCGCTACCGCTTCAGCGATTGTGTCTCTTTCATCCACTGTAACTATTTTACCATTAAATAGAATAAGATCCGCAAACATTCTAAACAAAAATATGACATTAGCATAATATAGTCTTCGGTAAGCATGCTAGCATGTCCTTAATTTTAGTCTAATTGAAATGATCGAGCATCTTTGTTTTCTATAAATCATAAAACTAGATAAAAAAATCCTTAGGGATATAACTGCTGTTTTTCCGCGGAAACCTGCTTTTCGATACAAGCTAATGG
>JAGTQU010000023.1 GCA_018396695.1 Candidatus Bathyarchaeota archaeon | reverse complement strand
TATAACTATGAACAATGCTCTAAGCCCCCCCCGCTTAAAGCTATAAAGGTAAGAGCGCTCAGAATAGGAACTGTTATATTGTCGAATCCTCGAGGCGAAAGACTTTCAGCCAGAGTAGCTGTCAAAGCCACTCCTAGTGCAGTCGCCGTCATATTTATGATTTGAAGCGGATAGAATATGGAAAAATATCGCACGCTGGAAGCGAAGCTTATGAGGCTCGTGAGGAACATAGCTGCCGACCCTTCGAGGCTTTTCTTGGCGAAAATCTTGAAACGCCTTCGCCCATATTTCTCTCCTACAATAGCGGCAAAGGCATCACCGTAAGCCATAGGTAAGATCCCAGCAGCAAGAATAAGCGGTTTATCAGAGAAGAACAGCGCTAGTAAAGTGTATGACAGGGCGTAGAAAATTAAACCTAATTGGTGTCCCTCCTCAGTTATGCCTGATAGTCCCTTCATTATCTCTGAAAAGCGTTTTGAAGGCGAGTAAGGAGACGTGAGAAAAGTTATGAGTATGAAAGGCGCCGCAACGAAGAAGGGGAAATTAAGCGGAAAAGAGTTGTAAGAGAAAAAGGGAATTATGAAGGGCAAGTTGCCAATCATTATATGCAGGAATTTCCTTGAGGATTTACGTGAAAATTGAAAAATGCTAGACATTTTTCCTGAGATTAGGATTATGAGTAGAATATAGACGTAGCATAGGATTAGGAGCTCCAAGTTGGTGAAAATCTCGCTACTAAACATATGCTCACCCGGAAACGCCGAAAATAAAGGCTAAGAATCCGAAGATAAACCATAGTAGAACGAGCTTCTTTATTTTCCGGGCGTTTTCTCGGGTGTAATCCCTGAGAAGGAGGATAGAGGAAACAATGAATCCAGCATCAGCAATAAGAACGAAGGGTATGAACCATAAAGAAACTATCCCAAGAAGCCAGGGAAGCGGAGTTAGAGAGACGGAGAGCAGGTATAACACCGCGGCAGAAACAGCAGCTATCTTCTCTCCATAACGCACCGCCAAAGTCTTAACTCCTTCAGCCCTATCTCCTTTAACATCAACTATACCTTTGGTAATTTCTCTACCTGTGTTCGAAAGGAAGGCCATGAGCGTGAAGAGCATAACATTCAGCGGAACGTAGCCGATGCTAATAATGCTACCATAGATGAATGGAATTGACACGCATGCGCTTACGAGGAGGTTTCCAGGTAAACCACTACGCTTTCCAACCGTAACATAAGCCATCATAATCATCCAAGCTGCTAATGCAACAGCCAAGCATAGAATACTTATAAGGTAAGAGAGAACGAAACCTATCAATGAAAGGATAAAACTGAAAGCTAAAGCCTGACCTGGCCTCACTAAACCGCTTGGAATGGGGCGGGCAGGCTCATTTATAGCGTCGATGTCCCTGTCATAGTAATCGTTGAGCGCCATCGACGCAGCTGTCAACATTAAACCTGTGAAAAAGCCGTAAAGGATGCTGAGCCAGTCAAAATTACAGGGTTGCGGTTTAGCCAACACTGCGCCGACGAAAACAGCGAATCCCATCATCGCAGAGTTGATTGGGCGCATTAGCCGAATAAAGCCGCCGACTTTTTTCATCTTAAGATAACCCTTATTGGAAAAAATAGTTTCATACAAGTTATAAAATTCTCCTTCTGCCTAGAAAGCTTAAGTGCCACTGATTTTAAAGTAGACTTTAAGAGAGCAATTAGATATTATTGAATGCGACCAGAAGATAAATATTCCTTTAACTCCACTCTTAACACCAAAAAACACGCGAAAACCTAAAAACGGGGATTTGCAGTTAACATAAACAACCCCAAGGTGTTTGAAAATTGTCGAGAACTAGTATAATAAAATGGTTACTTGAGAGACTACTCTCTTCTTTCGTTACATCCGTTATAATTTATCTGACCCCCACGCTAGGAATAAATCTCCAAAACCTTGGATTGGGCATAATATATACAATAATCACCATAGCCACTTTTACTGTAAGCATATTCGTATATTTTCTTGTTCCTAGAGAAAAAGGAAAAACCGTATAAGGATTTATTAATATAGAAAAGTTTTTGATCTTGACAATTAGAGAATAGGGAAATAGAATTACGTCCCTTGCACTAGAATTTTATTTGAGCTTTTAGAATGGATTGGATTTTTGTCATCATCAGTTAACCGTTTTATTTACTATGAAAGTGACAGCTTTTAGAAAATCAGTAGGCAGGAGATTTCCATCTAACAAAAAATGAGAAAAAAAGTCTATATAGTGCGGGGGTTAGGTTTAAACATCGGTTTAAATTCTCGGAATTTTTATGGAGTGAGCCACTTAAGTGAGTTCAAAATCTCTCATGGGTTACTCGAGACAGAGTTCCGCAGAACGCGGACTAATAGATGAAGGGAACCAGTTTCTTGGTCTTTTCAATATATTCTCGATATTCGTCTCCGAATCTTTTAATGAGCATTTTCCTGAACTTCTCTCCCCAAAGGGGAAGCATAACAACTTGATTTCTGAATCGTAAACTTTAGCGATTCTATTGCATGCTTCCCTGCAGTATTGGGAAGTTTTCTTACTAAGCATCTTTATCGTTACTTTTGGCATTTTATCTCTTGAAGCGCAACAATGGAAGAGCGTTTGCGATTACGACCAGAGTTATTCCGTCATCTCCAATGACCGCGAACCATAAAGGTATCAAACCAAGAGCACCCAGCGCTATCATGAAAAATTTAAAGGACAGCGTCAAGGCGATGTTGATCTTTAGTTTGCCAACTACTTTTCTTCCGAGCTTTATCACGTATGGAACTGCTTTGAGGTCTGAGCCCATGAGAGCTATGTCTGCGGCTTCTATGGCTATATCGTTGCCTGCTGTTCCTATTGCAATGCCCACGTTAGAGGATGCTAGAACTGGAGCGTCGTTAACTCCGTCTCCCACCATGACCATGGAACCATATTTTTCTCCGAGGTTGTTAGCCAGTTGCACTTTATGCTCTGGAAGTAGCGCAGCATGATATTTTGTTATTCCGAGTTGCTGGGCTATTGTTTTAGCTGCAGCTTCGTTGCCGCCCTGTTAGCATTTCCACCTGCACGTCTAGAGCCTTAAGGATCTCTATTGCTTCCTTTGCTTCTGGTCGTGGTTCATCTGCCACAACAATTAATCCAGCAAGCTTTCCGTCTACCGCAACACTTACGATGGTGCCACCAGTTTGAGCATGGCCCTCTCGAAGAGTATCAACATCAATTCCATTCTCCTCTAAAAATAAGGGCCTTCCCGCAAGTATTGTTCTCCCACCCTGAAGAGTTGCCTTTACACCTTTGCCTGCAACTTCCACTACGTCAACCTGCTCGTTTAAACTGAGACCTTGTTCTTTCGCCTCGTTCAATACGGCCGTGCCTATTGGATGACTTGATCTAGATTCTGCTAATGCTGCAAACCATAGCACTTCTCTTCTTTTGAAACCATTGAAGGCAATGATGTCTGAACCTTTTTGCCTAATGTAAGTGTCCCAGTTTTATCGAAAGCAACAGTACTAGTCCTCGACAGCTCCTCAAGGTACATTCCTCCCTTAACAAGAACCTCGCTCCGTAAGCTCTTGAACTGGAACGGTTAAACAACACATTTTATCCCTCTTTTTCATGCAACCAAACCATAAGCGGAAGCATTATCACTAGATATGTAAAGTGGACCACTACCCTACCCCATTCTGGGCTTACTGAGTAACCGAACATCACCGCAAAAATTGAACCCAATATGCCTTTATGATGAAACGGGTTGTCCGCTGATATACCCAAATTGAACGCTGGTTCCGCGATATATCCCAGCCGAACCCCGCTTTCCTTATAATACTCTATTAGTTCATGTATGCCATACCCAGCTAGGCCACCTGCAAGGAGTATGAGCAGTATGCTTGTAAAGTAAAAGAAGTTTCGAAGGCTGATTTTCATGCCAGCCAGAAATATTCCATAAGAAAACAGAAAAGAGGTTATCAATCCAGCAGCTCCTCCAATAAATGTTGAAATTGCATCCTCAAAAATAAAAGGCGCAAGAAACAGCACCGTTTCAAGTCCTTCTCTAAAGACAATTACGAAAGCCACCGATGTAAGACCAACTACTGCTCCCTTCGTTGTTATCACTTCAATGCGCTTCTCCATTTCTTGTTTAACGCTTTTTCCCTTAACTGTCATCCAATATATCATTGAGGATAGAACAATAACCGCTATAAAAGAAGCTAAAGCTTCAAAAAGAAACTGGGAAAGTCTGTCAAGAGCGCTGTATACAACGAATATCAACACATTCACAACCAAGCTTGCTACAACAGCTAAGATAACTCCATACCATACATAACATGTCAAATAACGTTTACCCGTTCTATTAAGGTAGGAAAGAATTATCGCCGTTATAAGAGCAGCTTCCAGAGCCTCTCTAAAAGTTATTAAATATTGACCTAGCAAACTCCTACACCTCTTCATTCTTTTGTTTTGCCTGCTTTTTCCGAAATCTCATGCTTATAGGATTCGGCACAATGCACACAACAGAAAGCCATCTCTTCCCCGTTGATTACTTCTCTATATCCACCATCGTAAACTTTGCAGCCACAATTTGCACAGACCTCAAGGCTTGGTTCAATAGCCACTGAGACAAGGGCTGAAAAACGTTTAAATAAATTCCTGCAAAATTTTTTTCCTTCATCAGTTAATTCGAATACTTTCTTTTTCTTGGCTCCTACTGGTTTAAGTGAATGTTTCACAAGGCCTTTCTGTTCAAGCTGCTTGAGAAATGGGTATACTAAGCTTGGGCTTATTTCCTTTCCCATTCGTCTTTTAAATTTGCTGATGATGTTGTATCCATGAGTTGGGCCTTCATATAGAATTGTAAGTATGTAAAGACGGAAGAAGTCAGACAATAATTCATCCATTTCTGTTAGAGACATATTTATCACAGATGTATCTTTTAACGATATATTTATACCGGACACTCCCTTATAATTGTTTTGGAGGAAATAAAAATGCTTTGTTGCATAGGACTCTTTGCGGGTGTCGCTGTCGGCTCTGCACTCGGCGGACCATGGACATTTACTGCTCCAGCAATAGGATTTGGCTTAGGGCTTTTTGGAGATATAAAATTGATGCATGGTAGCCATGGAAGCCATGAAGGTTTGGGGGGAGGATGTTGCGGAGGGACCCACATGAAGGGTGAGAAAACAGAAAAGAGGTTTAATGATCCTGTGTGTGGTATGGAGGTCAATGAGGCTACAGCACGGTATAAGATAGAGTTTCGCGGGAAAACATACTATTTCTGTTCTTCAGCATGTGAAGCTGCATTCAAGAAGAATTGGGAGAGATATATCAATGACGATAAAAATGTAGGCATTAATAGAGCAGAAAGGCTACTACAGAAATGTCGGATTTTACAATCTCTCTTCTTTCTCCCCTTTAAAAGGCTCTCTGTAGTAGTTCTGCAATCCATAAAAAACACCGTTTTAATATGGGAGGTGTGATAATTTGGAATGGTTCGACGATTGGTTCTCTGTGATCGCAGCCATTTTTGTTTTCACAGTCTTCATCTTAACATTTGTTAAACCTGTGAGAAAGAGAGATTGGAAAAGCTTAGGCCTGTATGAAGCGTTTATCGTTTCACTTTTCACAGAAATGTTTGGAATTCCGCTTACAATTTACGTTCTTTCTTCTTTAGGTTTGCCTCTTACGGCTAATCCTTTGCAGGGACATCTTCTTGCGGCGTTGCTTGCTATGGCAGGAGTATGGGACCTAGAAATAGGAGTCACTATTGTGATGGTTGTCAGCGTTCTCATGCTCTTATTGGGTGCATATCTTGTAATAGCTGGATGGCGTCAAATCTACAATGCAAAAGACACTTTAGTCACTAATGGTCTTTACGGGGTTGTCAGACACCCTCAATACTTGGGCATAATGATTGTTACAACCGCCTTTCTAATACAGTGGCCAACAATAATAACCGTTGCCATATGGCCTATTCTAACCTATGCTTATTATCGACAAACGAAAAAGGAAGAGAGGCAGATGGAAGAGAGGTTTGGGGAGAGATATCGCCAATATAAAGGTAGAGTGTCCATGCTCATTCCACGTTTTAAACTTAAATAAAACGTCAATGGAGCTGAAGCTTATGGTAAGAGACCCTGTATGTGGCATGAATGTGGATAAGGAAAAAGCCATCAAAAGAAAGATTGGTGATAGGACATATTACTTCTGCAGTGAAACATGCACCCGAACATATGAAAAGCCTGAACAAGAATTAAAAGCCATGAAGCGGAGAGTCGCTTTGGCACTTGCAGGCGTAATAAGCGTTGCGGCCTTGCGTGTAGTTGCCATGTTAGGTCTGGCGGTGGCTATTATGACATTTCGAATAGTTGGAGTTTCTGCATGGAACTTAGCCTTTTTCATTCTCTCAACCCCAATCGTTTGGATAGCTGGATGGAATATTCATTATGGGGCGTATAATGCGCTGAAAAGCCGAACCATCAACATGGACGTGCTTATAACAACTGGCGTTTTAGCTGGTTGGGGATACGGCGTTGTAAGCACGTTCTTTCCTGGGCTGGGCACTGAAGGTTTCGGCTACATGGAAGTCGCCATTGCAATTCTGGCTTTCGTTCTACTGGGCAAGTTTATTGAAGAAACTATAAGGAGGAAATCTGTTGCAGCGATTCGGAAACTGTTGGAACTTCAGCCTACAATTGCACGCGTTCTGAAAGATGGACAGGAAGTGGAAGTTCCAATAGACGATGTGCAAATTGATGACATAATTGTTGTTAAACCGGGCGAAAAGATTCCAACGGATGGCATAGTAGTGGCTGGCTACTCTTCGATTGACGAAAAAATCATAACTGGAGAAAGCATACCAGTAGAAAAGAACGTGGGCAGCGAAGTAATAGGCGCTACCATAAACAAAACAGGCTTGCTAAAAATTAAGGCGACTAAAGTCGGTGAAGACACTGCTCTTATGCAGATTGTGCATTTGGTGGAAGAAGCGCAGGCTTCAAGTGCGCCAGTTCAGAAATATGCAGACCGTGTTGTCGTGTATTTTGTTCCAATCGTATTCACTGTTGCAGCAATCGCATTTGCGTTCTGGTTTGTCACTGCTGGCTTCTCATTCGCTTTCCTTGTGTTACTAGCTATTCTTCTCATTGCTTGCCCATGCGCTTTGGGCATTGCTACGCCTACAGCCATTTTGGCTGGTGTCGGCAAAGGTGCTGAATATGGAGTTTTACTTAGAGGAGGTGAATATGTTGAAAATGCCAGAAAACTAACGACAGTAATATTTGATAAAACTGGAACTTTGACTAAAGGAGAGCCTTCAGTCACAGATATCGTTGCTTTTAATGGTTATGATGAAGATAAAGTTTTAGGTTTTGCGGCTGTTGTAGAAAAAGGCTCAGAGCATCCATTAGCTGAGGCTATCACCAAAGCAGCGAGCAAAGCTAAACTGAAAATCGCAGATGCTGATTCATTTGAGGCAGTTCCGGGATATGGAGTCAAAGCTTCCTATAAAAAACAGCAGATTCTGCTTGGAAACCGAAAACTAATAAGCATAAACAACGTTGACATTGGAAGCGTTGAAGAAAAACTTGCTAGGCTTGAAGAGCAAGGCAAAACTGTTATGCTTTTTGCTGTTGACGGAAAAATTGCTGGAATAGTAGCGGCTATGGACACGCCCAAAGACAATGCGGCTGAAGCCATAAAGCAACTCAAAAGCATGGGATTAGAAATTACCATGTTAACTGGAGATAATGAGCGAACTGCCAAGGCAATAGCCGAACAATTAAATATTGACACTGTTATTGCGAACGTTTTACCATGGGAAAAAGTTGATGTCATCAAAAAACTGCAGAACGAAGGCAAAGTTGTCGCCATGGTAGGCGATGGTATAAATGACGCTCCTGCGCTCGCCCAGGCACATATTGGCATAGCCATAGGCAGCGGAACCGACATTGCCAAAGAAACTGGCGGCATAGTCCTCATCAAAGATGATTTACGTGACGTTGCGAGGGGAATAATGCTTAGCAGAGCTACTATGAAGAAGATTAAACAGAATCTCTTCTGGGCGTTCATATACAACACTGTTTCAATTCCAATTGCAGCCATCGGTTTGCTAAGCCCAATAATCGCGGCTGGTGCCATGGCTTTCAGTTCCTTGTTCGTTGTCAGCAATTCGGCAACTCTTAAACTGCTCAAATTATAAGCGAATACATGGGAGGTGAAATGTGAATATGGTTAAAGACCCAATTTGCGGTATGAACGTGGACGAGAAAACTGCCAAGTTCAAATCAGAATACATGGGTAAAACATACTACTTCTGTAGCCAAATGTGCAAGGCAACGTTCGATAAGAGTCCGGCAAAATACGCTGGCGGACATTCTGAACATTCCATGCATTCAGGGCATTGTTGCCACTAGAATCAACGGGAAGTCGATGTTCGTCATGGAAATAGACAAAACATAAGTCAACTCAAACAAATACTTGTCATAAACTACGCAGAGGATTTGAAAACCTGTTAATATGCCTCGCTATGTAGTCGTCAATTGCCATGGCAGATTAAAAAGCGGGTTTAGATTAGAGTTATAGCACTATCCTCTGCACAATCACTGATCTGAGAGTTTGAACGTCGTCCTAACCTGGGATAAGAGTAACCCGGGAGAGAGGGGTGCCGAGGCAAGAATTTATACTTTTCAGCCTCGGGTTAAGTCGTCATTTTCCTTCTTTTTTGTTTAGTCTGTTCGGGAAGTAGGATTCAGCATAGCGAAAGAAGCCCAAAAATGTGTTGGGTTCGGTGAAAAGTGCTGGGGTGGAATTTAATCCATGAATCTTTATTTTCCATCCTACATATAGGTGAGGCTCCGTTCGAGAGGGCTTTTAGTTCAAGTAACCTTTCCCACAGCCAGAAAAGTGAGACCCATTGCAAAAGCTCCTGGGTGAGACAGAAACGCTTGAACTTCTTTCATTGCTTCTTCATAATGCTCTACAGCCACGAGCCCTTCTCTCATCATATTCTCTTTGCATTGTTCCATTATCTGAACAGGAACCAAAACAAGCATTTTCAACATCTCTGGAGTTTGCTGTGTGGCATGTATTGGAAGCGGATAAATGGTGATCGGACTTAAACCCGCATGCGAGAATATTGAAAAAAGTTGTCTGCCGATGTAACGATCTTCTCCTCTTATCTTTGCTGAACGGCCATATTTGGTCCACAGGTCCATCATCTTCGGCATTTCTGGATATGTGATTACTCCTCCATCGTCATTGTCGGATACTGCAACAACTCCGCCTTTCTTTGTGACTCTCTTCAATTCGGTCACTGTTTTCACTGGATTCTTGACATGCATAAGAACCAGTCTGCAATAAGAAATGTCAAAGGTGCCATCACCATACTTTAGACTGTCAACATCGCCTAGCTCAAATCTAACGTTGCTAACTCCTTCATTTGCAGCCAGCTTTCTTGCCTCGCAGATAAACAAGGGATCGATGTCTATTCCATAAACTTCTCCTGGAGAAACCTTCGTAGCCATTTTCCTTGCAACTGCGCCTGTTCCGCAACCAGCATCCAGTACCTTCATTCCAGGTTTCAAATCTACAATCTCAAACTCTTTCTCAAGAACTTTCCCAAACGCCTTGGCCTGTGCCTCAAGTCTCATCACTTCTTCGAGTTTTCCAGCATGAACATACCTGTCCTGCGGTTTTCCAGTCAAAGCTCTCACTTAATGAGAGTCATGTAGTAGATACACGTATAAAACTTTGTCTTTTAATCACCTTAAGCATCATTTCAAAGGCTCAATGAACGTCTCTCCGCCATTTTTGATACGGCATATAGATGAAGAGGAAAACAGCGATAGCAAAGAGCGACCACATCAAACCCGAAATAGTAGTAAGCAAATTTAAATCCCAAAGAAGGAAAAGCAATGGCAAGGTATAGCCAACCAAGAGGATTACAAGCGCAACAAGAGCATCCACAGTCTTTGTCCGTCTTGACAACGATGAAATGTATCCACAATAGTAAATCACGTCAATCGCGAAATAACCCGTCAGAAAGATAAGCAAGTAGAAAAACGCCGCAAAAAAGAGGAGGATGAACTGCGACCGCGCCGTATTAGGATTAGGAAGCCTAGTGAGAAGAATCTTAACAACAGTAAATATGAAGCCTGCAAAAAATAATATATCACTCATATACGCTTAACGTAATCTGAATAATTCTTCTCGCCCTCAGACACTTTGATGAACCTATCATAGATTAGGTCCTCATTATTTTAGTTTTATCACCTATGGAAAACCAGCTCTTGATAACTTGCCTCCAGCTATTGACCACAAATTATTCCATACAGGCACCTATCATATGGGCAAACCGAGAATCTAAGCGTCGCCACGAACCAGGTGCCACCAAAAAGTGCGGGGGGTGGGGTTCGAACCCACGGAGGACTAATCCATCAGGTCCTAAGCCTGACCCCTTTGGCCACTCGGGAACCCCCGCAACACAGGTTCAATACCCGAGGGATTAACTTAAAACATTCCTCAGATTAATCATTTTTGGAAGATCGCCTAAATGATGCTTATTTATACTGCTTCGCAAAAAGGCTCTCTTTAACGAAATTTTAATTAGACGCTCGAAGAGGATTTTTAGCTTTAGGATAGGAGCCTAGAATTTTTAGTAGAGTCGAGCACGATTCCAGTCTTTTCATAGCCTCCTTAACTTTGCCAAGTTTAGCGTGACCTTCAAAGTCTAAGTAGAAGAGGTAGCTCCAGGGATTTCCTACAAACGGGCGAGTGTATATCCTTGTTATTTTTATGCCCTCATCTGAGAGGCATCTAAGAGCTTCGACTATCGACCACGACTCGCCCTTCCTGGTGAAGATGATCGTTGTCTTATCGTCTCCAGTAGGTGTGGTTTCCCCCATGCCTACGATGAAGAAACGGGTGTAGTTTTCAGGACTACTCTCGATATGGTCTGCGAGAACCTTCATCCCGTAGATCTCCGCTGCACGGTAGCTGGCGATCGCCGCGGCATCCATCATCTTCAAGTCTCTGAGCATCCTCACGCTCCCAGCAGTATCTTGAGCATTGACTGGTTCAAGCCGATTTTTCTCGAGGAATAGCCTGCATTGTCCTAGGGCTTGCGGATGGGAGTAAACCCTCGCCACGTCTCTCATAGTCACCCCAGGATTGGCGATGAGATAGTGGGTGATCCTAACGACTTCTTCTCCCAGAATATTCGTCCGGTATTCTAAGAGGAGATCGAGGGTCTGGTCTACGCTCCCTTCTATAGTATTCTCCACGGGGAGTATTCCAAAGTCCGCTTCGCCATCCACTACTGAATCTAATACACTCCTCAATGAAGCGCATGGTATAGGGTCAGCGGAGTCTCCGAAGTGTTTGAATATCGCTTCTTCACTATACGCCCCATGCTCTCCTTGAAACGCGACCCTCATCGCTTCTCCTTCTCCGCGTCCACACAAAGGCTTATTATCTCCCTGAAGACCCGTTTCAACCCTTCTACGCTCAGATTATGCTGTTCAGCAAGCTTCTGAACCTGCTCGTAAACCCTTACTTCCCTACTCTCATCTACGACCGGGAGATTATATTTCGCTTTTATCGATCCGATTCTGATAGCGATGTCCACTCTCTCAGCTATTTTAGCGGCTATCTCCCTGTTCAACCTGTCTATCTCCTCCCTCAGAGGGGCGACCTCATCCTCAAACATCATTTCTCTTTACTCCTTATCACTCTTGGGATGAAGCCTGATGCCATAGCATGGTCAGCGATCACGACAGCCACCATGGCTTCGACTACTGGAACCGCTCTAGGAGCTATGCAGGGATCATGTCTACCTTCGATCCGGATAACCGTTTCTTTGCCTGAGGACAGATCTACGGTTCTCTGCGGGAGCCTTATTGAAGGGGTTGGCTTTAAAGTGGCTCGGCATACTAAAGGCATCCCGTTACTTATCCCCCCTAAGATCCCTCCAGCCCAATTAGTTTCTGTGAAGACCCGCCCATTTTGAGCAACATATTCATCGTTGCTCTCGCTCCCTCTCAGCCTTGAAAACATTCTACCCGCTCCAAACTCTACAGATTTGACCGCGGGGATGGAGAAGAGAGCGCTCGAAATGTCTCCTTCAAGAGTATCGAAGACAGGGTCGCCGATGCCCACCGGCATAGGATTCGCTATACATTCGACAACTCCCCCAAGGCTGTCTCCGACTTTAGAAGCCTCTTCGACTGCGTGAAGCATCTTTTCAGCCGCTTCAAGGTCGGCACATCTTACAGGAGTCTCCTCAACGTTCACCTTAATCTCTTCAAACGTGGATTTCTTCGCCTTTATTCCTCCAATTTCGCAGCAATGGGCGAGGACCTCAACCCCTAACACATCTTTCAAAAGCTTCTTCGCTACAGAACCGGCCATGACGAATCCGGCGGTAATCCTTCCTGAAAATCTTCCTCCCCCGCGATAGTCCGCGAAACCCCCGTATTTTACGTAAGCCGCATAATCAGCATGCCCTGGTCTAGGCGTCGACTTCAGCTTCTCATAGGGCTCCGAGTCGACGTCGACGTTCTCAACGATCATGCATATAGGCGCTCCAGTCGTATAGCCTTTAAATACTCCTGAAAGCAACTCAACCCTATCAGATTCGCCTCTGGCAGATGTGATTAGGCTTTGAGCGGGTCTTCTACGGTCCAGATCTCTTTGAACATCCTCCTCACTTAGCTTCAACCCTGCGGGGCATCCGTCCACTACGACCCCTATGCACCTCCCATGGCTCTCTCCAAAACTTGTTATCCTGAAACATCGTCCGAAGCTATTACTCATTCCTCAACCTCCGGACATTCGCATTCAGAGATTCAAGCACGTTCCAGAAATCTGGAAACGACTTATCTACGCATTCAGAGTTGAGTATCCTCGTCTCGCCTTCTGCTGCTAGACCCAAAACTGCGAAAGCCATGGCGATACGGTGGTCGTTTTCAGGGTTGACAGTACACCCATGCACCATACCGCCTTTAATTTCTACCACTCCCTCCTTGGTGTTTATGCTTACACCTATCCTTCTAAGACCATCAGCCATCACAGCGAGCCTATCGGACTCTTTGAATCTGAGGCGGCCTAAACCTTTCAATACGCTCACACCCTTTGCAACGGAGCATAACGTGGCGACGACCGGGAAAAGGTCTGGGCAATCCGATAAGTCGGCTTCGATACCTTCGATTTGAGACTGCTCAATAGTGATACCTTCGCTGGTTTCCCTAGCCTCCGCACCCATCGCTTTAAGGATCTCTAAGATTTTTCTGTCGGCTTGTATGCTGTCGACTCTTAAACCCTTAACGGTTACCCGTCCTGCTAGGGCTCCAGCGGCTAGGAGATAAGCTGAAGACGACCAGTCCCCCTCAACTGTAAACCTTGAAGGTTTGTAGGATTGCCTTTTGATCTCAAATGAGCGCATATCCTCCTCCACATACACGTAGACGCCGTAACTCTTCTGCGTTTCAATGGTCATAGAGACATAAGGCTTCGATTCAAGCGGGGTACTCAGCTTCAAAGTTAGGGGCTTATCTGCATAGGGGGCGATCAGTAAAACCGCTGAGACGAATTGGGAGCTTATATCGCCTTTAATGGATACGTCTCCTCCAGTAATATTTCCTACGCCCTTCACCAAGATAGGAGGGTACCCGTTGCTGCTGCAGCATTCTACCCCTAACTGGCGGAGACACTCGATGAGTGGTTCAATCGGTCTCTTCAAGAGGGATGGTCCTCCTGTTATCCTGGTCTCTCCATTCACGAGAGAGCTGACAGCCGTTGCGAATCTGAGAGTCGTCCCAGATTCTTGGCAGAATATCTCGGAGGGGGAGTCATTAAATCCTTGAGAGTCGATCAGCCAGCAGGTAGGCTTAACATTAACCTCTACACCGAGTTTCTCGAGAGCGTTCACAGAGGCTTCAGTATCCCTAGACCAGAGGGGGAACCCTATCTGACTCTTACCAAGCGCCAGTGATGAGCAGAATAATGCTCTATGCGTATAACTCTTCGACGGGGGAGCAGTAGATACTCCTTCAACGAACCCTTTTCTGACTACAGTATCCAAGGTTCCTCTCCTCGAATCTTCTCCAAGATCTCACGAGCGGCATCCTCTGGAGTGGTATTCGATGTGTCAATTATCAAATCAGCCAGCTCAAGATATCTATCTAAACGTGAGGACATGAGATTCTTAATCCGGCTCAGGCGGTCTGAAGCCGATAGAAGGGGCCTTATAATCGGATCCTTGCTAATCCTCTCGAGTACGACCTCAGGTTCAGATGTTAGCAGAACCATGAATGAGCTTCGCTTCAGCATTTGAACGTTCATAGGATTTAGCACTGCTCCTCCTCCGCAAGCTATTACGACCCTATCCCTTGAAGATACCGTCTCAACTATATCCCGCTCGATGGCTCTGAACTTCGCTTCTCCAAACCTCTCAAAAATGAGGTGAATAGGAATCCCAGCCTTCTTTTCGATTTCCTCATCCGTATCGATGAAGCCGAATTGAAGACTCTCTGCAAGGATTTTACCCACCACGCTTTTCCCTACCCCCATGAAGCCGTATAGAACTATTCTCAAAATCCTTCACCCAGCACCCTTCTCAATTCGATTTTCATCACCCTCTCAGGAGCCTCTAACCCAGTCCAGAGCCTGAAGGCTTCCGATCCCTGATAAACGAGCATATCGATCCCACTCAACGTCCTAGCGCCAATTGTCTCCGCTTCTCGAAGAAGCTTAGTTTTAGGAGGATTGTACACAATATCGAAGACAAGGAGACTCGGTTTCAAAAACTTAGCTTCGAGAGGCGTTGAATCTGTGTCTGGATACATTCCTATAGGAGTCGTATTTATGACGATATCTACATCTGAGATGAGCTTTTTAAGCTCATGTAAAGGCTTTGCAGAGACCCTGGAGATACGCATTGGGTTCGCCGTCAAGCTTTCAGCTAGGGCCTCAGCCGTTTCGAGAGTCCTATTCGCAATTGTTAACTCTCTAACCAGTAATGAGAGATGGTAGCATACGGCTCTTGAGGCTCCTCCCGCACCTATGACTAGAACCTTCGATCCTTTCAAGCTCCCACAGGTTTCACTTAAAGATCTTAGAGCGCCGATCCCATCTGTGTTGTAACCCTTCAGAAACCCTTCTTCGTTGACTATCGTGTTTACAGATTTACAATGTTTAGCCACCGTATCAAGCTCATCGAGATAATCCATTATCAGGATCTTGTAGGGGATCGTTACACTTGCACCCCTCGTCTCAGACGACCTTAGAGAAGACTCGACGAAGGATTCAAGATCCCGTTCCTTAACTTCTGCAAGCTTGAAGCGATAATCTAAGCCCAAGGATTGAAAAGCAGCATTATGCATCACCGCACTCATCGAGTGTCCGAGAGGGTATCCGATGAGATAACAGGTTTTCATCCAGTAGCCTCCATCAAAGCATATATCTTTCTAAGGTCTGCTATGGAGAGCTGCCCTGGCGCGCTTTTGGGGCCTCCGTGCGGCGAAGCATATGTGAAAGCTCCTCCTAAGAGAGGGGAGAAGATTCTGGAAGGCTTTCCTTCTCTCCCCATCCCGAAGCAGACGAGTCTAACTCCTTTAGCTTCGGAGATGAAGTTTAGGTAAGCAAGGTTGTCAGCATAGTTTTTCGCTGTTCCAACTATCTTGCAAACTTCAGGCTTAAGGCTTAACTCTTCGTCAAGAATCTTCCTGAAGCTGCTTGTCGACGGTGTCCCATCGAAGTCGTGATGTGAGATAATGACTTTTACTCCAACCCTTCTCAATTCCTCGATAAGAGTACGAATCCTGGGAGTCGACAGGTCTAAATCGACATAGTCGAACATCGCGTTGCAGGCTTCTAAGATTCCTGGAATATTTTTCCCATCTAGCCTCCAATAGGAATCTTTGGAATTTTCTAGTCTGAAAGTAGCGATTAGGGGGAGTCCAGTGCATTCCCTGATTTTTCCTAGATTTGTAACGGTGCGAAGGTGATCAAGTCTTATTTCAACCATATCAGGTTCCCATATCTCATTCTCCTCGATCAGCTGTGATGCTTCTTGAACATCTCCAACCGCAATCGATAAACATATTCTAGGCTTCATTACTTCTCAACTCCTCCAACGTTTTAAGGATCAATGCGTCTTCAACGGGGCGGATAACAGGTTTTTCCCCAATCCCAGTTGGAAGAACTAACCTAATAGAGCCTCTTTCAGCTTTCTTGTCTCGATGCATGTATTCGACGAGGGTTATCGGGTCGATGTTTGGCAGCTTTGTGCTAATCCCTAGCCTTTTAAATAGAACATGTTGCTCCTCGAAATCTTCCTCCTCCATTAAACCTTGAGACGTGGAAATTTTCGCAGCAACTTCCATCCCGATAGCTACTGCTTCACCATGCCTAATCCCGAAGCTTGAAACCGCCTCTAAAGCATGACCGACGGTATGCCCGTAATTTAATGCTGCACGGATACCCTTCTCATCCCTCTCATCCTGCTCAACGAAGGCTATTTTAACTCTGCAACAGCGCGGAACGATCTTGGAGAAGGCCCTAATCTCTCCGTTAATAAGCCTATCAGCTTCAGCTTCAATAATCTTAAAGAGCTCTGCGTCGGCTATTACAGCGTATTTAACGACCTCAGCTAGACCCGACTTCAACTCCCTGAGAGGTAGTGTCTTTAGGACGCCTGGGTCTATGAGAACTACGTTCGGTTGCTTGAAAACACCTATAAGGTTTTTCCCTTTTTCATGGTTTACAGCGGTTTTCCCTCCGATGCTACTGTCAACTTGTGCGAGGAGAGTGGTTGGGACTTGAATCAATCTGACCCCTCTCAGATAAACAGCTGCCACGAACCCTGAGATGTCGCCTACCACGCCACCTCCTAGAGCTATGATGAGGGAACGCCTGTCGACCCCCATGTCTATTAAGCTTCCAATCAGATCTCCAGCCTCATTCCAAGATTTCGCCTCTTCTCCTTCAGGGATCCAGATGGATGCTGCATGAATCCCTTGTCCCTCGAGACTCCTTTCCAAAGAATTAGAATAAAGGCCGCCAACAACCCTGTCTGTTATTATCACGCATTTACTTACGTCAGCTAGGTTAGCGTTTACAATCCCGCCAGCTTTCTCTAAAAGGGCTGGGGAGATGATTACTGGATAGCTCTTATAGTTTAGATTAACCATTAGTTCGACTGCTCCTTCATTTAAACCTAGGCCCATGAAGAATCCTCCAGATTAGATCGTCCTACCAACCGCCTTCGCGATCTCCCTGAGACCCTGCATCATTAACCTGAACTCGTCGATGCTTAGGGACTGCTGACCATCGCTCAAGGCTTTCTCAGGATGCGGATGGACCTCAACGATTATCCCATCAGAGCCTGCGGCTAAAGCAGCCTTAGCCATCTGAGGTACAAGCGAACTCCATCCTGTTCCGTGGCTAGGATCTACTATTATGGGGAGGTGGCTTATTTGTTTTAGAACCGCGACGGCTGAGAGGTCTAGTGTGAAGCGTGTTAGAGGCTCGAATGTGCGGATGCCACGTTCGCATAAAACTACCCTCCAGTTTCCTTCTTTGAGAATATACTCGGCGGCTCCTAGAAACTCTTCAATCGTAGCCGACAAACCCCTCTTCAGAAGGATTGGGGAGCTTGTTTTTCCAACTCTTTTCAGGAGCGGATAGTTTTGCATGTTCCTTGCCCCTATTTGAAGCATATCGGAGTATCGTTCCACGAGCCCTACATCTTCCACAGACATCACTTCAGTGACTATCGGTAACCCAGTCTCAGCCTTCGCCTCTTGAAGCAGCTTCAAAGCCTCGACTCCGTGACCTTGAAAGCTGTAGGGTAAAGTCCTAGGCTTGAATGCTCCACCCCGCAGCATTGAGGCCCCAGACTCCTTAACCGAGCGTGCAGTCTCCAGCAGCTGCTCTCTCGACTCGACTGAACAGGGACCGGCGATCACTACAAGGTGGTTTCCGCCTATTTCGAAGCCCCCGACCCTAACTCGAGTCGAATCCCGGTTTTGATGCTTGATGGAGAGTTGCAGCTCAGGGGAAACCTTCGTCCTCAAGGATTTCTTTTCGTTCATTTTCTCCCCCTTACAATCGTTTTTACAGCGTCCATGATGCTCTTCGTTGAAAGCCCAAACTTCTCCAGAAGCTTCGGATAAGACCTGCTCGACTCTCCGAAGAGGTCGGCGACACCTATCTTCTTCACTGGAACAGGATTAATCTCGGCGATGGCCTCTGAGACCGCCCCTCCCAATCCTCCAAGTATACTGTGCTCCTCTGCTGTGACTATCGCACCAGTCTCAAACGCCGTCTTCTCCAATGACTGGATATCTAAGGGCTTTACCGTATGCATATCTAACACTCTGACGTCGAAGCCTTCAAGGGAGAGCGTCTCTGCAGCCTCTAACGCCAAAGACACCATGATACCGTTAGCAACTATTGTCGCATCTGATCCGTCTCTCAATAATTGTGCGCGGCCTAACTGAAAGTTGCAGCAATCCTTATAGATAACTGGGGTAGGTGACCTGCCAAGCCTTAGGTAACATGGCGCACGGCATTCCACTACGGCTTTAGCGGCTTCGGAGGCTTCTACAGCGTCGGCTGGGGCGATGACTTTCATGTTTGGCAAAAGCCTCATCAGAGCTATGTCCCAGAGCATCTGGTGGGAGCCTCCGTCAGCGTAAGGCGACAGCCCAGAGTGCGTTGCAACAATCTTGACATTTAGATTAGTCCTTGCAACAGAGTTAGCTATCTGTTCCCAAGCCCTTCCTATTAGGAACATGCTGAACCCTGAGACTATAGGGGTCTTCCCTGATGCGGCTAGACCTGCGGCTATTCCAACCGCATCCTGTTCACTTATGCCAACATTTATGAAACGGTCTGGAAAGCTTTCAGCGAAATAGATCGTCTTAGTAGAAGGGGAGACGTCGGTGTCTATCACTATTAAGTCTTTATGAAATTCACCCAGTTTGACGAGAGCCTTGCCTAACTCTTCAACCTGAGAAAGATTTTCCATAACAGCCCGATCCTTCTCACGTCAACTCTTCGAATGCTCTAGACAGCTCAGCCACGCTTGGAGCCTTATTTGTGAAGGAGTTACCCTCCATGAAGGAAACACCCTTCCCTTTCGTCGTCTTCGCTATCACTAAACTTGGCTTCCCTCTGACAAAGCTAGAAAGATCCAGAACCCTCACCAAACTCTTGAGATTGTTGCCTTCCGCCTCGAAGACCTCCCAGCCAAATGCTATCCACTTATCTTCAAGAGGCTCAAGAGCCTTTACCTTCTCAGTCTCGCCCGAGAATTGATACTGGTTCCTGTCGATAATGGCCGTGATGTTATCAAGCTTAAGATGTGAGGCTGTAAGCGCGGCTTCCCAGATCTGCCCCTCATTAAGCTCTCCATCCCCTAGGATGACGTATATTCTACGCCTACTCCCGTCCATCTTAGCCGCCAAGGCGAACCCGATGGCAACGGATAAACCCTGACCCAGAGATCCGCTTACGAAATCGATGCCGGGAGTCCTCAAATCTGGGTGGCCTTGTAGAATGCTACCCAACTCCCTTAGCCTCAAGAGTTCTGATTCGGGAAAGTAGCCTGCTTCCGACAATATCGCATACAGGGCTGGAGCAGCATGCCCCTTACTCAGTATTAGAAGATCTCGCTCAGACCAATTAGGGTTCCCAGGGTCCTTTTTCATCTTCAGGAAATATAGCGCGCAGAGAATTTCGACCGTTGAGAACGATGCTCCAACATGACCTGAGCCTGCTTCAGCCACCATCCGCAAAATGTTTTTCCTCACTTCTTTGACGACTGCCCCGAGAGGTTTGAGACCTGATCTAGTTGGAACCATCCAAAACTCGGGGAGGGGCTCACCTTCTATTACGATCCTGTAAAGGATCTCTCCGATACCGGTCAGCTTTACGCTTCTGAGCTCGCCTCTTTCATCGTATTCGATTAGTTTGCGAGCCTTCAAAGAATCAGCGCTGCGAATAAGCCTATCAACAGGAATTCCTAATCTCTCTGACATCTCGTTTAAAAGGGAATTAATCGGCATTGAAGCGTTGGGAACATTAGACAATATGAGAATCTCGTCGGTGGAAAGCGTATTGTAGATTAGATCATGGAGCGTTCCAAGCTGAACCGAATTTATCTGAATTGGCGCATTCGGTACACCACCGGTTGAACCAAGAAATTATCTTACAAGTATTTAAATCATTCCCTGAAACCCATATTTTAAATCTGGGCATCTGGACGTGTATAAAAAATAAATTATGGAGTTATTCGGATATTTCAAAATAATTTATTAACTCCCTTTTTTCATATTTAGAGATCCTCTACTTTGAGCAGCATAGTAGATTTCGCTTACCAACTCTTTGTTGAAAAGCTCCCATATGCCACTATGGCAGTCTTTATCTTCGGAATCATTCTGAATCTAAGACGCTGGTATAAAAGACCTAGGGGAAATGAGGAGCGGCACAGTTTTTTAGTGGTTCCTGCTTTAAAATACGTGATATTAGATGTCGTCCTCTTCAGGAAGGTATTCAAAACCCGTAAATTGACGTGGCTGACGCTCATCCTATTCCATTTCGCAGCAGGAGGGATCATATTCGGCCACCTTAGAGGTTTTAAAATATGGTCAGTGTCAATGTTTGCGCCGCTCGGGGAAGAAGCAGTGGCTTTCATAGTTGAGATCCTGCCAGTCTATATGGGCTACCTTTTCATAGCTACGATCATAGTCTTGCTTGGCCGGAGGATCTTCCTAGAAGGGAAGCAGTTAGAATCCCTGCCGAACGATTACATTGCGCTGATACTGTTGCTCATCACAAGCATTCTCGGTCAAGGTATGCGCGTCATACCTCCTGAGACGGTAGCGGATGGTGTCCATGAGATAGTTTTCATCCCTAACCTGATAGTTCTACATCTCGAGAAGTACCCGTCTTTCCACTGGTTCTATCTCCATACACTATTCACCCAGTTGTTCATAGCTTATATCCCATACAGTAAACTCATCCACATCTATACAGGAGTCGTTTCATCGGCGCTTTACGGGTCTAGGAGGACTAGATATGGCATCTAAGGAGATTCCTAGTGACAAGCTGGAAGAAGCCCTCAAACATTTAAATAGTCGGCAGCGTATGGAGCTCGACACGTGCGCTCACTGCGCCCTATGCGCTGAGACATGCCCCGCGTACTTTGAATCTAAGAATCTTCTTCACATTCCAGGAGTCAGATCTTCAAAGGTTTCGAAGCTCATCAACCAAAGCTTATCTCGGCTCAGAATATTTAGAGGGAGGCTCGCTGAGAAGAATCTCGAAGAGCTCGCTGAGAGTGCTTATAACTGCACCCTCTGCGGCCGGTGCATGGAGGCCTGCCCCTTCGGCTTCCAGACGCATGAGCTGTGGGTAGGTGTCAGGGGGGTTTTACAAGACCTTGAAAAGACGCCGTCGAAGGTGAGGATGCTCTCAGAGATGCTCGACGAGTTCAAGAACCCTTACGGCTTGGAGGCGGAGACGCGTCTAGACTGGGTGGATTATACTGGACTAGAGGAGGCCCCTGTTAAGGATAAGAGCAAGATCGCCTATTTCGTCGGATGCACAACAGCTTTTAAAGGAGCGAATCAAAACATAGCCTACTCTATATCGAGGGTCCTCGACTACTTGAAAGAGGATTGGACGCTTTTAGGAGGAGAAGAGTGGTGCTGCGGCAGCCCTCTATTGCTCTCAGGGGACGAAGATAAGGCTAGAGACTTTGCTGAGCATAACACTTCAATAATCGAAGAGAGGGGTATAGAGACGCTCGTTTTAGGCTGTGCAGGGTGCTTCCGCGTCTTCAAATGGGAGTATCCTAAGCTCCTGGGAAGGAGACCAAGATTCAAAGTCGTCCACGCTTTAGAGTATATTAATGATAGGATACGAGAAGGGGCTCTGACACCTGAAAAGTATCCTAGGAGAGTCGCATACCATGACCCGTGCGAGCTATCGAGGCTTGGAGGGGTCCTGAAGGAGCCTAGAGAGATTCTGAGAAAGATATCATCCTCTTACGTGGAGCTGCCTGAGCACGGTGTAGACGTTAGGTGTTGTGGAGGCGGGGGGCTGCTCCAAGCCGTTAATAATGATCTGAGGCTAAACATCGTGAGGCACAGGCTTAACCAAGCAATATCCCTCAAAGTGGAGGTCTTAACTTCTGCCTGCCCAGCTTGTAAGCTCGCATTCGCAGACGGGGTTAGGGATTTGGATTCGAGCATTGAAGTTCTAGATATAACTGAGCTAGTTGCGAGGCAGATGGGTTTAGCTTGACGTACGATGTGAAGCTCACGGAACTCATCCATATATTGAAGCCTAAAGAGCTCTCCGCCATGGCGGCGCTCTACGTTGCTTCATACGTCAGCTCTTCCACGGCTTCTCAGGGGGGTCTAGGCGACTCCGCCGCCTTCCTCACAGGCTTCGCAGCCGTATTGATTGCAGTTGGGGGCGCGAATGCTTTGAATTGTTACCTCGACAGGGACGTCGACGCAGTTATGGCGAGGACGATGAGGCGTCCGCTCCCCCGTGGAGCCTTATCCCCCAAGTCCGCCCTCCTTTTCAGTCTTATCCTCCTATCCGCCGCCCTAGTCTCCTCCATCTTCCTTGGCGTGCTGCCATTTATCTTTTTCACAGTGGGGGTTTACTGCTACATTGGATTATACACAATCCTCCTGAAACGGAGGACGAGCCTCAACGTCTTTGCTACTGCCCCGTCCGTGGCGTCACCCGCCTGGCTCGGCTGGATTATGGGGGGATCCCCCATCAACTTTGTCGCCCTTATCATAGGCGTGATGATAGCCACCTGGGGGCTGTTCCACCTCTGGAGCCTAGCCTACGCATTCAAGTCAGACTACTCGAAAAGTGGCATCCCAATGCTCACGGCGATCCTCCCCCCTGCGACTTCTGAGAGAATAATATTCGCCTCTCTGGTAGCCTTAGTCGCACTCTCGTATATTCTCGGGTGTTGGGCGAAAACCCCTCTATTCTCTTCGATTATTACAATCATCAACGCATTAGTGGTATTTCTTGGATTAAAGTTTCTTCTAACTCCCTCGAGAAAGGCGAGTTGGAGATTGTTTAAAGTCTCAGCCCCTTACATAATAATCATCCTTTCCATATTCAGCCTAGACAACTACCTATTCTACACAGCCCATTAAAATTCAGCCCTAATGCGATGTTGAAGAAAAACAGAAAAATAACTGTGCCAGAAGAATAGATAAGCTCAGTTCAATTCGGGTGAAGGCGCTACTTTCGGGATTTGAACCTAGGACAGAACACTATTCCCCTTCAGCATTCCAAGCCTAGAATCTAAGTTGAAGATATTCAGACACAAGATGACAAGCTTAAACATCGCTTGCTCTACGTTACCTATGCCTCTAGTCAACGAGCCTAATATATAATCCATCTCTATTCTTAAAGATATTCGCCGTCTTGATCAACCTCAAAACTCCGCCCCATCACCTCATCATAGAACTTCCGAGCCTTAAGGGGGACCTTATAATAGGGCCAGACAATTAGTCCCTTCACATTTAAAGCTTGGGTATGTAAATAATGAACTTACTATTAAGATAAAAGATCAAGAAAAAAAATAAGAACCAATTTATACGTCAACTTGAACCCTAATCTACGAGGTCTATATGAAGCTTAATGCTCTACCAAGGGTTAGGCTCGCCAATCTTCCAACACCGCTCCAAGAGCTTCCGAACCTTACGAAGGCTCTGAAGGGTCCGAGAATATACGTGAAAAGAGACGATCTTACAGGACTCGCTCTCGGAGGTAATAAAACCAGAAAGCTCGAGTATCTTATGGCCGATGCGATAGCTAAGAAGGCTGATCACATAGTAACAGGAGCAGGTTTCCATTCTAACTGGTGTACTCAAGCCGCAGCTGCGGCGAGAAAGCTAGGTATGGAGATCACCCTGATCAAGACTGGGCCAGGGGAAGATTATAAACCAGAAGAATACGATGGAAACCATCTTCTACATACTCTGATGGGTGCAGAAATGCAAATCGTTAGACCTGAAAACTTTAAAAAAGCCTTGGACGAGACTGTTGAATCCCTGAAAGAATCCGGCCATACTCCCTACGTCCTTTTAGATGCGGGCTCAACCCCCCTAGGCGTCGCCGGCTATATAAACGCGATGCTCGAATTGGAGTCTCAGTCAAGAGAGATTGGCGTAGACTTTAATTACCTCGTCCATGCTACAGGTTCTGGTGGTACCCAAGCCGGACTTGTTCTCGGAGCGAAAGCTCTGAGCTTAGATACTAAAATAATCGGAGCATCAACAGGAGGGCGGAAAGCCCTTGAACAAGTCGAAAACGTTTATAGGGTTATATCCGAGGCATCGCGAGCCCTCGGCTTAAACATAAGCGTCCATAAGGAAGATGTGATCGTGAAAGACGAATACGCAGGCAGCGGATACGGGTTCGTGACTGAGGGGAAAATTGAAGCCGTAAGGATGGCTGCGGAGACGGAGGGTCTAATCTTGGACCCGGTTTACACTGCAACGTCGATGGCCTGCCTCGTAGACCTGTGTCGTAAAGGCTTCTTCACTAAAAGCGACTCGGTCGTCTTCCTCCACACAGGCGGGTCTGCTGGCCTATTCCCTTACAGGGATTGTTTTAAGGCTTATGCTTTGGGAGAATCCTTGCCTTGGACCATCCCCCCGTGGAGCCCCGCATCCAAAAATCCTAAAACAGAGTAAAGCCATCAAGCCCCTTTTTTTATCATGCAGCCCAAGGAACCTATGTTTAATAATAGACTGAAATCATAAAACGAATTTTTGGGATATCATAAATCGGTATAAATCATTCGCGTTAGGGCTTTACATGAAATCCTTTTCAATATTATTCTTGATGCTGCTCCTTGAGATTTAAATCCTTTAAGCTTATTTTTAACAGCATACAACACGGAGTTTACATCTGGATAGTCTACTATCGAGCTTTTCCTTAGGCAACCAGCATCTGAAGCTTTAGAACATTTCCTTTGCTTATGGCTTTTTAAGCCGGTGAAAATTCAGGAGACCCTCTGAAGGCTTCAAATAAGTCGGTGGCTTAATCCTCGACTATAAGCTCTGGTATGTGAAATCCTGTGGTATTTTAATATTTACGGACCCAGCCAACATCATTTCAGCACCCATATTACTCCAAAAGACCCATTTTCAAAAGTAATGGTGCTCCGGCCGGGATTTGAACCCGGGATCAATGGCTCGAAAGGCCACTATGCTTGTCCGGACTACACCACCGGAGCACGGAGCTATCTCTGAGCCTTAAAGTTTATCTTCATTTCCGATATATAGCCACTTCGCATTTTTCGCCGTAGAAAACCTATTTAAACCCTACCTAGGTGAACTTATATCTGTTAGATTTTGAGAAATTGAGAAGAACACGAGTATATATTTAAACGTATATAGTACGGCTTCGTATTTGAAACAACGTAATTGGATTTGATAGAATCGAAGGATTGGAAACTTCGTTTATGCGGCTTGAGGAACGTGATCAGGATAGTGTGCTTTCAAGGTCGGGGTAGGTTATCGTCTCCACGAACTTGCTACTTTCCGTAGCTTTTCATCTTCCGTTACTAGGATGGCCTCCGTGCCCCCGGCGGCTGTGATGTATGAGGCTTCATAAAATGTTAGCCGCTGACCTTTTTGGCTAGTTTTGAGATCTATCTGGATATTCGGATTGTGCGCTAGGATTATTAAGGAGTATTTACTCCTTTCCTTATGTAGGGTTAAGTATATGAGAGGCAGGATTAAGACTAGTATAATGATTGATGAGGATATCTGGGAGACGTTCAAGGTTAAAGCTTCCTCAAAGAGGGGTCTAAAGGGGGTAAGCAGAGCAGTTGAGGAGGCTTTGGAGGAGGAACTCAGTGAAAAAGTCTTAACAGAAGCGCTGGAGAAGATGTGCCCCGGAAGACCCTCTGATCTGGAGGTGAAGCCGATCAGGCCGAAGATCGCGACCTCGGCTGGAAAGGTTATCAGAGAATTGAGGGAACAAGTGGTTTGAAATTCTATCTGGACTCGAGTGCCATCGTTAAAAGATATGTACTCGAAGAAGGGTCGGACAAGGTTAAAGAGATATACTTTGAGGCCTTTAACGGCGCTGCGACTCTACATTTTTCAGTTTGGAACGTAGGCGAGGTTCTAGGAGCGTTGGACACGTATTACAGAAGGAACTGGCTGGAGGGTGAAGATTACAGGGTCGCCCGAGAATCATTCATCGCCGAGACGGTGAGGCTGTTGAAGCTGAATGTAGCTAAGGTCGTACCTGTAAGATCAAGACTGCTCGCGGAGTCTTGGCTGCTTGTAGAGAAACATCACATCTACGAAGCTGATGCGCTGCAGATAGTGTCGGTCGAGAATCTAGGCGTGGATCAGCTTCTCTCTGGCGATCAAAGACTGGTAGACATATCGAATAAGGAAGAAGTCAACGCGGCTTACTTAGGATAACAGGAGATAGGGCATTTCAAAAAGTACAGGCGAAAGGCATATTCTCTTACGATTTTTCCTATTGCTGGCTCAGTGTTGTGTTTGGTTTTCCATCCTAAGGATTTAACTTTGCCCACGTATAGGATCATGTCTTTTACGTCGCCTTTCCAGCCTCCTCCGCCTTCTATGCTGCCTGTGAACTTGAATTCAACGCTGTGAAGACCCATTTCCTCAGCAACAATTTCATCTATGGTTTTGAAGTCTATTCGATCTTCTGAGCCCACGTTGTCGATTTCAACTTGGCTCTTTCCCTTAAGCCTGTGACCGTGTATTCCATGCAGTCGGTTACTTATAGGTAGAATTTGTTTTGGGTCCGTCTCCAAGTATTTCGAGTTCCTTAGAATTAGTCTTCAGCTTTTGGATGAGGC
>JAGTQU010000059.1 GCA_018396695.1 Candidatus Bathyarchaeota archaeon | reverse complement strand
CCTCAAATAACCCTAGAAAGGTTATAGAAAGATTCGCCTCTATGCCTAATGTTGACAGTATTCTTTCGAAAGGGTCTAGGAAAAGCACGATCCGTTTAAACAATAACCTTAAAGTAGATCTGCTAATAGTCTCACTCGATTCCTGGGGTTCAGCGCTCCAATATTTCACAGGTTCTAAGGAGCATAATATCAAGGTTAGACGGATTGCGATAAAAAAAGGGTTCAAACTAAACGAATATGGACTCTATCACAGAGAAACTGGTCAGAAGATTGGGGGAGGAGACGAGGCGGAGATCTATCGCCTTTTAGGTATGAGCTGGATAGAGCCTGAACTCCGAGAGGATCGTGGAGAGGTTGAGGCTGCTTCTTCGCACAACTTGCCTAAGCTTATCACGCCAGCTGATGTTAAGGGTGATCTCCATGTTCATACCGATTGGAGCGATGGGATAGGCAGTATCCAAGATATGGTTGAGAAAGCCCGGCGGATGCGCCTTGAATATATAGCTATATGCGACCACTCAAAATCTCTAGCTATTGCCCGGGGTCTAGACGAAGCGAGGCTCAGGAGACAGATCTCAGAGATTGATAGATTAAATGAGCGCCTTGAAGATTTTGTCATTCTAAAGGGGATTGAGTGCGATATTAAATCGGACGGTAAGCTCGACTTGCCGAATAGTGTTTTAAGGGATCTCGATTACGTTGTCGGGAGCATCCACTCCGGCTTTAAATCAAGTGAAAAAGAGATGACAGATAGGTTGATAGCCGCCATACAAAATGAGTATGTTGATACGATAGGACACTTAACTGGGAGACTCCTTTTGAAACGGCAACCCTATGCTGTTAACCTTGAGAAAATTTTCGAAGCTGCTGCGTCTCGGGGCGTGATGATGGAGATAAATGCTTTTCCAGATAGGCTTGATTTGAACGATATAAGCTGCAGGAAGGCAAAGGAGGCGAATCTCATCATGTCTATTGGTACAGACGCCCACGCGCCGAGCCAGATGGATTTCCTATCTTTGGGGGTTGATGTAGCTCGGAGAGGGTGGCTCGAAGCCGTAGACGTCATTAACACTCTGAGCGTTAAAGAGATTTTAAAACGTTTGAGAGGCTAAGGTATCAACTTTTCCAGTTCTGCAAGGATCTTCTCTCTACTTTTCTTCCAAGATAAGAGTATGCATAGAAGAAGGGATAAGGCTACTATTAGAACCGATGCGTAGATTCTTCCAACAGAGGCTATCAGCTCGGTGTATAATAGTCCTCCAACTACTGCTCCCATGGAGTATAATATCATCTTCCCTATTCCCTGAATGATTAGGATCTTCTTGAAGGAGATTCGGTTTGAACCTGCGAGTATAACTATCGGAGTATCTGGGATAGGTGTTATCGAGAATAATAAAATCGCCCAGAGACCGTATTTTTTTATCCAAAGAGATAATCGATCTTCTCTATCCCTTCCATCAACTGCTTCGGATACTCCCCATCCTAGAAAATAGGCTGCAGCATCACCAATCGCTCCACCCCATCCGGTCACGATCCCTATAAGTATTGGATTATACACGCGGGTGAGTGAGAGGAACAGGGGCATGAAAAGGTCTTTAAGAACGATCGTCGTATGGCTGAAGACGGCTGCCAGAAAGACCCCTAATAACCCGAACTCTCCAAGACTTGAATCATCAATCACAGTCTTCCATAATACAATGCTGGATATTGTTGCGACAGAGAATGCGCCCACGATGCCTATGTATCCCCTAATCTTTCTGTTCAACGCGTTAATCTCCGAGGATATTCACCTCTATCTTCGATGTCGATATAAACCTTCTCCGTGTAAGATTTTCAACTTTTTCTGTTTACAAATCTATTAATATAATACTGTTGCACATTCTTAAACCGATTAAAAGATAGGTTCTCCTTTCCTTTAACCATTTTACAAATTAAAAAGTTTGAAGGCGCCTCCTAGATCATAATAGCCCTTTTCTAGCGGCTTTTGCTAGATGAGAATCCGCCCTCATATAATCTTCAGCTGCTTTGCTCGTAATAGCTTCGGCGGCTTCTTGAGCCTCAAGCATTACTTTCTCCTCGTTCATTGTTAGAACTCTTTTATTCTCCATTATGATCTTGCCATTCACGATGACCGTTTCAATTTCATCCCCTCTCGCACTGTAGACTATGTTTGGCGCGATGTTTCGAACAGGTTTGGAAATTATAGGAGTCAGATGCGGAGCTTTCAGATTCATGATTATGAGATCAGCCTTCTTCCCTACTTCTATGGACCCGAACGCGTCTCCAAGTCCTAAAGTAGAGGCACCCTCTATAGTGGCTATTCTTAGTATTTTCCAAGCTGGGAGGATTGTTGGATCCCTATGCCTCGTTTTGTTCAGAAAGGAGGCTATCTTCATCTCTTTTATGATGTTGTGACTGTTATTTCCACTTGCTTGGTCGCTCCCTAAAGCCGCGTATTTTCCTCCTGAAGCTAGGAATAGGGCTAATGGAGGAGTTATTCCGTCAATTAAACCTATACTTGATGGGCAACTCACATACCTGACGCCTCTACGAGCCAGTAAGGCGACCTCTTCATCAGAGGCTTGATGACAGTGGGCAGCTATCACCCCCTCATCAAAGTATCCAATATCGTCGAGAAAACGTATTGTGGAGGTCCCATACTTTAATCTAATCTGTATGGCTTCTCTCCCACCCTGGGCTACATGAATATGGATAAGTAGTCCTTTGGATTTCGCGATATTTTTCACTCTTAGAAGAAGTTCTTTGCTCATCATATCAGCTGCATGGGGTCCGAGCATACAAGTGATTCTGCCCTCTGCAGCCCCGTTCCACCTTTCAATCAGCTCTAAAGACTCTCTAAGTTTTTCCTCGCCAATATCCTTGAAGAAGATGTAAGGTTTATTCGGGTCTTGTCTGGATTCTGGACCGATCTCATTGATCGTGTTAGCTACACAGGCGCGGACGCCGGAAGGTATGAAAACTTTTTCCACAATTTGAGCCATATCTGAGCCAATTTCACCGAAACATGTAGTTCCAGATTTAACCGCTTCAAGGACTCCAAGCTTTGCACCTTTTATCCTGTGCTCAGGCTCGATGTAATTCATGAACGGTGCCATCGTCTTTAACATCCACTCGATCTCAGGCACATCCTGTGCTTCGCCCCTCAGAAGAGTTAGAGACGTGTGTATATGTGCATCAACTAATCCGGGTAAAACTGCTTTACCCTTCGCATCGAAAATGTGGTCGGCGCCTCTGTAATTTTTTTCAATATCTGGAGTCTTTCCAACCGCTACTATTCTGTCTCTTTCAACTGCTACTGCGCCGTCTTCAATCATTCCGACCCCTTCGCCGCGCATAGTTAAAACATATGCGTTTTTGATTAGTATGTCAACCAATGATGAACACTGTCTCTAAGAAAAACAGCGATTAGTTTTAAAGACTCTCCCTAAAAGGATGCCGGGCGTTCTCAGCGTTCTCTAAAACTTCTTTCTTAGTCGGTCTGCCTTCCATAGCCTTCCTTATCGCATGCCTCATAGCCTTATAGTTATTTATAAAGACTCTATGCCTACGAGTAGCTGAGGGATGAACGAAAACTTTAGCGATTAGAACTAGCGCATCAGTTGCCGGTAGGATGCCGTCTTCGACCGATTTTGCTACCGCCTTCGCTACAGCCGCCTGTGCCGGACCATAGACCATGCTTGCCTCTCTGAGGTTTCTGACTGGGACCGTTGGCACAAGTATGGTTGGGGGTTTGACCGCCATATTAGGTTCGAGGATCGCTTGGACGGCTTCATACTCCTTCGAAGGATTTGCTAAAGCCCGCGTATAGGCTTGTCCAACGGGTCCGTGAACGTCGCCTATAAGCAGGTCTATGTGGGCGACCTCGTTAGAGTCTGGGTCGACTAAAGCTTCACCTGTTTTTAATTTAAACTGTTCAATGACTTCAGGAGTCACATCTATCGCTGAAAATCTTTCCACTAAAGGTCTGTCAGGTCCTAACTTGAATGTAATCGGCCTCTTCTCTATGAGACCTAGGTTCTCAAGCTCTATCCTCAACTCTTCGCGGAGCTCGAAGCTTAGAGTGTCTCCTATTAAGATTGGTCGTCTAGTCGTTCCAACGGGGACCCCCATATAGTTAAGGCATACTTTGGGACCGAGAGCGCCGCTCGCTACAATATGTCTAGTGAACTTCTGTATCTGCCTTTGTAAAGCCCTAGCCTCTTCAAGTTTCCCTTCCTTGACGTAATTGTAGATCTTTATCCATATAGGGGCGATCACATTTGCGCTAGCGAGGATCATGCCTTTAGCCCCTGCCGCAAGCGCGGGGAGAACGACTTCATCCCAACCCACTACAACGTCTATCTTATCTCCAACCTTTTCAAGAACCGACATTAGGTATTTCAGATCGCCGCTTGAATCCTTCAAGCCTACAATATTGTCGATCTCTGCAAGATCCTCGACAACTTCCCACGGGATATACTGGTTCGTAGCTGACGGTATGTTGTAGACTACGATAGGGAAGTCTACAGCTTCAGCTATGCTGATGTAATGGTCGTAAATCCCTTTTCCTCCTTTAGGCTTCATGTAGTAGGGGTTAACGATGATAGCCGCGTCTGCCCCCACATCTTTTGCATGTCTAGTGGCTTCTATGACGAGTTTAGTTGACGTATCGCCTGTTCCAGCTATGACTGGTATCCGACCGTTCACTTCGTCGACGCAGACTTCAATAACCTTTGCCCTCTCCTGCTGGCTCATCAAGGAGAACTCGCCGGTAGTTCCACAGGGGACAATCCCTGTAATCCCTTTCTCAATAAGCCAGTTGATTAGATTTCGAAAAGCTTGCTCATCGAACTCTTCATGCTTATCAAAGGGTGTGACAACAGCCGGGATGACCCCTTGAAGATTAAATCCGCTTATCTTCCCCATAAAACCACTATATTAACAAACTCAACAAGCCTTAAAAATAGAATTGTTTCAGGTTAAGAAAAATAGAAAATATTTCGAACATTAACACTTGTCTTTCAAATGTTTCTCAAACCATTCTAATATCAGGTTCAGCCTCTTCATACGTAAGCTTGGTTTCCCAATGCTCCGGAATACGTGGCTCCCCTCCATGAAAAAGACAAATTTCGTCTCCTTTCCAAGATATTTCAGAGCAGTATAGAAGAGTATAGACTGGTCTATCCAGCATCGATAATCATTCATGCTGTGGACAAACATTATCGGTGTTGAAACTTTAGATGCGTATGTGAGCGGGGATTTCTCGCGGTAGCCCTCAGGATTGCTCCACGGATCTCCTCCGATTTGATCAGGGCCAAAGTAGAATCCAATATCACTACTGCCAAAGAATGAAAGCCAATTGCTGATCCCATTCTGAGACACAGCTGCCTTGA
>JAGTQU010000060.1 GCA_018396695.1 Candidatus Bathyarchaeota archaeon | reverse complement strand
GAAGGTGTTGCAAAAAGAATGACTCAAAAGAAGCTTAACACCATTTCTAAGCTTGATATAGATTGTATAGTGTTAATTTGTCCTTTTTGTGGCATCATGTATGACCGTTATCAAAGCCTTATAGCCGCAGAATCTGATAAAGGCTATAAGATCCCGGTTCTCTATTATCCTCAACTTCTAGGGTTAGCGTTAGGAATCGAAACCCAGAAACTAGGGTTCGATACGAACTCTGTTAAGGTTGATGAGCTTCTGGAGAGAATGGGGTTTTAACATGATCGGTGTATTCATCTGCAAATGTGGAGGAAACATATCTGGTACCGTAGATTGTGAAAAAGTTAAGGATTCTATTAAGGATCAACCCGACGTCAAGACCATTCAAGTCACAGAATTCTTATGCTCAAAACCAGGAATTCAGATAATAAGAGACTCTATAAGAAAATATGGGGTGGATAAGATTGTAGTTGCTTGCTGTTCGCCTCATATGCACGAAGAGATGTTTCGGAATGTTATTGAAGAGGAGGGTCTAAACCGTTATCAACTTGTTCATGTTAATCTGAGAGAACAATGTAGCTGGGTACATGATAGAGGAGCTACTGAAAAAGCTATAAATCTAGTTAAAGGGGGAGTAAACCGAGCTAGAATTCTCAAACCTCTCAAGAATATTGAGATGAATGTGTGTAGAAGTGTTTTGGTAGTAGGTGGTGGGATCGCAGGGATCACTACTTCTCTTCAGTTAGCTGAGGCCGGTTTTAAAGTAAATTTGGTTGAGAGGCGTCCAAGCATAGGTGGGCGTATGGCTCAATTAAGCAAGACATTCCCCACACTTGATTGTTCACCATGCATCCTTAGCCCAAGAATGGCTGAAATCGAGATCTCAAACATTAAACTATTCACCTTAGCTGAGGTGGAAAAGGTCTCAGGGGGCCCTGGAAACTTTAAAGTCTCTCTTAGGTTGACCCCGCGAGGGGTTGATACCGAAAAGTGCTTAAAATGTGGTTGTTGCGGCCGTATTTGCCCCATTGAGGTTCCAAACGAGTTTGAGGAGGGGATTTATAAGCGTAAAGCCATTTACTTACCCTTCCCCCAGGCGGTCCCATCATCCTATGTGATAGACTTCGAGAATTGTAAGAAGTGCGGTTCTTGTCAAGATGTTTGTCCTGCGAATGCGATTAATATAAACGATGAGTATAAAGTTTTGGAGCTTGACGTAGGCACAATCGTGGTTGCAACAGGCTTCGACCTTTTTGATGAGAATAAGCTTAAAACATATCATCCAGAGAATCCGAAGGTTATTACCGCCCTCCAGATGGAGAGGCTAATTGAGAATGAGTTAACTGAAGGGAGAATTCTCAAGACTGAGGATGGTGCGCGGGTTAAAAATATTGCATATATCCTCTGCGCTGGCTCGAGAGACAGCCAGAATGGTGTTCCCTACTGTAGCTCAATCTGCTGCGCTTACTCGATCAAGCAGGCTATTCTTCTCAAGAAATTCTTGCCCTACCTAAAGATCTGGATCTATTACACAGATATTCGAATGACTGGACGTGGTTTCGAACAGTTCTATACGGATGCTAGGGATAAAGGGATACAATTCATCCATGCCCGACCAGGAGAAGTGACTCCTTTGCCCGATGGTAAACTAGAGATCTTGGTCGAAGACTTGGACACAGGATTAATGTTAAGGAATAAACTAGATATGGTTGTGTTGAGCACCGCTATGATACCTTCTAAAGGCACTAACGAACTCGCTTCTAAACTTGGTATCGCGCTTGGTGAGGACTTATTCATAGCCAGCAAACATGTTAAACTTGACCCGATATCAACTTTAAGGGAAGGAATATACGCTGCTGGAGTTGCTCTAGGTCCTAAAGATATCCATGATTCGGTTATTGATGCTCGAGCAGCAGCGTCTCACATCGTAAATTTTGTTGGAGAAGGTAAGCTTAAGTTAAACCCATTTAGAGCAGTCGTCTCCTCAGAGTGCGATGGATGTGGCGTATGCATTGAAACTTGTTCTAAAAATGCTTTGAATCTCGTTGGGTCAAAGCTTATAGTTGAGCTCGCATCTTGTAACGGATGTGGAGCCTGCATTTCAATATGTCCTAAAGGCAGTATTGAGATACCTAACTATACGAGGGAGATTATAAAAGAAGAGGTTAAAGGTTTATTAGAGGGTGACGAAGGGGAAGTAAAAATAATCGGCTTCTTCGATGATAAGATTTCTTACACTGCGGCTGATAATGCTGGTACTTCTAGAATCTCATATCCCACTAACATAAGAATCATCAGAGTCCCTTCAACCGCTTTAATTGACGATAGGATGATTTTAGAAGCTTTGAGTCTTGGCGCCGATGGAGTCATGATCTTGGATAGCGAAGATAACCCTGAATCAAAAGTCACGATAAAAACGGTTGAAAGAGTTAGGTCCAGGCTTAAAGACCTTGGCGTCGAACCTGAAAGGGTTCAATTTACTCCGATGGTTCTCCCTATATTCAAAGTATTACCTAAATTCATTTCAGAATATATTTTCAAGATATCCAAAATGGGTAAAATTTCAGAAGATGTTAGAATCGGACTTGCGAAATAGGCTATTCTTCCCCTTTTTATAGAGTAACTTTTAAAGCTCTGGTCTACTTCAATAATCCGAGACGAATTGGATAATGTTAGGGTTGTCTCGTATGGAATAGGCGTCATCGGTCAGAGACTTGCTAACCATATTTTGTCAAAAAAAGGAATAAAGATTGTAGGCGCGATAGATATAGATAAGAAGAAAGTTAGGAAAGATTTAGGAGAGATACTAGGAAGAGAGAAGCTTGGAGTAGTGATCTCTGAAGATGTAGAGGAGGTTCTGACCTCAACTAAACCTGAAATCGTGCTCCATACAACTTCTTCTTATCTGAAAGATACTTATGAACAATTTGTTAGGATACTGGAAAATGGTGTTGACTGTATATCCACATGCGAAGAACTCTCATACCCTTACGACACAGACGCGGGGAAAGCCTATGCCTCAAAGCTTGACGAGCTGGCGAAGAAAAGAAGCGCCACTCTTCTAGGGACTGGGATAAATCCAGGCTTCCTAATGGATACTCTTCCAATCACCCTTACAGGAGTCTGCACAAAAGTTGAAAGCATATACGTTACTAGACAAATGAATGCGGCTACAAGACGTATACCGTTTCAACAGAAGATCGGAGCAGGCTTAACTGTAAATGAATTTAAAGAAATGATAAAGAATCACAAGATTACAGGGCACGTTGGGCTCGAACAGTCTATAAAAATGATAGCTGATGCTTTGGGGTGGGATCTAGAAAGAATAAAAGTCGATCCTCCCGAACCGGTTACCCTTGATAGGGATGTCTCCAGCGAAGCTATTAAAGTCCCGAAAGGCTATAACGCAGGTACGAAACAGAAGGCTTATGGTATCAAGAATAGTAAAGCACTCATAACTTTAGATTTCAGAGCTTACATTGGAGCCGATGAAGAATTTGACAGCGTAGTAATTGAGGGCGAACCAAAGATAAATCAGAAAATATCTCCATGTGTCCATGGTGACTATGGAACTATAGCTATGACTGCTAATATGATTCCTCACGTCATAAATTCTGAACCTGGCTTCAAAACTATGAAGGATTTACCGATACCCCATGCGACTCCGGAGCACATGAGAAAGTACATAAAATAAATGGGTCTGTAAAATCTAGATATATTCCTATTTAACTTTCGATAATCTTTTTCTAATAGTCTTCCCTGCTAGATTATTCGTGAAAATGCCTTTATCTACTGTGACTATTCCATTAACTATAACATAGTCTATTCCTTCTGGAAACTGATGGGGGTTATCGAATGTTGCTCTATCTTTCACAGTCTCAGGATCAAAGACCGTGATATCTGCGTTCATACCAGGTCTGATTAGACCCCGATCCATTAAACCGAATCGCTGAGCTGGCATTGAAGTCATCTTCCTCACCGCTTCTTCTACCCATAGTACGCCTTCTCTAACGTATGTTCCAAGAATTCTTGGATAAGTGCCATAATACCTCGGATGAGGCTTCCCAAACGACATTGGACCAGTAGGCGAGGCGCTGAGAGAATCTGTTCCGACCATCTGTAATGGATGCTTCATTATTCTTCGTATGTCCTCCTCATCCATCGAGAAAACGATCATCCATGCAGAGCCTTCCTCCTCGATTAGAATTTTAACTAAAGATGTAAACTCGTCAGGGTCGCCTCGGATCTCCCTTATCTGTTTAAGATTCTTCCCTTCTAAACCCTTATTCGCCTCACTCTTAACTGAAGAGACGTAAATGCTCTCCCATCCTAGTTCTCCAGCAAAGTTCTCCCAGCCTTGAATCCCCTTCTCAATATCTTCACGCATTTTCGCAACTTGGTCAGGATCCCTTAGCCGCTCTAGCATCTTTTCAACTCCTCCATCATGAGCCCATGGAGGGAGTAAAGTCATCAGAGATGTTGCTCCAGCTCTATACGGGTATTGATCAAAGGTTACATCAATCCCTCTACTTCTGGCTTCCTCCATTAACTTCAACGTCTCAACACTTTTACCCCATACAAGCTTATGAGCGGCTTTATGATGGGATATCTGGACGGGAAGACAAGCCTCCTCCCCGATTCTTATCGCCTCTTCAACTGATTTCAAAAGGTTTACTCCCTCTCCTCGAATGTGGGATGCGTATACTCCTCCATACTGCGATGCTACTTTTGCAACTTCAATAAGCTCCTCTGTTTTTGCGAAGATACCCGGAGGGTATATTAAGCCTGAACTGACTCCGAAGGCGCCTGCCTCCATAGCTTCAGCTGTGAGCTTTTTCATCGTTTTAAGTTCATTAGGTGTTGGATCACGTGCCTCGAATCCCATTGCAGCTGCTCTAATAGTGCCGTGGCCTACTAAATGCGCTACGTTCACACCTAATCTTAACTTCTCTTCCTCTTTTAGATATTCGTCGAATGTCTCCCAAGTGATCCTGAACTCGATTCCAGGCGGAAGCGAGGAGGACGCTCTTTTCTCCATTTCTGATCTCATTTTAGGATCAATAGGGGCCAAACTACCTCCACACTGTCCTGTTATCACGGTTGTTATCCCTTGCATCACTGTACTCTCAAGTTGGGGGAATACTAGGGTAAAATAGTCCGCGTGACTATGAGCATCTATGAATCCAGGTGCTACGATTTTATTTTGAGCATTTATTACAACGTCCCCTCTGACTCCGGATAAGTCTTCGATATCTTTGATCTTTCCCTCCGCTATGGCAACGTCTCCCCTATACCAGGGGTTGCCTGCACCATCCACTATCCTGCCATTTTTTATTATCAAGTCGTAATACAATCTAGATCGTATATTTG
>JAGTQU010000022.1 GCA_018396695.1 Candidatus Bathyarchaeota archaeon | reverse complement strand
TCTCTTTAGCTCCTCCATGAGCTGGTAGCCGTGCATCGGCTTTTCGTATAGCAGCCGAAGGAGAAGGAACTGTATCCATCCCCTTTCAGGGAAATGATGGCGCATAGGAGAGCATCTGCAATCATCATTGCTGCAACATTCGCGATCGCACACAGATATCAATGTTTTATCTCACATGGTTATATAAAATTGTATTTGCTTATGGTGGTCGCATCTAATTAACTATGCCTGTATTAATTCCCCTGCTCTAAATAATAATATTTATATATACGAATACTTCAACTGACTGAAGGGCGACCTAAATGAAGGTTTTAAAGGTAGAGGTCATCGGTGTAAATCCGCCCTGTATCAGATGCAGGCAGACTGAAGAGAACGCCAAGAAGGCGGCAAAGAAGCTAGAAGCGGAGGGAATTAAAGTGGATGTAGTGAAACTTGATATCAGTTCAGAGGAGACGATATCGAAATATGGAGTGCTAATGTCTCCAGCAATAGCTGTCAACGGCGTCGTCAAGATGATGGGAAAAGTCCTTGACCCAGGAGTCATCGAGCGGATTCTGAGGAAAGAACTATAGGTGTAGCTGTTGGAGAAGAGGCGCGTCCTAAAAACGGCCCTGATGCTGGTCTTCATCATATTCTTTATCGTGATGATGGTTAGGGCTATCGTAAGCGCTTATACGCTGACCCCGCAGTCGACCGCTGAGGATCTGAGAGGTCTTCCCCTCTGGATGATTCCTTTAGTTTACATCTGGGATTACGCGCAGCACGGATGGCTCTGCCTCGGCTTCGCCTTCATCGTCTCCGGGCTCTTCGCCGAATTCATTCCCCAGCAGTTCATGCTTCGCTACATGAGCAGCGGGAAGCCGTTAGCCTACCTGATAGCAGTCCTCATGTCGCCAGTATTCTGTGTATGCTCATGCACAATGGTCCCCATCTATGCTGGTCTCATTTACGCTGGAGCCGGGATCGGTCCTGCTCTAGCATTCCTCTACGTCGCTCCAGCAAACAATCTTCTTGCAGACATAGTGACCATTCAAGTGCTTGGGTGGCAGATAGCTTTGGCCGACATAGTGGCGGCAGGGATATCGGCGGTCATCATCGGATACCTCGTCTCGAGGACGCCTTGGGGTAAGGCTTTCGAACAGAGATACAGGAAGAACCCAAGTCAGGTCGCTTCCCTTGATCTTGTCGAGCAGCCCATCGATGAGAGGCTGTGGAGCGCTCTCAAATTCGGAGGACACCTGGCTAAGCAGATAATACCTGCCTTCCTCATCGGGCTCGTGATCGTGAGCTACTTCCAAGCCTTCTTTCCAGAGGAACTTGTGAAGACCTACTTGACAGGTGCCTTGGGCGTGTTCCTTGCAGCCCTTTTGGCTGGACCCTTATACACTCCAACCCTAATCGAAGTGGTCCTTGGGAAGGCCCTAGTCAACCTTGGTATGTCACCTGGAGCTACCATAGCGTGGCTGATGGGACAACCCTATGATGTGCCCAACTCCCTGTCGAATTACAGGATAGTCGGCTGGAAGGTGGTGCTGACCTATGACCTGCTGGCTTTCATCTTCGCAGTGGTCTCGGGGCTCATCTATGGTATAATGGTTGGAGGGCTCTAAATTAGCTCGAGTTGATACAGGAATGTTTACATCTATTGTGCGAAGACGCGAGCTTTTACCTTATGCTTGAAAAGCCTTTCAGCAAAACGGTAGTTTAGAGACAGACCCTATTTTATCTTAATATTTATATATTTAAATTTAGAATATTAAATCAGGCAAGACATAAAATGGAGCTGATCGAGAAAAAGGACGACAGGATCTTCGAGTTCAAGGCGGGCATCTTCAAAGTGCTTGGGGATGCCAATAGGGTGAAGATACTCGAATTTCTCAGGGAAGGGGAGAAATGCCAGTGCGAGATAATACCGATCCTGAACCAGTCTCAGCCGACGGTCTCGCGCCACCTGAGCCTCCTCAAGGACGCGGGGCTGATCGACTTCAGAAGGGAGGGAAATAGGACTGTGTACCATGTGGTCGATGAACGTATCTTCAACATCGTTGACAGCCTCGACGACGAATTAGTCAGGAGTCTCTCACACAGAGTTGTGAGCAAGAAAAGCCCTTTCCACTGATTCTATGATCCGTTCGCCCGAGGAAGAATAGATGGCGAAGGTGATTGTAGATTCTGCTCGATGTACCGGGTGCGGCACCTGTGTTAGAGTTTGCCCAGAGAAGGTCTTCGAGGTAAAAAATATTGATGGGAAAAATTTATCGGAGGTCGTCGCCGAGGCGAATTGCTTCGTATGTAAGGCCTGCGAGATTCGATGTCCCGAGCAGGCGATAAAGGTCACGGCTCCCGAGATTCTCAAAGTCAAACCGCCAGAGGATTATCCTCCCGAAGAAGGAAGATACCTGCGTGGAAACGATCTCTCACCTGTTGCCGTCGTTGCCATTCTCGACACATTCGACTTCAAGATCCCACCTGAGCTGACTAAACTTCTGCAAATCGCCATCGAAAGTGGAGCAGCTCTGGCGGGGACGCTTCAGACGGAGAACATAGGCATAGAGAAGCTGATAGCGAACATCGTAGCTAACCCGAACATCAGGTATCTGGTGATCTGCTGGAGGGAGTCCCAAGGGCACCTTCCGGCCGATACGCTGGTCAATCTGTTGGAGAATGGTGTCAAGGATGACAAGAGGAGAACAATAATCGGAGCTAGGGCTCCTACTCCCTACTTACCAAACATACCAATCGAGTCCATAGAGCGGTTCCGGAGACAGGTGACCATCGTCAGCCTTCTCTCGGAAGACGACCCAGTGAGGGGAACTGACCCCGAGCTTGTGAGAAGAGCTGTCTGGTCATGCATTCAGGAGCAGCCGACAGATCTCCTCGGTTACAAGCTCTTCGACCCCGGGGCCTGGCCCGAGCCACCGATCTGCAGGAAGATTGCCATGAAGGTGACCGAGCCTTGGAGGCCAGAACTAGACGAAAAGCAGAAAATGATAGTTGAGCAAGCTCTGAGTGCGGCAAGTAGGATAGGGGGAAAGAAAATTCAAGAGGATGCAGAGTCAAGTCGGAAACGCAAGGAGGGTGAGCGCAGGTTCCTTGAGCTTCTGGGTGTCAGACCTGGAAAAAAAGATAAATCTGATAAATAAAAAAACAAGTTTAAATTCATTTAATCAAAGTAAAAATATTAGTTCGTCAGCTAATGCGTTCACGCTCTCAACCTCACAAATATCAAAGGAAATCAATCATTCTAAAGCTTTATTTTTGATTTATTCATTATTATAAACCTTTAACAGAGGTTTTCACAAGGTAGTGAATAATCATATGTAGCCGTATTTCTTTCTTAATTCTCTGAGCATTTGTTTTAAACCTTTTCTAGATGGAAAGCTTATTGCTCCGACCGGACACCTTGGTCTACATGATTCACATCCCACTAGACAGTTATATGGCCTTGCGACAACCACTTTATCCCCCTGTCTATCATATACATTGTCATGACAAAAATCTACGCAGACACCGCAGCCAGTGCACAGATTATAGTCTATTTTTGGGTACCATTCTATCTCATTTCTTGGTAACCCAGAATAAGTCTGCTCGTCCATTAGTTACTCCTCTTCCCTAGCCGTGCTTAGAATGTTAGATCATTCCGTCACATACCCGTATTTCTTTCTTAACTCTCTAAGCTGGCGTTTGAGCTCCTTCTGAGAGGGAAAGCTAATCGCCCCAGTCGGGCAGCGAGGGGCACAGGACTGGCTGGGCACATTACAGTTGTGTGGGTCTACAACCTGTACCTTGTCGCCAACCCGTTCAAATACCTTCATGTGACAATATTCGACGCAGAAGTAGTCGCACTTGCTTGGGTCGCACTTCTGTGGGTCTATCGTGGGATACCAACTAATCTCGATTCTAGGGAAACCGAAGGGATTTTGAGGGGCAATAACCTTCTCCCCGTAGTATCGCTCGGCGGCCAGATACTTCTCTTCCACTTACTCTCCCACCAGTTTAACTATGGCCTCTTCAACCTTCTTCATGGCTTCTGATGTTTCCATGTTCCTAAGGTCTAGGGGAACTACATGCTTATCGAAGTCTAAACCCTTTTCTAGGAAGATGTCTTTATACATTTTTTTCTGCATTCTCGCGTCGCATCCGCCTACGACGAATGTTCTCGTGTCACCCTCCTTCAAGTAGTCCCTCCAGAAATTGTCTCCATCCGTTACGCACAACTGTGGATGTACTATGGCATACTCAACATCGAGTTCGTTCCTGACGAAATTTATCAGCTTCCAGAGATCCAGCTTCGCAAATCCTGGGCACTCACCCGTGCAGAAGCACATGATGAATCTAGGGAGGTTTTCCTCACTCATCCTAAATCAAAATCGTATTAATAAATCAAAATATATAAATTTATCTATAAATGGTTCGGTCTTTCAACTGCCGACTTCAAAATAATCCTTATGTGGCCTCGATAACGATGTTGATGTCCCACAAGAGCGGGCCATCGTAAAAGAAAATATTTAAATATAATAATATTCTAATCTTGAGATGTCATGGGCGGTGAGAGGGTTCCTAAGATTGCACTCTTCTATTGCTCAGGATGCATGGCCAGCGTCGGCGCTTTGACAGTGACAGCTTCCCTGGAGGCCTTCAAAAGGCTTGAGAGCGACGATGTCGGCCTGTTCTGCCTCTCTGCGATAGCCAACGAGGTGCCCAAGCACAGGAAAACGACTGAGGGCGCCAAAATGATAGTCTCGATAGACGGATGCAGTAACAACTGCACCACAAATATCCTGAAGAGTCGTAGTTTCAATCCACAGATACGGCTCAACCTAGTCAAAGACCTCAAACTGAAGAAGATAGGGCCCTTCAAGCCTTTCGACTATACCTCTGAGGAGTTTGAGATGGTTGTGAAGAAAATAGTTGAGATCTGTGAGGAGATCCTCAGAAAGGAGGAGAAATAGAATTGACCCAAGCCAGCTCACACTGGGATGAAAGCATTCCCAGCCATGAGAACATAATCTACGCCTGCTTCGGTGGGCTCTCCAACACGGGTATAACCGCTGCCCTGGCCAGCCTGGAGGCAGTTAAGGAGCTTGGCCTGGATAAGGCATGTATAGGATGCCTGGCGGGAGTGTCAACAGGTGTTCCCCCAGTTCTTGGGAAGACAAGAGTCGCAAAGAAGGTCATCACCGTTGACGGTTGTCCCATGGAGTGTAGCAGAAAGGTGATAGAGCAAGCTGGATTCCCCATAGCGAAAAGCATAGTCCTCGTGAGAGACATAGGGATGAAAAAGAAAGCACTTCATGAGGATATTGGAAAAGACCTGAAGCCTGTTATGGAGTATATATCCGAAGACGACGTGAGAAAAGCGAAAGAGCTCATCATAAATGAATTGAATAAAAAGTAAAACTAGAAAGGTTTTCTATGTGTGAGAGGGTAACTTGATAAAATCCTGAATGAACTGTTTGATGAGATAATGTCTCACTGCGTCAAAAAAACTCTTCACTTCGGAGTCAAATTATTCAATACCCCTAACGAACGCCCTCCAAAGAGCGTGTCCTAGGTACCCGATGAACACTACTGGATTAGTTCCCTCGTGTGCTATTAGGGTCGAGCCATGTATGCTACGCTGGAGAATCTGCTCTGAATCATCGGAGCAGTGATGCTTGGAATGATGTAGGAGCCGAGAACATTAGGTTAGGCAAGATCGCGGAGGTGCTGAAGGAACTATTCTCAGAATTTGATATGTCTTCCGGAAGTATAAAGAAGGTCATAAAAATATTTACATAGTATAGTAAGATCAACGTGATATTGTAAGATAGCTAAGAGGTTAAACGAGATGTCAAACGAAAAATTACTGGTCGAAATATATGAGGAGGATCCATTCACTGGATGCTGCGGCCCTGGGATAACTTCTCCAAGCGCTTTGGAGCAAACTAGACGGATGCTCGATAATAGAAATAAGACTGTGAAAGCCTTGAAAGAAGAGTTTGAGGGAATAGCCAACATCGATAGGAAAATAATCGGAAGCAGAAGACCATACAGTACCTATCCTCCGCCCATTTACAAGCTTCTGATGGCTAGAACCCGTGTTCCATTCGTCCTGATAGATGGAAAGCTAGTCTTCGAAGGGAAATTCCCATCCCGAGGAGAGTTTGAAGAGGCTATAAAGGCTCGCCTTTATACAAGTAGCCGCAGTGAAAAGTGAGATAAGTTTTGGAGCTAACTGAGAATTACAAACTTGGCTAGTCGTTGATAAAGGCAATAGATGAAACTAGAATCCAAGATCGTTGACTCAAAGTAATTCACGTTAGTTTACTTTTTGAAGTTAAGAACGGTTCAATGCTAAAACACGATTTGTTTGAGGCAGATTCGGTGCATCGAAAACCAGAAAAATTATCCTTCAACCATGGACTTTCTAAGCGCCTCTATGAATTTTTCATCGCTGATATGCATGTTTTTAGACATTGTCTGGAAAACGACGAGCTTGGATCCTCCCGCTCTCTTATGCATCCCAGGTCGGGAGCCAGATAGTCTCCGTAGTAAGCGTATGCCCTCGCACGACATCCGCCGCATATGTATTTGTAGAGGCATCGGCCGCACCGCCCTTTGAGCGCCTCCCTGTCGCTAAGATCGCGTAGAACCTTCGAAGTTGACCAGATCTCGCGCAGGGATTGCCTTCTGAGGTCCCCGATCACGATGGGCATGAACACGCACGGGGTTACGAGCCCGTTCGGCTGGATCGCGCAGTAGAGCCTTCCAGCACCGCATCCGCCTAGGAACTCCGCCAGCTGCCTCGTCCTGCTGGGGAGGTTCATGGCTGCGAAGTGAGTCGGGGCTGTTATGTCTCGCCCCTCGGCAAGGGACTGCTGGAGGCAGACTCGAGCGTACTGGGGAGCCGTAGAGAGGGCTTCCATCGAGCCGCTTGAAAGTTCTTTATAGAGGTACTTGAGGAGATTCTCACGCTGTTCTGGGGAGAGGTCTATGTCGACTATCTCCTCGCCTCGACCCGTAGGAATGAAGTTGAAGACTATTAACCTGCCGACTCCGAGTCCATTAGCCAATTTAACGATCTCGGGGATCTCATATAGATTTTTTCGGGTCGAAACCGTGGCTATGCCTGTGAATAGACCCGCATTAACCGCTTTTCTAATGCCATCAATCGTTCTATTGAATGCTCCCCTGGTTCCTCTAAACGAGTCGTGGGTGTCCGAACTGGCGCCGTCGATGCTGACCTCAACATAGCTGACGCCAGACTGCCTGAGCCTTTCCACGTTCTTTTCCGTGAGCATCGTCCCATTCGTCGCCACGGAGACGTAGAGGCCCTTTCCAGCAGCATAACCGGCGACCTCGAAGAAATCCCTCCGCATCAAAGGTTCCCCTCCGGAGAAAGCGATGGATGAGACGTTCAACTCGTCGAGCTGATCGATAATGCTTTTAGCTTCAGCGGTCGAGAGCTCATCAGCAGAGGGTTTGTCTGCACGCTGATAGCAGTGTTTACAGCTTAGGTTGCAGGCGTTCGTGAAATTCCAGACCACCAGGAAGGGCGCCGCCAGCCTCTGAGGCCTAGTCACCCCATACCTGCTTATCCCCTCTAAAACATTGACTAATCCATTCCTGATGTAGGGCATCTTGAGAGACCCCCTTGTGGTCTCCAGATCGACGCCAAAGGTAGCTGAGCCGAGCCTTAGGATCATGTTCAGAACCTTTGAGAACAGAATGCAATTCAAAGATTGTGAGGCTGATCTAGCTCTCGAGAAATCCTCCATTGCAACCCGAAGATACGTCCGGCCACACTTGGGGCAATGACGATCTGCAATGTGTACAAAACTTTTTAGAACTGGGTTTTGCAGGAGGTTTAAAAAAACTTCTACCGGCGAACTACGACTTTCAATAGATGGAGTCTCCTTACCAGACTTTTTCATATTGAAAGCTCTGATAAATAAAATTTATATTTATAATTATAAATGTTTTTATATGATATCTTTGATTAGTAAGACTCCATCTAAAACCATTTGTAGACTAATCGAATCTGGTCTCTGCAAAGGAGAAGACCCGTTAAAGTATGAGAGAGAGCTAAAAGACCTTGCAGAGACCGTTGCAGATGCTGAAAATGCTAAGAAACAAAGCATATTTTTTAAAGGCTTAGGTGATGAGAAACGGATTAGAATCCTCAAACTTCTAAGTGTCCGAGAGATGTGTAACTGCGAATTGATGGTCGCCCTCGATATGAGCCAGCCGACAACCTCCCATCACCTCAGCATCTTGGAAAACACGGGCCTCGTGAGCAGTAGGAAGGAGGGGAGGTGGGTCTTCTACAGTATAGTTGATCGTGACCTTTTAGAGAAACTGCTCAAGCCTTAAACATAACTTGAAAAAGGGATAAAAAAATTTAGATTGAAAGTTAATTGCGCATTCAAAGCAAAAAGATAAAAACCATGAAAAAGGTTCTTTCAATCTAGTTGTATAGTTTGTATTAAGAAATATGCATGGCCAATCTTTTTGCTAAAAAAAAGGCGAGGGTTAAAGCTGGGATCAAAGCAAGAGATAAGCTGGCGATCTTGCAATGAAAATTGCTATATTTTAATCATAGTTGGATGATTTTCGATTCCAACGTAATCCCAAAAAAATGAAATGAATCTAGTTATCAATCACAACACCTGTTTTGCCGTTGTCCGAGAAAGCAATAATTTATATTCGTTTCGGAGGCGATGCCCGCGTTGCAAACCTAGATCAGCAACGTGATGCCTTTCTCATCTCAGGCCTTGAACTCTCGTAAATTCATCAAAACATGGGCTAGCTATCGAGCTTTCGCAATAACAGGTTTTTCAGTTCAAATTCTTCAACTAAAGCAACCTCCTACTTAGTTGCACACGAAGCGTCTACCGATCCCCTCTCTTATGAGACCTCCAGTCGCCTTTAAAAGCTTAGTTAGCTCGTATATTGATTTTTAAAGATCTATATGGTTTCGTTTTGGGAGACTTTTATAAATATCAAGACGCCTAAATTTGGATAATCCAGAAAAACTTGGTATTTTGTGATGAAAGCACTCAACGACACGGAGACTGATATCCAGGTTAATTATAAAAATAGATTTAAATACATGTATGTAATCCTGATTTTCAATAAAGGTAGATGCGATTGGAGAAAATACTGGTCGGTCTTGATGGCTCAGAGAACTCAAAAAGGGCATTAGCTGAGGCAATAAAGATAGGAAAGAAGTTTGAGGCTGAAATAACTGTGGTTAATGTTTTTTACCCTTCACCCACACCCTCTACTCACAATTTTAGTCACAAGATTTTGGAAGACGCCAAAGCCGTCTTGGAAGACGAAAAAGTAAAGTATAAACTTGTCTCGATCATAGGTACTGATCCTTCCAAGGTTATTATAGACATGGTTAAGGACGGAAAGTTTGATTTAATTGTGGTGGGGAGTAAAGGCACCGGGGCTGCTCATGCTCTATTTTTAGGAAGCCATTGTAACAGAATCTCTTGCGAAGCTCCCGTGAACGTGCTTATAGTAAGGTAGTTTTTCTGTCGAGGCGTCAGACGATGCACGCAGAACGTGAAGCTTCTCTAGGTCTCTTTGAGAAATATTTGACGATTTGGATAGCGGTCTGCATAATTGTTGGACTGTTTGTTGGACGTTTTCTGCCATGGTTTGGGCAGTTTATGGATTCTCTCAAGTTTAACAAGTTGTCCATTCCTATTGGAATTCTTTTGTTCTTTATGATGTATCCTACAGTTGTCGGCGTACGTTTCAGTGACATTAAAAAGGCAGCTCAACACCCTAAGCCACTGCTTGTCACGATAATTGCGAATTGGATAGTTGCTCCGATCATAATGACCGTTTACGCTAACGTTCTTCTCGCCGGCAATCCTCAGTACATCGCCGGAGTCATACTTTTAGGCTTGTCTCCGTGCACCGCTATGGTTATGTGGTGGATGTTTCTGGCAAAAGGCGATATGGCACAGGGCCTAATCAACACCGCCATCAACGCACTGCTAATGCTTATCCTTTACGCTCCCCTTGCAGCCTTTTACCTAGGCGTCAGCAGCATTCCAGTCCCATGGGATTTAATTGCGACAAGTGTTCTGATTTTCATAGCATTGCCAGTTGCTGCAGGAGCAATTTCTCGCAAGGTAATTCTAAATAAAAAAGGCGAAAGCTGGTTTAATGAAACCTATATCCCTGCTCTCGGAAAAATATCCATTATTGCATTGTTGACAACCCTTGTTGTTTTATTCTCATTCGAGGGCGAAATTATTCTAAATAACCCTCTCTTAGTTGCTTATCTTGCAGCCCCAAACCTATTGCATTATGCTACAATGATAGCCTGGACCTATCCACTTGGATATTTCTTAGGATGGAAATATGAAACAGTTATTGACACCACGCTCATCGGCAGTAGTAGCCACTTTGAAGTCGCAATTGCGGTAGCGACCACACTTTATGGAATCGGGTCAGGCGCCGCGCTGGCAACGGTCATAGGACCTTTAATGGAAGTTCCACTCATGCTATCCTTAGTGAAACTCGGCCTACGAACGCGACGATTCTTTCCAAGGAAAAAATCTATTGCAGTATAGAAAAGATTAAAGTATCATCGCTGAGGAATTCCTTTTAAAAAACCTATGCCTTTTGGATCTTAAAAAGGAATCATCTCCCAAATTCCAAATCCTATAGCTAATAGCATTAATAATAAGACTATAACGTCAATAGTTAGTTCGAAGAACTCGCTCCCTTACATTCAAGCAGCCTATGGAATGGTCAACAAAAACCAAAGTTGCTTCCCGTAACATCACCCTTGGAAGCTTAAGCATATGCCTGTCATTCAAAAATATCTTTAAGAAATGCGTTAGGAATACGTACCAGCCTCTGTTTAAAATGTAGCTACTGACGTATTGAAACCCAATGAATTTTGCAACCTAATTTCTCGAAATGATGATTGTTAGTTGCAACATATTCTACATAGTTAACTATTGTCCGATGCTACCAATAGTGCGTCAGATATCAGCGAGCCAGAATTTTTATTCAAGAGTTCATCACCTAAAAGGTTCACCTTTGATAATTAATGCAATAAGACTCGGTAAAAACTTCACAAACTGCAGTATGTAACTCGAAAGTTTGAATAATAAGTTTAAGATCAAAATAATTGGTACGCATAATGGTATTTGTATATTATGCTCAAGGTGTTTCAGGATTTTTCAAGGATTTCATCGAACGCCTCATGTCGGAGCTGGCATTAAGAGGGACAGAGATTACTAATCAGAGCGTGAAGCTAGAGAGCGCGGAAATGGACGTTAAGTATATTGATGAACGTGGCCACATGTTTGCCACTGTCGAGGGTGAAAACATCAAGGTTACGTATCAGGTTTTGAGAGAGAGGAAGGAGGTCAAGAAGGGGCTTATGGGAGCAATAACAGGAGCTGGAGTCGGCGGGTTTCTAGGCAGCGTTCTCAGAAGAGACAGCAACATTGGAGACAGGGTTGTAGACGCCGTATCCGGAGCTGCCGCAGGAGGCGCATACGAGGCTTATGAGGGGTATGAGGAGTCAAAAGAGTCCAGGACGGAGTTCGCCGCAGAGCTGGCAGAAGCTATAAACAAGGTGGAGGATCAGCTCCAGTATGTTCTAGAGGGGCAAAGGGCAGCTAAGGAGTCGGTTAGAGAGAGCGTAAGAGAGAAGACTCAGAAAGAGACTGAAAGGAAAGAGGAACTGCTACTCCAACTTGAAGACCTCTACGCAGAGATAATTACAATCAAAGAAGAAATTGAATTGGCAGAATCCGAGGGGAAGAAGCTAGAGAGCGTGAAGGCAAGGATCATGAGAGCCGAAAAGCTATATGAAGAGGCGAGAGAATCAGCTAATGATGGAGACTACGCTGTGGCGAAGGCTAAGATGAAAGCAGCCGAAAACATGGTTGAACGGGCTCGAGAAAATATCGAGTAGCAAAAGGAGCCTTATTGAGACTTTAACTATTTTTCATCGGCATATTGCTGAAAGAGGGTTTCTATGCGGACTAAGAAATTTACAATCTTACATTCTAACGACATGCACGGAGATTTTCTGGCAGAGGTTCGAGGTGGGGAGGGTAAGCTTATCGGTGGACTTGCCCTTCTTTCAGGATACATCAACAAGGTGCGTAGGGAGGAGGAGAATGTTCTATATGTTATCTCAGGAGACATGGTCCAAGGCTCACTCATCGATTCGGAGTATAAGGGCATCTCTACCATCGAGATCATGAACTATCTTGCTCCAGATGTGGTCTGTCTTGGAAACCATGAATTCGACTACGGGCTCCCACACCTCCTATTCCTAGAGAAGATGGCTAACTTCCCCATCGTCAACGCGAATCTTTACATTAAGCAGTACAACAAGCGCTTGATGCTCCCCTATGTAATATTGAATAAAGCCGGGTTCGACATATTATTCACCGGCATAATCACGGAGAAGGTGATGGATTCCTTAAAGCAGGATGAACTCATCAGCAGCTTCGTGACCCTCGAAGAAGCCAGCCGCGAGGTTGGCAAAATCACTAACGCTTACAAGAATGACGATATCGATCTCACGATCCTTCTAACCCATATAGGATTTGAATCTGACCTAGAGCTTGCTCGCCTTCTGAGACCTGAGTGGGGTATCGATATAATCATCGGGGGACACTCTCATACGATATTGAAAGAGCCTGCGATCGAAAACGGTATATTGATCACACAGGCTGGTGTAGGCACTGATCAAGTGGGTCGATTCGACATCATAGTCGACGACGATACGAATAGCATTGTAGAGTATAAGTGGCAGCTAATACCTATAGATGAGAACCTTGCGGAACCTGACCACAGGCTAGAGAAGTACATCTATACTTTTCAAGAAGAGATAGACAGGAAATATAATACTATAATATGCAAGTTCGCTCAGCCTCTCACACACCCCGCCCGAGAAGCGGAGACATCCTTAGGGAACCTGATAGCGGATGCTTTCGCCGAAGTTGCGGGATGCGATGTGATGCTCGTAGGGAGCGGCTCAATAAGGGTCAAGGAACTCGGACCTCTAGTAACGCTCCGAGACCTTCTTACATGTTTCCCGTATGATGATGTGCTGACAAAGTATACTGTCGAGGGGACACAGCTAAAGAAGATATTCTCGCATATAATGCGCACGGAGAACAGGAACTCGGAGGGGGAATGCTATCAGGTTAACAATCAAATAAGGGCGGTCTATAGTGACGAGCAGCATGAACTTGTTTACCTCTCAGTCAATGGGGAAGAAGTGAAAGATAACGAAGACTATTCACTATGCCTACAAGGATTTCACTTCAATAATTCGAAGAGTTATCTAGGGATTTCTCAGGAAGAGTTACTGAGATCAGGTAAGAGGAGGGTGGTCTCAACATCTACTCAAGGGGTTCTAGAAGAATACCTTCGAAACAACCAGAATATAAATAGTAAAGTCGAGGGGAGATTAGTCTACCAATAATACTTGACTAGAAGATTATAGACCAGCATATTCTCTTAATAGAATGATTCAGGATGATTGAACAAAGGTCTTCCACACATACTGAAATCATTAATGAGCCAAATGCTGATAATGAACTTTTCAACTAGCAACTAAAAGTTTGAAGGGACTCATCTCACTCAAGAATAGCATATTCTTTATAGTAGAGTACGAAGATTTCCATATATTCCTTTCAGGAAGCAGAAATTGTCAACAATATATCTTGACATCATATTTTTACTTATAGACCCAAAAAACAAGTTTTGCTAGTTGAGAATCCGTTCAGCGCTAATGCAGGGACTCAATGCCAGCATCAGGTTTCAAGCGAGGATTTTTGATTCGAAGGGCAGCTTTATAATTCAACTGGATCCTAACCATCTTATCGAATCAAAGGGTAGCAAATATTCAACTAGCTTCAGGACATGTAACACAGAAAGCATTGTCTCTTCTAAAGTTCTTACAGAACGGAATTTATAACTGTTCAAATCCGAAAGGCTATATCGCGACATATGAGGACTTTTCAATGTAGCCTTAACCCACAGCTGTGTTTGCAAACTCCTTTTTCTGAAGAGTCAATAAATTGGACATTTTTCGAATTTACAGGGACTGCAAGTAATCCTATTTTAAGTTCCAAGGATGGAGATTCGAACTTCTATATCTAGCCCTCTGGAGGAGTCCAACGTATCAAGTTTAACAATTTTTGTAATATGTTGGAAGTTAATATACTACTTTATCGGAGGCTAGATACTTCTCCTTTTTATCTCGGTGAATTTATCAAAGTGTTCATCGGTTGAGATTATTGCCTCGGCTTTCTTGGACAAGGCGGAAGCAGCATGGATTGAGTCTCTGGGATCCAATTGATATCGACGCATTATTTCTAAAGCAACCGCTAATAGGTCTCCATCAACATCGATAAGCTCCAAGCCAGGCATGCTCAGGAATGCCTCTCCGGCGATTGCCGCGTCAGCTAAGCTCCTGTACTTCTTTACTGCCCAGACGAGCTCGTCGAAGGTAAGCGCCGACGAGGTCGCAGATATTTCGCCCCTTTGAACCCTCTTCAAGATCGCCCTCGCTCTGCTACCGATATCCTCCAGATTCAGAGCTGCATAGATGAAGACATTTGCATCAAGATAGAGCACTCGAAGCCGTCCTCCGTTCAAGCTCCTCTTCGTATAGATGAGGAGAGATCTCGGAAACAGATGGGCCCTTCTTTGCTATTAATTCTAGGATGGTGGCAGTGTCTATTTCCTGTTTTCTCAGATACGCTCTATCTCCCTCAAGCCTGAAGATGATCCTTGAGCCTGGATGAATCTTGAGCGCCTTTCGCATCGATCTGGGGATCACGACCTGACCCTTTGGACCGACCTTCATCTCCTTCTCCATCATGCCCTACTTCGATTTATGCTTCGTATAACTCGAATTTATACTTACCGTAGAACCATAAAACTATTGATGCGATGATAAAAATAGTGCCGGGGATGGGATTTGCACTCCCCACAGCGTGGAGAAATCACCCGCAATCCCTTCTTTTTACGCATAATTTGACTGAGGATAACAGACAAGACGGAGTTGATGTTTTATCAGGCGATTGTTGCTCAAGTATAGATTCATGCTTTTTCGCTTTTTAGGTTCGCAGTTTTCTTGAGCGTAGCGTAAGCTCAGGGATCAGATTAGTGAATGTCTGTTCTCCGGTTAAGAATGTCTTCGTATAAAGTCTTTCGAAATCCTCTTAGAGGTCTTTCATTCTCTTGTTGTTTTCTAAGCGCAGATCATCAAACAATTTTTGGTTTTCTAGTTTTCCTACGATCGCTACTTCAACGTTTCCATTGTCTATAGTTCGATTCAGTGCAGGCTCAGTAAAGTTCGGGCTTACGACTAATATGAAAGCATGATGCCCACTGAAAATGAGGAATTTTGAATGGATGGTACGATTTGAGATTATTTCCTTAAGAGAGACGGACGAAATTTGTTGAATATTATTAAAAAGTTGCGGTTGTTTCTTTGAAAAGTTCCCCATTTCTAAAGTTAAAACATACCTTCTCATAGCTGAAACTCCCAAATGCACGTAGTAAACAAAAAAGGAGGAGTTTTGTGGGAAAAAACACTCCGAGACGTCTCCACATTCAGGAGATGCAACTCCCATCCCCAGTTTTTCAAGAGCAGTTTCCAGCTTCTGGCGGCGAATCCGAATACTCACTTACGCTTCCTAAAGAGCTTAAGCCAATCCATCGCAGTAACATAATCAAAACCCGTCTAGGAGCTCCTTAGCTTTCTTAATGTTCTCCTCAGTCTTGCAGACGAAAATTGTCATTCTCAAAAGTGTGATCAGCCAGGTGCTAGATCAACGTGTTTTTGATGCTCCTTACGGCCTAACCCATTTTAGCAGAGCGACACCTTAAATGCTTTATGCGCTCTGCGAAGTTGAGGCAAAAAGTTAGATGGCGCAGCACGATGAAGCCGATAATTAGCATGGCTAAACTCATGTTGAACACTTGACCCTTCAATTGAGCCTTTAATTACCATCGTCCGCCTGCGCCCCCGCCGCCAGAACGGCCACCACCCCAGCGTCCACCGCCTCTGCTTGGACCCCGCCTGAAAACTGGGAATAAAACGCCAAAGAGAATGAAGATTATTATTACCCATAATGGTATGCCGAAGATTTCCCACTCCCAAAAAGGAGTTGAAGACGAGCCAGATGTATTGGCACTTTCATAATAGTAGTAGCCTCTAAGCTTCAGATTGTTCGGTTCATTGCTCGCTGGAATCTGTTGACCCAATGCAACTACTGTGTCGTAGAGGCCTTCGCCATAGTTGCCCTGCTGAAAAGCGGGAACAAGATAGTTCTGAGCAATGAGGTTGGCTTCTATATCGGTTATGTCGCCTTCTAAGCCGTAGCCGACTTCGATGCGCCACTGTCGCTCCTCCAGAGCAACTAAAATCAGGACGCCATTGTCTTTTCCCTTCTTGCCGATGCCTGTTTGGATGCCATCATATACTTCCAGCGGTTCTTCGTTGAATATGTAAACTCCCAGCTTCACTATGTCGTGTATTTCAGCACCTGAATGGTCTTTTACGCCGTGACCGTAAAGTGAAGGGAAAACACAGACTACGATTTCTGCTGTGGTGTTAGCGTCAACAGCACGCGCGTAGATTTCGATTCTTTCAACCCATTCGGCTTCAATAATATAACAAGTAGCTGGCTGGATCACGCAGAAACTATATGCTAATATTAGTGCAAGAAAAAATATGACGATGCTTCGCCTGAACAAGGTTCTTGCCATCTTAGAAGTTTAACGGGGGCACTTCAGTGGAGCCAACCTGTGCCTCGAAGTAAGATTTGACGGTGAAGCCCCAACCTGCAGCCCACAAATTTGCAGGAAAAGATTGGATAGCAGTGTTATAGTCACGGACTGCTTCGTTGAAGCGCATGCGCTCAGTGGATATGCGGTTTTCTGTGCCTTCAAGAGTTATCATCAACGATTGAATTACTTCTGAGGACCGCAGGTCGGGGTAAGCTTCAAAAGTAACAATTAAACCTGTAATACCTGACTCCATTTGAGCAGTCGCATTGTTAATGGCGTCCATATTACCGCTTCTTAACGCATTCATCCATTGACTACGCAAAGCAGTAACATTTTGCAATATCGAACCTTCATATGCCATATAAGCTCTAGCGGCGCTCACAATGTTAGGTATCAAATCGTATCTCCGCTGAAGCTCCTGTTCCACTTGAGCCCATTTTTCATCAACAGAAGCATTCAAAGCCACAAGTTTGTTATAAGTTGAAAAATACATTACTGCAAAACTTGCAAACACAATAACGGCAATTATGGCTACTATTGCAACTACAATTTTTCCCTTCATCAAAGGCACCTTTTTTAGGCTATAACAGAAAACCTTAATTTAAAAATTGCGTAAAAAAGTCCAGCGCCTGTCTTCCGTAAACTCCAAGCAATTCTCGGGATTTTGACTGCTTGCACATAAAATAAATTGACCGGCATGATCTTCCGCATAAATCAGTTTCGTCCTCTAATACTCAAATATGCCTAAAGTCGCGGAAAACACATTATTATATAAAAAGCTACGTAGAACCAGAGTTGGCGACGCTGGCTGTTTTTCAGGGATTCAGCATCCCTCACTAGCTCTGTAAAGATTCGTTTATATCTTAAAATTCAGCCAATCGAGAAAAGTCAGCCCGAGTGCAAATATCCCTACAAGCACAAAGAAGGCTTCTTTAACCTAAAATGCCCAGAAAATAGACGAAAATGACAAAATCAACAAATTGCGGATTTTTAAGGCTGTCTACTGGAGCGATGGCTTATACAGCTAGCACCCCTGCGCTGCTTGCAGACAAACAAAGCTGACCAGCTAGCAAGCCGAACCCTTCCAAGACGAAAAAGTCTGGCTTTGCGAAGACTGCAAAGAAACATGGGAAAAACAGCGAGCAGGAGATACTTGATCCTGTGGATTCCAGTCCAGAATACGGCAGCACCAGCCTCTACAAAGAAGGGTTACGCTACTTAAAAAACTGAGCCATAACACAAAGTTGGTTATGCGAAGCATGCGGCTACCGCTTCAGCCAAAAAAAAAGACCACTACAAAAATGATTTGAACGGGTCAATAAATAGCGCCTCTGACATACATTCTAACTGCCAAGGGAGTTGTGAAGCCTCAAGCGGAGCGCCCTCCTCCAACAAGGCGGTGCAAAACTTGACCACGGTAGAAAATCCAATTAAAAGCGGGCTGGCGGGAGCCAAGCAGACAGCAGACGCCAAAGGCGAAATCATGGAACACAGCTTCTGGCTACTAAAACAGGGCTACGCGGAATCCACAATAAAAGGTCGAGCAAAACTCCTCAAAATACTCGCTAAGCATGGCGCAAACCTCTTCGACCCCGAATCATTGAAAGAAACCATAGCCAAACAAAAATGATCTGCAGGAAGAAAAGTCAACGCAGTTGACGCCTACACATGCTTTCTCCAAATGCTTGGGAAAAGCTGGGAACTACCACGATACAAACGGGTCAGAAAACGAAGTTGACCAACTCATAGCCAGCTCCGGAAGAAAAACGGCAATTCTGCTTCAGTTACTGAAGGAGACGGGTATGCGGATCGGAAGCTTGGAAGCTTCACTAGACAGAAATCGACTTCGTAAGCAATGTCATAAGGGTTACGCCAGAAAAAGGAGCAATCCAAGGGTTTTCAAGGTCTCCAATAAGCTCATGAGCATGCTGAAAGCCCTGCAGGAGCATTCAAGCTCAAATAGAGTATTCCAAAAGTCGCTCAGAAACCAGGCAAGACTCTTTCACAAACAAAGAAGAAAAATCATTTCGGAGCTTCAGAATCCTATGATAATGAGCATAAGCTTCCACACGTTTAGGCACTGGAAAGCCACAACCGATACCATAAGACTAAGGATATCCTCCACGTTGTGAAAGTGTTTGGGCATAAAAACATCAATAGTACGCTTGTTCATACTCGGCTCGTGGACTTAGACGACGAATACACGGTCAGAGTCGTTCACACAATTGAAGAGAATAAGCAGCTAATCGAGGCGGGATTCGAGTATGTTACGGGAAAGGAATGGCTTCAAGATCTACAGAAAACGCAAATAATCTCCCTCAAAGAGTGCCGGGGATGGGATTTGAACCCACGCTCTCTATCCGGCCTGGGCGCTGGTGCCACAGCCCTCTGGATCATGAGTCCAGCGCATTAGCCAAACTATGCTACCCCGGCTCCTGAGAGTTTAATGTTATTCAGAGATTTAAATTATGAGTCTCTCCAGGATGCTTGACAATATTTCAGCTTTCAACTATCTTAGGCTCGCTTACGGCCACCGGTCTGCCTTTCTCGTAGTAGACCCTTGGGAGGAGCGGGTTCAACCCGACGCAGAGGGTGTAAGTCATTATGCCTGCCAGCCGAGCAAGGTTGCTTATATTTATCTCCCTCTCCCGCCCTATGAGCTCGACGATGTCTCCGGTTTCTGCGCCTGTTTCATCAAGCTCTATGAGGTGGTGATTAAGGGAGACAGTGCCTAAAACAGGTTTGAACACGCCGCCGACTTTAACTATACCCTTGTTGGTTAGTCCTCTAGGGTATCCGTCGGAGTATCCGACGTGGATTGTGCCAACCCTCATTCTTCGAGGCGCTATGAATCGTCTACTATACGTTAAGGATTCGCCTTTCTCAACCCATTTAACGTGCTCAAGCCTAGCCTTGAAGGAGAGCGCCTGCTCGAGGCTCAGCCCAGCCTCACGATCCTCTTCCTCGGGATAAACCCCATAAACCATCAAGCCTGGCCTAACAGCGTCTAGGTAGGAGTCTGGGAAGTGGAAGACTGCATTGCTGCTAGCCATACTCCTTGTCCCAGGGTCTAGACCCCTCTTCCTGAGCTCAGCTTCAACATACAGCATCCTTTCAAGCTGGACTCTATCGTAAGCCCTGTCTTCCGAGAGGGTTGAGAAGATCCCCTCCAAACTTATCTTAGGGAGGGAGCATATGGATTCTATGAGGCTTGGGGCCTCGTCGTGCTTGACGCCGACCCGCCCTAAGCCTGTATCTATTTTGATGAAGACTTTGGCATCCTTACCGAGCTTTACAGCGGAGCTACTGATCTTCTCGGCAGTAGCCATGTTAAAGACAGTCTGAGTAATCCCTTTTTCCACAATCTTCTCGCAAGCAATATCTGTGAAAACCGGATCCATGTTAATTATATCGCAGTCGAGCCCCGCCTCCCTAAGCTGCATCGCCTCCCAGAGTTTCGCGACTAGAACCCTCTTAATCCCTCTCCTCATCATGTGGGCGACAATTGGAACCAGCCCGTGTCCGTAGGCATTCGTCTTCACGCAGGGTATCAGTTCAGCCCCTTTAACAGCTTTCTTGATCTTTTCCAGGTTGCGGCTGATGCTGTCAAGGCTGATCTCGAGCCAGGAGGGGAACCCCTGCATCTTCTCCTCTATCTCACCACTCTTAGGCTGGGAGTCAAAGAACCTACTCGCCATGGTCGTCTATACGCTTTGACCCATTCTCCATATTTAAAACTAGGGATGAGGAGATTTATTGCATTCCTAGGAAAGTTCACTAGAAGAGTGAACTCAAGCGGGTTTAAGAAGATCTGAGAATTCGACCACTTTCAGGATCAAGATTAAATTTTAAAGAAACAGAGATTCAATGGAGTTCAAATGGGTTTCGAAGAAATCCTCAACCTCATCTTAGAGTCGAAGAGCTTCTTGGAAGATTATAGGATGTATGGTAGGATGGTTCAAGAAGCCATCGATGCCCTTGACAGGGTCGAGACATTAGTCTCAAACCCTGAGGGGGGAGGGTTAAAAGAGGCTTTAAGCATAGTGGCTACACTCAGGCAGAGGATGGAGCCGTACAAAGACTTCGTTCCCACCCTTGCGGAGAAAATTGAAGGACTCCACAGCCGGCTTAAGGACCTTGCTGAGTAAGTCTTAGAGTATACAGTAAAAGATACTATTAATAATCATTAAAGAATTAATTCTATAAAGTGATTAATTTGCCATTCGGATATAGAGGTAAGATTCTTCGAGTGGATCTATCCGAAGAGAAGATAGATGTCGAGAAGCCTCCAGAGACGTGGTATAGGATGTACCTCGGCGGCATGGGAGCTGTAGCATACTATCTGCTCAGAGAGATGAAGAGGAAAGAGGATCCTCTCGGACCTAACAACCTTCTTATAATGGCTCCTGGCGTAGTTTCAGGGGCGCCTTTCTCAGGGTCAGGCAGAAACGCCGTCGGAGGGAAGTCCCCTCTAACAGGCGGCTTCGGGGAAGCTGAGGTAGGGGGGTTCTGGCAGGCCGAGCTGAAGCAGGCTGGATTCGATATGGTCGTTTTCAAAGGTGTGGCTAAGCACCCGGTCTGGCTATGGATTAAGGATGGAGAGTATGAACTGAGGGATGCATCGAAGCTCTGGGGACTCGAAGTCGGAGAATGTCAAGACAGGATGAGAGAAGAGGTTGGAGAAACCCAAGCCAAGACTGCTCTAATTGGACCGGCTGGGGAGAAGCTCGTTAGACTAGCGTGCGTCATAAACGATCTTAACCATGCTGCTGGGAGGTGCGGCTTGGGAGCTGTAATGGGTTCAAAGAAGCTTAAAGGAGTCGCGGTCAAGGGAAGCGCCCCTCTTGAGATAGCCGACCCTAAGAGGCTTCTAGAGCTTGCGAAAACATTGAACTCCAGGATACCTACAGAGTCTAAGAACATGCACGAATACGGGACAGGGGTCGACATGGATGCGTACGCCGCCACAGGGAATCTTCCAACAAGGAATTTCCGAGACGGGGGTTGGGAGCATGCATCCGAGATCGATGCGATAGCGGTGAAGAAAAAGTATGGATTCGGAATGGGAACCTGCCACGCCTGCGCAGTCAGGTGCAAAAAAGAGGTCAAACTCGATGAGCCCTATAAGGTGGAGCCCCGATACGGGGGTCCCGAGTATGAGACTCTTGCAGCATTGGGTTCAAACTGCGGAGTCCATGACCTGGCTGCAATCTGCAAGGCGAACGAGCTTTGCCAGCGGTATGGTCTCGACACCATTGGAACAGGGTGCACGATAGCCTTCGCCATGGAGTGCTATGAGAACGGTATCATAAACCGAGCTGATACAGGGGGCATCGACCTCAAATTCGGGAACGCTGAAGCCATGGTTGAGCTTGTAGAAAAAATCGGCATGAGGGAGGGGATAGGCGACCTCTTGGCGGAGGGGACTAGAAGAGCAGCTGAAAAGTTAGGAGGTGGGGCTGAAGCCTACGCAGTGCATGTGAAAGGGCAGGAGGTCCCGATGCATGAACCTAGGCTTAAAAAGGCTCTAGGCTTAGGATACGCCCTCTCACCTACGGGAGCCGACCACTGCCACAACCTCCACGACACATTCATGACTCCTTCAAACTATGCGAGGGTGAAGCCTCTAGGATTCCTGGGTGAAGTGCCCGTGGACAGCCTTGGAGGAGAGAAGGTTAGGCTTTACAGGATCTGGATGGATATGAGAGTGCTGGCTAACTGCCTCTCCATCTGTCAGTTCCCGCCATGGAGGTTCACAGAGTATGTTGACCTCGTCCAAGCTGTTACAGGATGGGACGTTACGATGCACGAGCTGGTTCAAGTCTCGGAGAGAACGTTAAACCTGGCACGCATCTTCAACCTGCGGGAGGGCTTCACCTCCGCTGACGACTGGCTCCCAGACCGCTTCTTTAAGCCCCAGACGGCTGGAGCCCTGTCTAAAACGGCGGTCAACTCTGGGGAATTGAAGACGGCTTTAGAATGGTACTACGAGATGATAGGGTGGGATAGGGATGGAGCCCCCCTGCCAGGAACCCTTCACTCTCTTGGGATAGGATGGGCGGTCGAGCATCTTCCCAAAAGCAGAATGGAGAAACTAATCGTCTAGGAGAGACGAACAGGGAGGTATCAAAGAAGAAAATCTGGCGGCAACGTCATCTTCTTTATACGCGTGTTTGTTAAAGCAGCGATTCTTTCAAGTTCTTCCTCTTCGCCGAAGGATACGAGGGTTATCGCTACGCCGGTTTTACCCGCCCTCGCGGTCCTCCCTATTCTGTGGAAATACATGTACGGATCCTCAGGGATCGCATAGTTGATTATGAAGAGGATGTCTTCGATGTCTAGTCCTCGAGCAGCAAGCTCCGTCGCCACCATGAGTCTTAGGCGCCTATCCTTGAAGGCTTTAAGAGTCTTCTCACGCCTCTTCTGGCTTATCTGACCGTGGATGGCCTCGGCGTCGTATCCAGCGCTCTTAAGCTTCTCAGCAAGCTCCTCAGCATCTTCCCGCATTCTGCAGAAGATTAGGGCCCTATCGATCCCCATATGGTTTATGAGCTTCACCAAGACTTCGAACTTCTCGTAAGATGCTACACGGATATACCTCTGGTCGATCTCCTCGACAGCGATCTCATCGCCGCTGACGAACACCTTCTCAGCATCAGGCATGTAGCGTCTGGAGAGCCTCAGGGTTCTCTCATCTATCGTAGCCGACCAGAGGCTCATCTGCTTCTTTCTCGGTGTCCGTTTTAGGATGTACTCGATGTCTTCTATGAAACCCATGTCTAGCATCCTGTCAGCTTCGTCAAGGACGAGAACCTTCACCCCGTCGAGCTTGAGGCTCCCCCTGTCAAGAAGATCTATGATTCGCCCAGGCGTCCCGACAACTATGTGAACCCCCTTCATCAACTCGTTTATCTGATCCTCGACTGAGACTCCGCCGTAGACTGTCAAAACCCTTATCGGCGTATACTTCGCATAGCTTCTGAGGTCATCAGATACCTGGAGAGCGAGCTCCCTGGTAGGGGTCAGCACCAGCCCCTGCAGAGTCTTCTTCTCCCAGTCGATTCGTTCGATCAAGGGTACGCCGAATGCTGCAGTCTTACCCGTACCCGTCTTAGCCTGGCCTATGACGTTTCGGCCATTTAGGAGGAGGGGTATAGTAGCCTTTTGGATTGGGAATAAGTCCGTAAACTCGCGGTCTTTTAACCCTCTCTTCACAGCAAGGCTGATTGGTAGCTCTTCGAATCTCATTTTGAATCAATTATTTGCTTCTGAACATCTTGACCCTAAGGTTATTAAACCATCGCTTCGAGCAGTGTCGCATTGAGTAGTATTAGGATCAGACCCATAATACATCTTGACCCTAAGGTTATTAAACCATCGCTTCGAGGCTCTAATAAACCTATCTAGGCTTCATCAATACTCGAATCCTTTCTTCGCTTTGCGAGTTTGAGAAAAAAATGGTTGTGCGCATCATTTCTTTGGTAGATTGAACTTCTTCGCAGTCTCCATTATCGTGTTCTCTAGGATCCTCAAGCCTTCGTCCACCTGTTCCTTAGTGATCACGAGGGTTGGCATCATCCTTAGTATCCCTGTACCTGGGCTTGAGCCTATTATGAGCCCGTTCTCTTTCGCCTTGTCAGACAAGTAGACTATGGGATTGTATTCAGGGTTGAGCCTCTGTTCAGGGGTCAGGTTCTTCGGCACGATCTCTTCCCTAGTATCCCTATTCGCGACGAGCTCCACACCCATGAACAGCCCGAGGCCTCTGACGTCTCCTATTATTGGCTGCCTATCTTGCATCGCTTTAAGCTCCCCTATCATGTACTCCCCCATCTTGGCTGCGCGATCCGCCAGCTTCTCCTTATAGTAATAGTCTATGACTGCGAGACTTGTAGCGCACGCTAAGGCGTGTCCACTGTAAGTGTAGCTGTGAGGGAACCCCTTCTCGTCGAAGTGGTCTCCTATCTTCTTGTTGACGATCGTCGCCCCAAGAGGCACGTAGCCTGAAGTGATCCCCTTCGCATACGTCTCGATGTCAGGGACAACGTTCCAATGTTCACAGGCGAACATCTTACCAGTCCTCGCGAACCCCGTCATAACCTCATCGAAGATTAGGAGAACCCCCTTCTCGTCGCAGATCTCTCTAACCCTAGGCCAGTAGTCTGGCGGCGGGACCACTTGACCAGCCCAGCTGCAGATGGGTTCAGCTAGGAAGGCCGCCACCGTCTTCTCCCCCTCCTTCTCGATCGTATACCGGATCATTTCTGCGCAGAGAAGGTCGCACTCGGGGTAAGTCTTCCTGTAGACGCATCTGTAACAGTATGGCGAGGGCACGTGTTTGAACTCTTCCATGATGCTTAAGCCCGGATGCTGTCGGTTCCTCGCGCTCCCCCCTACGCTCACAGTAGCATACGTGGATCCGTGGTAGGCGTCCCAGAAGCTGATGATCTTGGGTGCAGCCCTGTATAGCTGAGCAATTTTTATGGCGACTTCGTTCGCCTCGGCTCCGCTGTTGCTGAAGAAGGTCTTGCAGAGGTCTCCTGGAGTGATCTGCGCCAGCTTCCTAGCGAGCTGTATTTGGGGCACGTTGAAGTAGCTTGGAGACGAGTACGCGAGCTCGTCTAGCTGTCTTTTAGCCACCTCTATGACTTCACGGTTCCCTAAACCTATGTGGACATTGTAGAGCTGAGAGATGAAGTCTAGATACCTCTTGCCTTTCACATCCCAGAAGTAGACTCCTTCCCCTCCTACGATCGTGGGCGCTTCATATCCTGGTCTAGGCTCCCACCGCTGCACCAAGTAGGCATTAGCGTCTGCGTAGAGGCGCTTAACCTCGTCTTCAGAATAAGTCTTCATTCGAAACTCCTCTCATACACTATGTCTCAAGGGGACTTAACGGTTACTCTGGTTGAGGCTTCAGGGAGGTAGGTTAATATTCAATTATTTTCAGAAACCTAATTGGATATCCGTTTAGAAGATGGTTGGATGAAAGACTGGAAGGTTCAGCTCAAGTCTGATCCGACGGAATGGCTTCTCGAGTCGAACAATCCCTCCGTCAGATACTTCACGCTCAAGGATCTCTTAGAGTATTCGGAGAACGACCCTGAGGTCGTAGAGGCTAAGAGAGCGATTGAAGGCTATGATAAGGTGCTCAAGATCTTTTCTAGGCAGAAGCCTGAAGGGTATTGGGAGTCGCCTGAGCAACCATACCTCCCGAAGTATAAAAGCACCTATTGGGTTATCATGGTCTTAAGCCAGCTGGGATTAGACGCAAACGATGAGCGGGTTAGAAGATCCTGCGAGTTCATTAAGCGATTTCAGCTCGAGGAGGGGGGATTCACCATATACAATGAGGCGACGGCGGAAGACGAGTATAGGCTTAAGGAAGAGAAGGCTTCGAAGAAGGGGGCGGCGCCTCCTAACCGTGATCAAACGATTAAGAGCATCATAAGGGAGAGCGAGCTAACCTGCCTCACCGGAAACATTGCAGCGGCTTTGATACGACTAGGATTTCTAGACGATTCGGTTGACAGGGCTTTAAAATGGCTCGTCGAAGTCCAAAACGCGGATGGGGGGTGGCTCTGCCCATACTGGAGAGCGCATATCCGCGACAGGCACGGCTGCTTCATGGGGACGATAACGCCTCTCGACGCTTTCTCAGCCCTCCCAGAGGAGGAGAGAACCCCTGGAATAGAAGAAGCCATTGAGAGAGGGGTCGAGTTCCTTCTAATGCATAGACTGTTCAAAGCGGACCACCATGGATTCGCAACAATCAATGAGAACTGGCTGAAGCTAGGCTTCCCATGCTTCTTCTACGACATCCTAAGAGGGTTAGAAGTCGTCACCAGTCTTGGATACGGCGACGATGAGAGGATAGATGACGCTCTAGAAGTGCTGGTCGAGAAGCAGAATTGTGAAGGAAAGTGGATCCTTGAGAATACCCCTACAGGACGGATGCAAGCCGACCTTGAGAAGAAGGGGCAGCCGAGTAAATGGGTTACTTTAAAAGCGCTTAAGGTGATAAAAAAAGGCTCATCAGCCTGGGACCTAAGCGAATGAGGGGTGAAATCATTAGGAAACCTCTTTTAACGCTTTTTCGAATATCTCTACGCCTTCTTCCACGTGCTTTTCGTTTATAGTCAGAGGTGGCTGTATTCTAATCACGTTTGACCAGAAGCCTCCGCTACCTACGATGAGCCCATTATCCGAGCAGGATTTCCTTATCTTCTTGCACTCCTCGACCGCCGGCTCCTTCGAAGTCTTACTCTTCACGATCTCAACACCGATCATGAGGCCTCTCCCCCTGACTTCGCCAACTATGTCATAGTCTTCCTCCATCTCTTTCAGAAGCCTTATTAGAAGCTCCCCCGTTCTATCGGCATTCTCCCAGAGCCTGTTCTCGACTATGTAATCGATCGTCGCTGAAGACGCTGCACACATCACAGGGCTCGCCCCCCAAGTCGAGAAATGGTCTCCAGGCTCGAAGGAGTCGGAGATGTGTTTAGAGGAGACTACTGCAGAGATCGGCCAACCGTTCCCGAGAGCCTTCGCCAAGGTCATCACATCGGGATCCACATGGTAAGATTCTGCACCCCAGAGAGTCCCTAGCCTTCCTAAACCCGTCTGAACCTCGTCTAGGATCAGCTTCACACCATGCTTGTCGAGAACCTTCTTAACCTCCCTGAAGTAACCGTCAGGGGGCGCGACTATTCCGCCGACTCCCATAACCGGCTCGGCGACGAAGGCTGCAACGTCTCTAGAGGTGCCGAAGTTTATGAT
>JAGTQU010000058.1 GCA_018396695.1 Candidatus Bathyarchaeota archaeon | reverse complement strand
TCCAAGACCGACGCACAGCTCCTTTGATCCTGTCTCCTCCCAGATGAGGCGTTTATATCTGATCCAATCCCTTGGATCCTCAACTCTCCTCCACGGAACATCCTCAAGCCTAATCGCTCTAGACCGTTTCATGAAGATAGCCTCCTTATAGTTGATTTAAATCTTAAGATTATTTAAACAAAAGATATGTTCGATATGCTACTTTTCCATCTTCTTCAACTAAAAACTCGTATCAACCACGACAAACTCAGCGAGATTGAACGCAAGGTTTATTTTTCTTATGAATCATCCAATCTGTTCGATGTGGCATCATTGCAGATATAGGGGAGGATTTTGCTAAATTTGGATTTTTATCCCCTCATAGCAGCGTTCGGTTTCATTTTTCTCTCAGAACTGGGGGACAAAACACAGATCACTACTATGATTCTAGCCTCAAAGGCTCCTGCAAAATCTGTTTTCATGGGAGCCATCTTGGCGTTTCTAGCCGTAGACGGTATGAGCGCTCTCGTAGGCGGAGAGGTTCTTCGTCTACTCCCTTATAGATTGGTCAGCCTAGTTTCTGGAGGAATCTTCATCGGGTTAGGGCTATACACCCTGATCCGTAGGGAAGAAGAGGTTAAAGTGAAGGATTCGCGGAACGACTACTTAGCCTCGTTTTCAATCATCTTTCTAATGGAGCTTGGAGACAAAACCCAGATCGCTTCCCTTGTGCTATCAGCCCAGCTTAACTCCACCCCACTCGTCTTAGCAGGCATCATGCTCGCATTCACCATCTTGACCCTAATAGCGGTTCTTTTAGGCGCTAAGTTTATGAAAAGGCTGCCCGAAAAATTGCTGAAGATAGTCTCCTCACTACTCTTCATAATATTTGGCATCCTATTCATTTCAGGATCAATTTAGAGATCCTATTCTATAGTCTGCGAGAAGTCATGATTGGGGTTGGTTCAAGTAGATGGATCGACTATTTATGACGGCTTCGATGAGCCTTCTCTCAACTACCCTATACGAAGGCTTGTAGGCTTCACGGTATATATTCGAGTGACGTACTGGTGGGATATCTTCAAACTTGGTAAGCTCATCTAAATCAGCTATCTCTGCAAGGTCGAACTCAAGCTTCTTAGAATCAACAAGCTCCCTGAAAGCGTTCCATAGAAGCCTAAACTCTTTGGCATTCCCTTGCGCAGAGGATTTAACCATCGCGGAATAGAGCGACTCAATCGGCAAACCCTTCGAAATATATGGCCTAAGATTAACTCTAACGATCGAGCCGTCTACGGAAACATCCTCTAAGAGAGGCTCATCTGAATAGTCGTTTAGATTAAGGCGCAGGGCTTCCGCCTTAAGCCTTTCGAAGGCATCTTCTCCGAGAATATGGCCGACCCCGAACACACCTTGGTAAAGTAGCTTGTATACGTCGACTGCCCTCATCAGCGGCCTTCTCTGAACATGGCTTTGAATCAGCCGCTTAATATTCGAGAAAGTCTTCATTCAAATCTTAGAATAGAATTCTAATGATTAAAAGGTTCGCAATCCATGAGTTGAAGAGAGCGGATTGAGCCTTAATAATAAGGGGATAGATAAGATCAATTCTTTTGCATAAGTTCTCATTAACTATAAGAAGCTGAAAAATTACTCTATTCTCCGTAAATTTGTTTCTTCAGTATTTATAAAGACCTTCGAACATGTATATTTACACCATATATTGATGAAAAATCTAGATTTCGGTGTAAAAGTTGACGCTCAGTATCGAAGATTTGAATAAGGCGCGGGAACTCAGGAGAGAATTGAAAATAGAATGGGCTGAGCTATGGAAGAGCAAACTCGAGGATAAACTGGTCGCTGAAGATATGGCTGACAAGGATTATAGATGGCTTTTCGTCGATCAAGGGCAGATCCTCTTCGCAACGAGAGACTTCAAACCGATTACTTTCCACGAGGTTTTGGAAAAACATCTGGGGCCAGAAGCATTAGAGAAGATAGCTCCAAACCCATCCCAGGGAGGATGGAGAAAATTTGTCAAAGAAGCAATCCATTCAAAGAAACTAATTGAGATGAGCCTAGATCCTAAACAATCTTCAAAAAAGCCTCAACAGATTAAGAAGACTGGCAGGGGATGGCTGCATAGAAGAGAAGTAAGAAATTGAATATTGAATGCGAGTTAAGGCAATTATCCGCTGCCGTCAGGCAGGGATTGGTTAGAGGAAAATATGCGAGTTGAGTGGGATGCCTATTTTTAAAGATTCGAGAAAGATTCAGAACTTCGGTTCGAGTCTCGCTCTCACACTCCCGTCTATGTTCGTTAAAGTTAACGAGATAGAGAAGGGGAGTATAGTCAACCTTTTTTATGGTTTGGAAGGGGTGATGGTCGTCTCAAGGATGGATGACCCAGAGGAAATCTTAAGATGTCTTAACACTATTATAAAAAAACTTGGGAAGTCTGGGGATAGAGGTTTAGAGGGGGATTCTAGCAATGGTTGAAAAGCATAATGAGGAAGCCATAGGGGTTATACTGGCAGGCGGAGAAGGGAAGCGTCTCAGACCTCTAACATACTATTTCCAGAAGTGTATGATCCCTATAGGGAGCCTCCAGAAGCCTCTTTTAGAATACATAGTTACGCTTCTTAGAAGCCATGGAATAGTTAAGCAGAGGCTTCTAGTCGGTTATAAACACGAGCAGATCGTGAACTACTTCAACCATGGAGAACGCTTCGGAGTCGAGATAGAATATCTTTTCGATGACCCTGAGCTCGGAGGCACTGGAGGAGCACTATACAAAGCCCTAGAGAAGGGGGCCTTCCAAGGCTCAAAGAATCTCCTCATCTACTATGGAGACATCATCTCAGACATCGATCTGTCGAAGATGCTGCAGCAGCATAGAGCGAGCTCTTCTGATGCGACTCTAGCTTTGGTGAAAGGCTTCGAAGTTCCAGTTGGTGTTGCCGAGGTTGAAGGCGGAAGGATCGTCGGATGGGTGGAGAAGCCTAGGCTTGACATCTACGCTGGGATTGGGATCATAGCCATTAAACTTGAGGTGTTAAAGGATCTAGAAGTGTTAGCGGAGGATAGGAAACAGCTTGATATTATGGGAGACCTGCTACCCTACATGATTTCGAAGGGTAGAAGGGTTGAGGCTTACTTGACAGATGCCTTCTGGTATGATGTGGGATCGACGGAGAAGTATGAGAAACTAGACAACTCTATCGTGGATTGTTTATTAAGAACTAGACCGAGCAAGTAGAATGAAAGAATAACATAGTGTTTAATGTTTGGAGATTCTTCAATTTTCAGAGCTGATTGAATGAAGCGGAATTTGATACTTATCCTCCTGTTCATCAGCTTAGCTCTCGTTCTGGCTACTGTACTGTCTGTGAAGGGTCAACTAGACATAGATTTCGAGCTTGAGTATGCTGAAGCTAAGATCACGAACGCTTTCAAAGCGCTTAGGGTCGCGGAGTCGAAGGGTGCGGAGATATCGCCCCTAGTTGTGAAGCTTAACGACGCCATCCTCCTACTCGAGGAAGCCAGAGAAGCATATTCTAACGGGAGCCTCGACGAGTTTAAGAGGAGAACCACTGAGAGCTCCTTGATCTCTTCAAGCATCGAGGCTGAGGCGAGGGTTTTGACGGAACGGGCTATTAGGGACGCTGAAGAAGAGTTTAGGATGCTCTCGGCCTATACTTTCTTAGCTTCCATCATAACTCTGTCGAGTTTACTCCTTGCTTGGAGGATCTTCAAGGCTCGCTATAAGAGGAGGATCCTTGAGGCTAGGCCTGAGGTGGCTGAGATTGAGTCTTGAAGACTGGAGGCAGGTTTTTGCAGTTGCAGGGATCCTTCTAATCTTAGGAGTATCAACTCCGCTGATGTCGAAGCTTCTTCCACCTAGCTCTGAGCCGTTCACAGCTATGGCGATCCTCGGAGAGAATCAAATGGCTGAAGATTACTACCCAAACAAGGATGCCGAGGTAGATCTCGGACAACCTGTTAGATGGCATATCTACCTTTACAACCATGAGGGAAAGGCATCATACATTCTTGTCAGAGCGAAGATCCTGGACTTCGACTCGACACCTCCAAATAGTAATTCTTGTATCCCGAGTCCGGCATCGAGCGTCTACGAGTTTCGAAGGATTTTGCAGAATAATGAAACAGTTATCATACCCTTTGAGTGGAGCATACTCGATGCTGAGAATTCAAGCGACGGGATTCTTATTAAAAAGATCGTGATTAATAACCACCAATTCTCTCCTGGCCTAAGCCTCAATAGCGGTATGTTGAGATTCGTTTTCGAATTGTGGCTTTACGATGAGGATTCAAACAGGTTCAGGTTTGACCTAGGCGGCGGTTCCCGATGCGTATGGAACCAGATGTGGTTCAACCTAACCCTAAGCGCATAATTATGAGGTTTTAGCGATAATAAGCATGTTTTTGAATTGAAATACGTAATCTAGTTTCTTATCCGTATTTCCGATACTTATTTAAATTTCATAGACGAATCTATGATTCAGCTACGGGATTTATATGGAAGCCTTACCTCGAATTGAGCCGCCTCTAGAGTCCAAGTTTCTTGAAGACGAGTATAGAGAGGTGAGCAAGGAGGATATCACAGTAGTAATCCCTACGCTCAACGAGGAAGAGGCTATAGGATTAGTGATTGAGCAGGTTCTGCTTGAGGGGTATAATAAAATCCTCGTGGTTGATGGAAACTCCGCGGACAATACAGTGAAGATAGCTAAATCATATGGTGTTAAAGTGATTCAACAACATGGGAGAGGAAAAACTGGAGCAATACAGACAGCAATAGAGCACGTCAAGACGCCCTACATGGTTGTCATCGATGGGGATTTAACTTATGATCCAGCAGATATAGAGAAGCTTATCCCACACATTAAGAACTATAACGAGGTTATAGGGGTCAGAGAGATCGGTCGCAATAACATAACAAGGCTTAATCGTTTAGGGAACTGGATGATCAACACGACCTTCAACATACTATTCGGCACTAAGCTAAGAGATCTTTGCTCCGGGATGTATGCGCTGAAAACAGATTTCGCCAAGGATTTGAGGCTAAGCACCCAAGGTTTCGATGTCGAGGTTGAGATTGCCGCTCAAGCAGCTTCGAGCTATAGCATTACCGATGTTCAGATTAGTTATGGGAAAAGAATTGGTAAAAGAAAGCTTCATCCCATCAGAGACGGGATAAAGATTTTCATAACAACTTGGAGGTTAGCCCGGGCATACAATCCAGTGTTATTATACTCGAGTTTAGCTGCGTTGACGATATTTCCGGCATTAGCTATACTAGTTTTCTCTTCAATACAGGGAATTTTAGGTTACTGGAGCGAAAGCACCATGTTATATGGGGCTCTCCTAATGCTATTCAGTATACAATTCATGACATTAGGAATAATAACAGCCCAGCAAAGAAGAATGGAGCAAAGAATAATAAAGAGGCTAATTAAGATTTATTAGTTATCCTTGGTTGAATGATTATTAAACAGCGAAGGCGAGAA
>JAGTQU010000021.1:24497-27982 GCA_018396695.1 Candidatus Bathyarchaeota archaeon | reverse complement strand
AGACACTCTTCCGTAAGAAATAAAATAGAAGATTATGAAATCGATTACATAAATCAAAAACATATAATTTCATTAGAGCTTCATATTTACTTATTTTTTTCTGATTCTGTTTTCTCTAATGGTTCTCGTTTTGTGCGCATCTATTTCTAGCGTAACAGGATCAATGGCCACTCCGTAAATGCTCAAAGCCTGCTCTTTAGTGATATACTCATTTAAAATATCCCACCATACTTTTTCTATGTCCCTTTCAAAAGGGTCTCCCCATCCTCCTCCACCTCCTGTGCGTAGACTAACCAGATCACCTCTTTCCATCTTGAATGCTGCAATCTTCCGAGTCTCAATCGGCTTCTGCCCTTTCGTATAGATGACCGCATAGTTTGGAGTACCCTTCATACCTCCTTCAACGCCCCATGGTGGAAATTTAGATCTCCCCGCAGTAACGGTCAAGTTAGCTTCTCTACAGAGCACTCGGTATTCTCTTCTCACTCCGAACCCTCCACGCTGCCTGCCATGACCTGTACCATCATGAGTGTTCAAGGCATATGTCTCAACCAAGATAGGCATTCTTCGCTCGTAAACTTCGCTTGACGCGATATACGTCTCTCCGTCTCCACATGCCACAAGACCACTTTCACCGTCTAAATCGTAACCAGCCCCCCATCCTCCAGGTTGAGGCTCAACTATTGCGAAAGGTTCTCCTGTTTTATCGTTTACACCTCCCAGGATCGTCGCTTCAATCGAAAGAAAATGACCTGCGGAGAGGGTTTCGGGAGCCTGTGGCGCTAAAGCCTTCCATACAAGATCAGCTGCGTAGGAGAGGCCTTCCCAGAAAGTCGAAGTAGGTGCTGGTCTTTCAGGGTTAAAGATAGTTCCTTTAGGCGCGATTACTTTTATCGGGCTGAAGAAGCCGCCATTTGGATGTGCATGGGGATCTGTGATGGCCATATAAACCATTCTTACTCCGGAAACCGTGCTAGGATAGGAAGAGTTTATGGAACCCCTGGCCTGTTTCCCGCTCCCCGTAAAGTCAACTATGAAATTATCCTCGGTTATAGTAACTTCTGCCTCAACGCGGATAGGTTCGTCGGTAATTCCATCATCATCAATCCAATCCTCGGCTTTGAATCTCCCCTTCGGTAGTTGGCTGAGCTTTATCTTCGCATATCTCTCACCATCCTCTAGCAGTTGACTCATTGCGTAAAGAACTGAATCCAATCCATATTTGGTCACCAATTGGATCACTCTTCTAGCTGCGATTTTCATCGAAGCCGCTTGGGCATACATGTCGCCGAGCACGAACTCGGGCAACCTAGAGTTAAAGCGGATTAAATCTATCACGTCTCTGTTCGGCTCTCCCTTTTCATAGAGTTTTACACACGGTAGTTGCAATCCTTCTTGAAAGATCTCAGTCGAATCTGATGTCCAACTTCCAAAGTGCATTCCTCCAACTTCACTCCAGTGACCTTTAGCCACGGAGAAGCCTAATCTATGCTGCTCATAGAAGATTGGCGCGATCAAGGTGACATCGTTAAGATGTGTTCCAGAGTCGTAAGGAACATTGCTAACAAAGACATCTCCAGGCTTGATATCGTCATCCCATTTATTAACAACTTCTTCAGCGGCAAAGTCCAAGACTCCTGTAAATCCTGGAATGCCAGGTGCTTGTGTGACGAGTTTCGTACCTGTAGTATCTATTAAACCTACTGCATAGTCAAGCACCTCATATATCACAGGGCTCTTTGCAGTTCTTCCCCATGAATAGAACATTTCTTCAGAGGCAACGATAAGCCCATTCTTTATTATCTCGAGAGTGAAAGGAGATATGTCTTTCAGCCTTTTCATTCTGTTCCCCTCCTAATTATGATATTACCAAATGCGTCTAGAGAAGCTGACTGACCATGTAGGACAATTATCGTGGAGGTGGGATCTTCCATTATTAAGGGTCCATCTAGCCTAACTCCTCTGCTCAGTTTCGTTCTATCATATATAGGTGTCTTCTCACGCCTCCCTTTGAGATATACTTGCCTGTAAGCTATTAACGCGTCTTCTGTTTTCGAACTTTTTTCAGGCAGCTCTTTAAGCTTCAGCTTAGGCATTCTCTTTACGCCAACGACTTGAAAGTTGACTATCTCGATAGGGTCTCCTAACATCTTGAAAGCATACTCTCTATCATGGGTTTGATGAAATCTCTTTTCAAGAGTTTTGATCCCTTCTTCATCTATCTCCTTCATTACTTGAACTTTCACAGTATGTTCTTGGCCATAATATCGCATATCGGCATACCTTTCTATCATGATCGGTTCGCTTACTCCTTCCGAATGAAAAACATCCCGTACATCCCCCTCGAGTTTCTCGAATGTTTCATTGATACGGGGGATATTAATTGGATCAAGCTTGAGAATATTTGTCAATATTGCACTATGGCGTATATCAGAGTTGAGCATCCCCCACGCAGAGAAGACTCCTGGGGGGATTGTTGGGATCACTATTCTTTTTATCTCCAACTCCTCTGCAATGAAAGGTGCGAACATTGGTCCAGAGCCACCGTAAGCAATCAAAGTGAAGTCTCTAGGATCATAACCCCTCTGTACAGAGACCAGATTTATCGCATAGGCTGCATTATCGTTCGCCAGTTGAATAACACCCTCCGCCGTCTCTTCGACACTTCTTCCCAGCTTACTTGCGAGACCTTTCAACGAGTTTACGGCTAGATCACGGCTAATCTTCAACTCTCCTCCAAGAAGGTATTCTGGGTTTAGGAGACCTGTTACAACATATGCATCCGTTAATGTAGGTTCTTTACCGTTCTTTCCATAGCATGCTGGACCTGGATCTGCCCCCGCAGCCTTTGGACCAACCCTAATCCTACCGACCTCATCAATCCAGGCTATGCTTGTCCCCCCATTACCTATCTCAACCGTCCTTACAACTGGAACCATGACTGGGAGACCTGGTCTAAACCTGTCTCGTTCAACATAGTACTCTGTTGTAATTTTTGGGATCAGTTCTTCTATCAGAGAAGCTTTTGTTGTAGTACTCCCTCCATCCAGAGCGATTATGTTACTCTCTCCAATGATCTCCGCCAACCCGACTGCTCCAATTACTCCAGCCACGGGACCCGACTCGATTGTCTGTATGGGATACTTTCTAGCAAAGTCAAAAGTTACCATTCCTCCTTCAGATGTCATAGCCATGTTGTTTCTAGGTTCTTCTGCCAGAACTCTTTGGAGGATCTCTAAGTATTTGTCAATGATCGGAAGAACGTATGCATTGAGAACTGCCGTGTTGAATCTTTCGTACTCCCTCCATTCTCTCGTTACTTCGTGGGATAATACGATTGGTATTTCCATAGTTTCTTTGATTACGTCTCTTGCTTTAATCTCGTGAACTGGATTAGTGTAAGAGTTAAGGAACGATATACATATTGTTTCCACTCCGTTCTTCAGCATTCTCTCCGAAGCGTGCTTAACTTGATCGAAGTCAAG
>JAGTQU010000021.1:24121-24482 GCA_018396695.1 Candidatus Bathyarchaeota archaeon | reverse complement strand
TCTATCCTCCCTATGCATCTCATCAACTTCTAATCTAAGATAGCGAGGCACTAGAGGCTCCGGCTTTCTATACTTGAAGTTGTACATGTCTCTTCTATTCCCTCTTTGGAGTTCGAGTACGTCTCTATGTCCCCTCGTAGTGATGAGACCTACCTTTGACCCCTTCCTCTCTATTATGGTGTTGATAACCACAGTCTGTCCATGTATCACAACTTCGAAACTTTTTCTGGGAATGCTGCTTCGCCTTACACACTCTATTACTCCTTCAGAGAGACTCTTCGGAGTGCTCTCTACCTTGATCCAATGGAAATCGTGGGTTTTATCGTCGTATGCAACAAGATCTGTGAACGCTCCACCTATG
>JAGTQU010000021.1:23832-24085 GCA_018396695.1 Candidatus Bathyarchaeota archaeon | reverse complement strand
TCTCAAGCTTGATCCAATTATAATTTTCGAATAATAGTATAATTATTCATTGATACGATTAAAGAGGTAATCCAAAAAAGAATCATATAGTAGATTCTGTATGAATGTTACACTCGAAGATGCTAAAATAATAAAGAGATATATAAACTAAAATCAACAATAATACGAATAAAAAATGACTAAACTCTATGAATTTGAGTTAGGAAAGGCCGCGGACATACTTACTCAAGAACTCTTCAAGCTTAAGCTGAAT
>JAGTQU010000021.1:12254-23822 GCA_018396695.1 Candidatus Bathyarchaeota archaeon | reverse complement strand
GAGCAGTCGGGTTGGCGGAGTCGGATGAGAGGGTTGTAAACGCTACAGCGAGATCTGCTTTTGCCTGTGGAGCAAAGCCGATGGTGATCTGGCTTGCCTCTCCCCTCGGCGTTGGGAAAGCAGCGGATCCCATGTTTCCAACCGAGTCTCTCGTGGGGGCTTTGAACGGTGCTGACGCTTGGGTCGAATTCAACAACCAGTGGATTTTCTACTCCTCCGTATATGATAGGGTAATGAAGGAGAACCCCAGAATTCGCTACTCGTGTTTAGTCGGCATGAATGCTGATATGATGGTGAGATGCATAGGGAGGATAGATTATCCTAAGCTTGAGAAATTTATGGCAAGGATCACAGATATGACTAAGAACGCAAATGAGGTCAGGATAACAACCCCTGCGGGCATGGATGTAACCATGAAGAATGTAGCGGATCATATAGGCGCTTACTCCTTAGGTTATGCGGATACTCCTGGGGCACATATGATGGCTGGCCAGATCTATTGGGCTATTGATTTAGAAAGCCTAAATGGAAAGATTGTCTTCGACGGTTCTGTGAATCCTCCAATAGGACTGATTAAAGACTCAATCGTATTGCATGTCAGTAGAGGTGACATAGTCGAAATCGAAGGTGGTAAAGAGGCTGTAGAGTATGAAGCATGGTTAAGAAGTTTCAACGACCCTAATATGCTTAAGATCGCTCATGTGTGTTATGGTTTTAACCCAGGGGCTAAGCTGACTGGAAACGTGGTTGAAGATGAGCGAGTTTGGGGTGCGGTGGAGTGGGGGATAGGCAACATGGCGTGGAGACCAGCTGCTTCACACTCCGACGGCATATGCCTCAACGTCTCAGTCTGGCTTGATGGAAAGCAGATACTTGACAAGGGAAGAAGCATAGATCCGGAATTGGCAAGCCTTGCTAAAGCGCTTGGAAAACAGTAATTTAGACCCAAATTTTTTTCTTAAAAAATATTGAAGATTGTTTTATTTCCATACTCTTTTGATAACGCGTAGAAAGTTTCCTCCAAGTATCTTCTCAATCTCTTGATCAGAGTATCCGCGAGCTACAAGAGCCTTAGTCAAGTTCGGCAGTTTACTGGCATCCTCAAGTCCTTTAGCTATAGATGGTACCCCATCGAAGTCCGAGCCTAATCCTATATGGTCAACATTACCAACAACTTCTTCTATATGCTCGATATGGTCAACTACCCTTTCAACCGTCACGGATTCGACCTTCTTCATCTCTTCTGGGTCACCCGCCTGAAATTTACTGAAATCAATATCAGAGAGGAAGAATGGTACATAGTTTACGCCTATTACTCCTCCTTTTTCCGCCAGAGTATTAATCATTTCATCTGTAAGATTTCTCATAGACTTGCAAAGAGCCCTACAGTTAGAGTGCGATGCGATAATTGGATCCTTGCTCACTTCAAGAGTATCCCAGAAGCCATTATCGGTTATATGAGAGACATCTACTAAAATTCCCAGCTTGTTGCACTCTCGGACGACTTCTACACCAAACTCGGTTAAGCCGCTCTTGGATCTCTGCCATCTTACTCCATCTGCGATGGCGTTTCTATTGTTCCAGGTGAGGGTGAGTCTCCTCAATCCGAGTCTATAGAAAATATTGAGAAATCTAAGGTCTTCGCATATAGCTTCACAGCCTTCGAATCCGATGATAATTGAAATTTTTTTACCGTGATTCTTTTCAATTTTTTCAGGTTTGGTTACAACTTCCATCTTGTCAGACTTTTCGATCTCAGATAGAGAGTAGCCTAATACTTGGAGCATTCTGCGTGATGCAATAGGATTGTAGATGGGCTCGACAAAGTGTGAGAAGACTTGGCAGTCCACACCTCCTTCAATGAGCCTAGGCAGATCGACATGCCCCTCAGTAGATCTCTCTAAAAGATTCCTCTTCTTTCCACTCCCGATTATGAAAGCAGAGTCAGGGAGGGTTGCTAGCACTGCATCACAGTGAAAATCGATAATCAATGACTTTTCATGAAGTTCGAGAGCATGTTCCTCTTCACCCTTGCTTATACTCATGATTCATCTACACTCAATAGAAGTGTTATAGGTCTTGCTTAAAACTAATGTGCTAGCTAAGCTTTGAATCTAGAAAAGTTGTAAATCTATTTTAAACATTAATTTTTAGATTTTTATTTTTAAACCATATTTGTTTTCTTAAATCATAAATTAAATTCCTAATAATTTTTCCCTTTTTCTTCTCAAGATTTGATTGGGGTTAATAAGATAGCAAAGTGTATTAGAGAATTCTCAAATTTTTGAAAATATAATCTTTTTTTGAATATTTTTTATTAAATGGCATTTCTGCTTACACTGGCGATCCATAAATTTGAAAAATAAGGACAGTTATTTTGATTGATCAATATAAAGGTTACATCTAACATAATGGTTTTCTTCGACTTCAATCATCTCTGGCTCAGTCTTAGAGCACATTTCCTGGCATTCCACGCATCGGGGATGAAAAGCACATCCAGGTGGAACGTTAACCGGGCTTGGTATCTCCCCTCTTGAAATGATCCTCTCAGGCTTTAGTTTCTCCTCTTCTTTCGTAATCACAGGGATCGATGAGATCAGCATTTTCGTGTATGGGTGCAGAGGCTTAATGAAGAACTCTGAGGTAGGTGCAACCTCCAATAATTTACCCAGGTACATTATACCCACCCTTGTCGCGACGTTTCGCATGAGGCTGAGGTTATGGGTTATGAAAAGGTAAGACAAGTCTAGTTCCTTCTGTATCCTTAATAACGTATTTATTATCTTCGCCTGCATGGATACATCTAATGCTGAGGTTGGCTCATCCAAGGCTATGAAGGAGGGCTCAGAGGCTATGGCTCTAGATATCGCTACTAATTGCTTCTCTCCACCACCTAGTTGCCTAGGGTATCTTCTCGTGAAGTCTAGCGGGAGCCCCACCATTTTTAAGATTTCTTCCACCCTCTCTTTACGGTTATTTTCGTAAAGCTTGTGAACTTTCAGAGGCAGTTCTATTATTTGGCCGATGCTATGCCTCGGGTTCAAAGATGACCCAGGATCCTGAAAAACCATTTGCATATCCTTTTTTAAGGAGAGTGGTCTGCTTTTTACCCCCCCTGTCAGCTTAACACCTTTGAAGAATATCTCTCCACCCGTCGGAGGATATACCCCCATTATAGTGAAGGCTGTTGTGCTCTTGCCGGATCCAGACTCCCCTACGAGACCGAATGTCTCGCCTTTCTGAATGCTGAAGCTGACTCTATCAACCGCCCTAACGACTCCTTGCGTGGTTTTAAAGAATTTTATCAAATCTTTTACCCTTAGTATCTCTTCGCTCATTTTAAACACCTATGAATAGAGGAAACATGCAACTTCATGTTTATCACCCATGTCCTTGAAGGTTGGAGTCTCTTTCTCGCATATTGGCATAGCATGGTCGCACCTCGGACAGAATCTGCAACCCTTAGGCGGATCAAAGTAATCGGGTATTCTCCCCTTTATCGCCTCAGGTATTCCTCCACCTGTTAGTTTAGGGACGGTTTTGAAAAGATTGGAGGTGTAAGGGTGAAGAGGATCCGAGAACAGGTCATCAGTCTTAGCTACTTCAACCATGTTCCCTGCATACATGACGTAAACCCTATCCACGAGCCCTTTAACAGCCCCGAGAGCGTGGCTTATTAGGATGATGGATGTGCCTCTCTCATTGACGAGGTTTCCAAGAAGACGCAATATTTGATCCTCTATTGTGACGTCTAAATTCGTTCCCGGCTCATCAGCTATTAGAAGATCGTTTGACGAAATCAGGGCCATAGCTATGCAGACCCTTTGCCTCATCCCCCCGCTCAGCTGGATCGGATAGTTCTGAAGAATCCTCTCAGGGTCCGGCAAGGCTGCAGCCTTCAACGCTTCAACGGCTTTCAATTTTATCTCGTCTTTTGTGAGCTTCTTACTTGATGTTCTAACTGAGAATCTTATTATATCTGAAAAAATCTCCTCTATTTTGAATACCGGGTTTAGAGCAGCCGTAGGATCCTGAAAAATCATAGAAATATTATTTCTACGTAAGCTTTGGACCTCATCCATCGAAGCTGTCAAAATATCTTTTCCCTTGAAAAGGATCTTCCCTGCGGTAATCACCGCGTTACTTGGGAGGGTCCTCATTATCGACCTCATCGTAGTTGTTTTACCGCAGCCTGATTCTCCTATCAGCCCAACTTTCTCTCCCTTATCTATGTTGAATTCAACACCGTTGAGGACTTTTAGATAACCTTCATAAACCTTATAGTTTAGATGTAGCCCCTGGATCTCCAATAGTCTCTCTTGCATCTTAAACCTCCTCAACGGCTAATAGATCACGTATCCCGTCTCCTAGCAGATTGAAGCCTAGTATTGTGAACGCAATTGCTATTGCGGGGAATATCGTCATCCACCAGTAGTCTGGCATATACTTTGTACCAGCTGAGACCATGTTCCCAAGAGCTGGTATCGGTTCCTGGGCTCCTAAGCCAACGAAGGCGAGTGATGCACCTATCAAGATAACCCATCCAACATCCAACGTCATCTTCGTGAATATTGGGGAGAGACAGTTTGGCAGTATCTCTCTGAATAGAATATGCGGAGTACTCGCCCCGATTAGTTCGGAGGCTTGGACGAAGTACTCGTTCTTCAAGGATATAGCTATGCCATAAGACAGACGTGAGTACCAAGGCCACCAGAGCACTGAAACCGCCATCATGCTGTTGAATAGGCTTGGCTCTAGTAGAGAACATATGGCTAGGGCTAGAACCAGCGAAGGGATTGCAAGGAAGACATCTGTGACCCGCATTATTATAGTGTCGATGAAGGTTCCGCTAAAATATCCTGCGATCAAACCTAGAATCGTCCCTAGTGGAACTACCATAACAAGTATGGCTGCCGCCATCATCAAATCATATCTGAAGCCGAAGAATATTCTGCTCATGATGTCTCTGCCGAAGTTATCCGTCCCCATCCAGTTCGTCCAGCTAGGTGGCTTTAAGACATTGTTAAAGTCTACCCATCTCCCCCAGCTCTGAGGATACGGTGCCACCCATGGTGCAAATATGGCTAAAAAGAGGACTATGAGGACGGAGATGAGGCCTACTATAGATAGAGGATTAGATGAAAACTTTCTCCAATTCTTTACAAGCTCCCTTTTTCTCTCCTCATTCAAGAATCTAAACCTTGTTTCGTTCATAACGCATTCTCTCTTTTTATGCACTCCTTTCGACCATTCGAATCCTCGGGTCAAGGTAAGCTATGATGATGTCTACAACTATATTTATCAAAGCGAAGAACGCGCCGACTATCATGACTGAAGCAATTATTGCATTGAGGTCTTTGTTCAGCATCGCCCACATTCCATACCTGCCGAACCCAGGCCAGTTGAATATCGTCTCGATGATGAAGGAACCTCCCATTGAACCTGATATTTCCATGCCCATGATAGAAACCATTGGGATGATTGATGGTTTCATTAGATATTTGAAGGTGATTCGGCTCTCGGGAACTCCGAAAGATGTTGCACTCGTTATGTAATCTTTCTTCAGGTTTTCGATCATGCCGGCGCGTAGTATTTTAGCATCCTGAGCAATCCTGCTAATAGACATGGTGACGGAGGGAAGGATCATATGCTTGAAATGATCGATGAATGCGCCTAAGTCTCCTACTATGAGAGCATCTATGGACATCATGCCTGTTATGAAGGGTGGGCGCGTGAATTCCGTGCTCAGCTGTCCTAAAGTTGGAAGCATCTTCCAGATATAGCCGAAAAAGAACAGGAATAATATTGCCCAGACAAAAGTTGGAACCGAGATCCCTATATAGGAGAAGACTCTGACGAGATTGTCAAATAGGCTGTTAGCTCTTCTCCCAGCCATGGCGCCTATTAAAACGGATAGCGCTATCGAGATAATTGTGGAGAAAATTACAAGTTCGAAGCTGGCTGGAAAGAAAGTTATAACATCCTCTATCACTGGTCGTTTGGAGACGATGGATTCTCCTAGGTCTCCACGAAGAGCATTAGTGAGCCATATGATGTATTGGATTGGAAGTGGATCGTTCAGATGTAATTTTTCCCTCAACTGGTCAACCGCCCACTGAGGAGCCATTGGTCCTAAAGCTAATCTCGCGGGATCCCCAGGTATCACTCGAGATAGGGTGAAGATTAGTATAGAGAGTCCTAGAAGAACAAATATTGAGTACAGTAATCTCTTCGCAATATACGGTAAAAGTTTCATGTCTTTTCAATATATTCGATATATAAAAAATATAAGGATTTTCAATGATGATTAAGAAATTAGTTCTCTATCATCCATAGGGTATTAATCTGTCTACTTGGTACATTCTAAAGTCGAATAATCCTCCAGATTGAGCCTTGTAAATGTAGACGTTACCTAATACACCGCTTTTCACGAATTTTCCTGTTTGAGTGTATGGAGCTGTAACATACCCTTGCATTGCATGCCATCCAATTCCTTGGTATAGATATATGGAGGGGGCGATGTTGAAGATATCCCATTGAATTTGTTTATACTTCTCCATCCGTTCTTCGAAATCTAGGGTTTGCAGTGCGTCTTCTAACAATGCGTCAAGTGTTGAGTTGAATAGGTTCTCATTTTGCATCCAAGTTAAGGCATTCTTTGAATGATATCTGTTCATCAATAATGCTCCAGCTTCAGGATACGCTCCTCCTGCTCCGATATACACAATGTGTGGATGCGTTTCTACCGAAGAAGCCTCTTGAACCATCTTTGTCCACGGCGTCTTAATCGGTGTGATAGTTATCCCAATCTCAGCTGCGTTAGCCATAAAGAGCATAGATACCTTCTCTTCGTCTGGAACCTCAGCACACCAGTGAAGTTCGATGTTGTATTCCGTATAGTTTTGTGCATATTTCGATTTTGCCAACTCTTCCTGAGCCTTTGTAATGTTTCGCGTGGATTCCGGTATGTCGGGGTTCCACCCTAACATAGCTGAGTTCACAGGACCATGCATCTTAACAGTTCCAGGGAATATGTCGGTCACAATTTTATCATAATCCAAGACATATTGTAAAGCCCTTCTAAAGTGTACATCATCAAGAGGGGGCTTCATTGTGTTTATCATTAGATACCATCCACCAGCAGTATCCATGGCTGCTTCGATATGCACGCCTTCAATCTTCTTTATCTCCTGGAAGTTTTCAAGCGTTTGCCACTGATCTGTGAATTCCAACTCTTTATTAGCCATCAATGTTCTTATTGTTATAGCTTCAGTCGTTCCTATCATTTCTACGATATCGGGAGCTTTATCAGCGAAGCCTGCCCAGTAGTCAGAGAATTTCTCCATAACCAGTTTCTCTCCCATAACGAAGCGTCTCACCTTATATGGTCCTGAACCGGCGTCGTTTAACGTCAACCATTCCTTACCATAGTCTCCAAGCTCTCCAAATTCACCTGTATCTTTTATATGCTTCAGAACAAGGTCTTTGTTAAGCACATAGAAGCCATTCAGCGCGCTGATAAATGGACCAAACTTAGTCTTCAGTTTTACTTCAACTGTATAGTCGTCAATGGCTGTAGCATTTTCGATGAAGGGTGTGAGAACGTAAGCCCTGCCAGTTCCTAATTTTATAAACCTTGTCATACTCCATGCTACGTCCTCAGCATTTAAAGTCGAGCCATCATGGAATTTAACTCCTTTCTTAATCTTAAAGATCCAAGTTAAGCCATCTTCAGAATATGTCCAGTTCTCTGCTAGCCACGGTTCAATTGTTCCTTCAAGACCTAGTTGGATGAGGGGGTCGTATAAATTGTATTGAGCAGCAGAAGATGCTTGATCCGTTCCTACTGAAGGATCGATATAGAACGGGAGAGGCCAACTAGTTCTTAGCACTCTATACTGTGGAGTTGGGCTAGGGCTCGGAGATGGAGATGGACTTGGCGAAGGACTCGGGGACGGACTTGGAGAAGGTGAAGGACTTGGGCTGGGGCTTGGAGATGGCGACGGAGTGGGTGGCATTAAACCGTAATACAATCCCGCGGCTGCAACGACTATCACAACTAGACTTATAATTGCAAGATTTATCTTACTAACCATTTATATCTTTTAGTTTTTCAGCAACCTTTTATTTAATATTTACCACTATTAGAGATCAAAATATATAGAAATCTGAATTAGAAATAAAAAATGGATCATTCATATACTAATTCTCTCTAGAGTATATTAAACGCGAACATTCTTCGTTAAAAAGTGTAATCATGGTTAAGAAGGTTTATCCTTTCATTGGGTATCAATATGTAAGATTCGGGATGAAAAGTTGGAAGAGGAAATTAATACTCTTGATGCTTGTAAGCATAGAGATATTGATAATTTTTTATGTATCATGTTATACATATAGAATGAAAAATCCTTCATATGTGTATAATCACATTTGCAGGATCACCGATTATAGTATCTCAATTACTGGTAGATCAATAGCTTTGGGAGATGAAAACGGGGCAGTATACTTCTTCTCGAAGAATATGGAGAAGCCCCTATGGGTATTTGAAAGTTCCTCCAAAATTCGTTCGTTGAAGCTATCTGCTCAAGGAGATTATCTCGTTGTTTTAGACGATAACAACGCTCTAACCCTTTTTTCGAGTATCTCGATTATTAAGGAGGGGAGAGTTGAGCCTCTTTGGATACGTAATTTTGGTTCCTGTGAGATTTTGGGAATATATTCTATGGGTGAAATGCCGCCTCTCGTCTACATCTTGGTTAAAAATCGTGAAGGCGTATATCTTTTCAACACAAAAGGAGAGATAATGTGGAATTACCGAATCAATAACCGAGAAACTAATGCAGTTTTATCATATGATGGTAAATGGATTATTGTATTTGATGATTTTGGTATAGTTAGCCTTTTCAGCGTTCATAGCACGAAGCCTGTTTGGTCCGTCTCAACCCAACTCTTGAGTTTGTCCCTCACTATTTCTATAAATGGTGAATATATTGGTGTAGGAGGGGTCTTTGAGAACACTAGTCGAGTCCTCATGCTATCTTTGAAGGATGGTAATAAGATTTATTCAAAACCCCTTCCTGGACACATTGAATCAATCTCGATCTCATCTAACGGTGGGAAGATGTATGTTAACAAGGAGGATGGATCAGTACTCGTCTTGTTTTATGAGAATAGCAGGGTTAGTGAAAAACTGATTCACGTCTCCAATAGCATGAGCCAGCTAGTTTCTTCACCGTTCAGCTCTTATCTGTTAGCGGGAACCTCAGATGGTGAAGTATACTTCTTTCACCTTTCAAGACCAGCGCCTCTATGGAGGTTCACAGTCAAAGACCTCTCATCCATTCAGATGTCTCATGACGGGGAATCCATTTTTGTCGGCAACTCCAATTCAATTTACTTCCTTACGAATACACAGTTCAGTGAAGTGCTGCCAGGCTCGAGACTTGGATGGGGGGCGGCGTATACATTAGCGGTAGGGGTCATCGTATACTCCATTGCGGCGAGTAGAAGGCCAGCCTTGTCGGTCTTGTCCAAGAGGACTAATCTATTAGGCTTGGCGTTCGGGCTCATCATTGGCACTCTTGCAGGTTTTATTCTTACCGGTGACCCTGTTCAAGCTATTATGATCTACTGTGTTGGAGTTACAACAGGCTTTTACATCTGTTGGACGAGGAAAAGCGTAACTTCCATATTCACAGGGTTTTATGCAGGTTCTTTCGGCTCTACAATTGCAAACCTCACACTAGGATTCTTTCTCTGGGTCAACGGCGATGAGAGAGACATCATCCAATTGATGATAATAACTTCTGTGAATGGTTTACAGGTGGGAATATTGTGCGGAGCGATAGGCGCTGCCTCAGGTTTAGCAGCTACAAAACTCCTTAAAAATCTATATTTAGAGGATTAGACTCCGAGTTATTCCATGAAAACATCCAAAAAAGTGGGACTTGGTTTCCTAGACTATTCGACCCAAAGTTGCATACCAAGCTCCTTGGCTTTATTCTTCAGCCTCGGTTCTACGAAGATTCCCTCCTCCTCGATCAGCTGGTCGTCTATCCATATTGAAGGGTTTACTAGGATGCAGTCTGTGTGGCATGGAAGCTCTGGCGTTGCCCTTCCAACTCCAAACTCGACGCAACCGAAAAGCCTTTCATCCTCAACTATGTCCCCAGTCAGCCTCTTGACTCCTGGATTGAAACCAGTGGAGACATGCAGAACGTTGTACACAGCCTCGTCGTTGAAGTGTGCGAACCAATTCTTCGCTATCCTCGCCTCATGATGGTCTGAAACAATATCTATCCTACCGTTTTTGCACACCATTTCTATTGGTTGTTTGAGGAGCCCTAGCTCTGACGGAGGCCAAAAAGCACCGTCAACCACGATCTTCCCGTTTATCGTCGCTGGATTAGCGTTTAATCCCCCCTGACCTCCTAGCATCCCTCCACGCTTCATGGGAGGTCTAGCCTTCGCTAATTCCTCTAGCTCCGCAGGGGTGTAGAATTTGAAGGTGAAATCTGTACCAGATGGTGTCGTGACGCGGCCAATATTTTCACCCTTCATCACTATTTCCTTATAGATTTCACCGAACTCGTTCATCTTTTGGTCGAAGTCTGGGTTGATTGTTCTCACCATCATATCTGCATTCATGCCTGTTAGGCATTTCAGATCTATCCCCTTCTTTCTCGCCTTAGCCCACATGGCGGAATGGACTAAGTATGCTACAGCAAACTCTATCACAATATCCGCAGCTAAAACAGCTGCCTCCACCGGTTCTGGCGGAGGAAGATCGATGTCCCCCCTCGTCTCATACCAGAGGGTTGTCACCTTTGCCCCGATGACGTGAGCTGCCGCCGCTGTCGCATGAACTACTCGCGGGTCTGTCGCTGAGTCCGCGTATATGACAACGTTCTCTCCAGCTTTAATCTTGAGTATGTTTCGGCATAGATAGTCAGCTGACCTTGCAAGCTCCATCCATTTATAAGTTGGATACTGCCTTTCAGTTCCGAATTCATACCATCCTAAAGACGAAAAAGACATTTTTTCGAATACCCATCCTATCTATAGCAAATCTTTATTTAAAACTAGCCAAACATTTAGTTTCTAGTAAGAAAAAATTATGATTTTCTATGGATAAGCTCCATAGACTTTCTTGTATATGGGCTTCAACTCATCGATTTGAGGCGCCTCGTAGCCTCCGATTTTGCTATGGGAGATGTTTAATCTTTTCCAGAGTACTGCTCGTAGCTCCGCTACCTTCAACCCCATGAGCATCGGGTCCAAGACGGGAATGTTGAGCACCTTCTGGGCGTGTGCCGCCTGTCCGGCCATGCCTGTGCAGCCCAGCACGACACACTCCGCCCTGTCCTCCTCGATGGCCCGCCTTGACTCGCGCATGATCGCCTCTAGCGTCTTCTTCTCGTCTCGCATATCCGGGACCGTTAGGTTGAGCACCCGCCACGATGCGATTCTCGACTCGAGGCCGTAGCTTCTTGCGTTCTCCGCCATCTTCGGTATCCACTTGTTCCTTCCGACGAGCACGGAGAATTTTCCGGCGGATATCATGGACGC
>JAGTQU010000021.1:9922-12215 GCA_018396695.1 Candidatus Bathyarchaeota archaeon | reverse complement strand
CTTTACAAGCTCTCTTGTCTCCCTGAGACCAGGGTCGTAAAAGCAGGGGATTACGACCGCGTCGAAGCTTTCCTTCTCAGCTCTAACCACCTGGTCAATAATCCTGTGGACGTATATGTGTTCATAGAACTCGTATTCTAGATGAGGAGTCTCGAAAGGCCTCTCCATCACCTCCACCGTCGTCGACGGCTCCGCGTATCCCTGGAGCCACTCTTTGTTTCCACCCAGAAAGAGTATTTTAACTTGCATTTTACGATATCGTTATATTATTCGCATATCTGTCTTATATAATAAATCTCTGTATCAGAGAATAAATTTGTAGTTCGTTTGAGAATTATAAGAAAAGATCTAGTTCGCGAAATTGAGAACTACTTAATGAATAGACCCCCACTCCTGAAATCTCGAAGAATTAAGGCAGTCATCTTTAACCCATTATTAAAACGTTATAAGGTGTAACTAAGATCTTGAGAGCAGAAGATTTCTGAGGAGACCTGAATCTGTTTACAGAAAAGAATTATCTGGGTTTGAAGGGGAACGCCCTCGTTCTGACCCTCACAGAGACGATTGGTCAAGGTGTTCTATTCCTCACCTCACCGTTTTGGTCCCTCTACCTCCTTGAGATGGGGGCTTCCTTACCACTAGTAGGGCTTCTCGTCTCCATACCTGGATTTATTCGTATACTCCTACAAGCACCTGTCGGCTATCTTACGGATAGAAAAGGGAGAAAGAGGCTCGTTGTTTGGGGCGGGCTTATTGCATCTTTCGCTCCTTTTATCTACTATTTCGCTGATCAGTGGGTTTTTCTGATCCCAGGCGTCATCGTCGAATCTTTCACCAATGTTGTGCTCCCTGCCCGTCAAGCAATGTTCGCTAAAGCATTAGATCAAAAGAAACGCGCCACGGCTTTCGCAACGATTCACACCCTTTTCGCTGTGGCTTCAAGTATTCTCCCCATTTTAGGAGGATACCTGCTGGAGAAGATGGGGCTGGTTCAGGGAATGAAATTAGCTTTCCTAATCTCAGGCGTTGTCATGTTGATCTCGAGTATTCTCAGGGCGTTATATTTAACAGAAGACGATGCCAGGGCTAATAGTCGAACCAACGGATTCAGCTTCATTAGCATAATAAAAGATTTTTTCACTCCCGTCGTAACGATAAAATCCCTGAGAATTGCACTTTTAGCCGCGTTCATGTTCTACATTGCTTCAGGGATCCTTACGAGATACAGTGTTGTTTACGCTGTAGATGTAATTGGTCTATCGAAGGTTGAATGGGGACTTATCGCAGGCGGGATAGGGGTTATAGGCATATTCACAAGGATCCCTGTAGGTAGAATGATAGATAGCATTCTACCTACAGGGATCCTTACGAGATACAGTGTTGTTTACGCTGTAGATGTAATTGGTCTATCGAAGGTTGAATGGGGACTTATCGCAGGCGGGATAGGGGTTATAGGCATATTCACAAGGATCCCTGTAGGTAGAATGATAGATAGCTTAGGAAGAAAGGTATCTATTTTCTTAAGCTATGCTACACGCCCGTTCTTCATCATAGCTTTTATTGGATCCTTTAATTTCCTCCAAGTCCTATTTGTTCTGATGCTCGATAGCGTCTTTGGATATATCCAGCAACCGGCTCTCGAAGCCTTTGTAATAGATGTCTCTTCACAAGGCAATATAGGTAGATCCTATGGGGCTCTGAATTTGATTTCTAGCATCGCCTTAGCGATATCCCCGTTAATCGGGGCCTTTATGTGGGAGATTTTCGGTGCAGTTAGCGCTTTCTACACCGCAGTGGTCTTCACATCAATCGCCGCGATCGTAATTGAATTCATGAAATTCTAGACGGAGAAATACTATCCAACATGTTGCTTGGTAATTTGAAAAGCGTTTTTATAAATCTGATATCGAAAAGGTTCTTGAAGAGACTTGAATATTATCAAAATTGTTTTAACCGTTTGAGAATAAAATATTATTATAATTAATCTCGTAAAGGAAGAGAAACAAGAAAGGATGAAAATATGAATCAGTAGATGAAAATCCTTCAAAATAATATTGACGAAAGCACATCCTCGTAAAATCTAAATTAGTTTGCATAACATATTATTTAAGATTAGTTATGAAGGTTCTAACCGAAAAGAATCTCTTAGATTATATTGCTGGCGCTGTGATCCTAGGCTGCGGAGGAGGAGGTGGATCAGAGTGGGGAAAGAGGATGGTCGACGACGCCCTCGAGAAAGGATGCAGTTTTAAGCTCGCAGACATATCAGAGATTGACGGCGAAGCCATGCTCT
>JAGTQU010000021.1:0-9895 GCA_018396695.1 Candidatus Bathyarchaeota archaeon | reverse complement strand
TACCTCAGGAGGTTAGAGACAAAGTCAAGTCCTACTATTCAGCTTTTCCTGAGACAAAGGACTCCAGGGTTCGCAGATTACAGATGTCTGTTAGAGAACTCTCAGAATATGTTGGGAAAAACTTCTACGCGTATATTGCCAGTGAAACCGGGGGAGGAAACGGGATACTCCCCATGTATCTAAATGCGCTGGAGGGCAAGCCTTCCATCAATGCTGACTGTTGCGGGAGGGCTAAGCCTGAGATGGGGATCTCGTTAACAAATGTTGCCGGGATACCGGTGACCCCACTAGTAATGGTGTCTCCTTTCATGGAGACCATCATACTAAAAACCTCTGTAGACGATTACAGGGCAGAAGACATAGCGAGAAACGTTGCTGTAGCATGCGGAGGAAGCGTAACTGTGGCGAGGTGTCCGACGAAAGTAGACGATTATAGACGAGGAGTAGCCGTCAACCAGGTAACCCGGTGCATTAAAATAGGGGAGGTGATAAGAAGAGCAAAAGAAACTGGAAAAGACCCTGAAGAAGCCTTCTTAGAGGTCTCAGGAGCATTGAAGGTCTTTGAAGGCGTAGTGTCTTCCTTTGAATGCGAAGGAAAAGGGGGCTTCAATTGGGGGAACTGGTTCGTCAAAGGGACGGGAAGCTATGAGGGTCATGGGATGAGGGTTTGGTATAAGAATGAGCACCTGATAGGGTGGATTGATGGGGAGCCTCGTATCACATGCCCTGACCTGATATGTATAGTTGATGCTGAAGAATTCGAAGGATTATCCAACTTCGTTGAAAGCGGGGTTCACAACGGTAGAAGTGTAAAAATCTATGGGATAAAAGCATCTGATTTATGGAGAACACCTAGAGGTGTAGAGATATTCGGCCCAAGACACTTCGGCTTCGACATCGATTACAGACTCTTTGAACACTGATTTTTCTTTTTCATAAGGTGCTCTCATTAAATAGTTGCTCAAAAGATAAGCCTCCTAGATTAGAAAACTTATTAATTAATTGGTTAGTATTGAATTGAGGTAGAAATTTGAAGAGTTTCGAGGAAGATACTATTCTAAACTATATTGAAGAGCATAGAAACTATGCTATAAAAGTTCTTGATAAGCTTGTGCGAGCTCGAACGGTGAACCCGCCTGGCAATGAGATAGAGGCCGCCAAAGTGGTCATTGAGGAGCTAGACGCTATGAATTTGCCATATCAAATCTTCGAAAAAGAAAAAGGGCGTACTAACATTATCACCCAATACGGTGAAGGTTCCCCTTCAGTAATGATCCTAAGCCATCTAGACGTCGTTCCTGAAGGTGAGGGCTGGGAGTATCCTCCGTTCGAAGTCACTTTAAAAGATGGGAAATTGTATGGAAGGGGCACTGTCGACGATAAGGGGAGCATGGCGTCAGCACTCCTAGTTTTAAAAGCCTTCAAGGAACTTGGAGTCGAAATCTCAGGTTCTTTTATCGTAGCTGGTGTTGCGGACGAAGAGCGTGGTAGTACTTATGGCGTCAGATATCTTTTAGAAGAGAAACTCATAAAGGCTGATTACATCCTGGTTGCCGAAGCAATGAACGGCAATATTGAGATAGCTGAAAAAGGTTCCGCGGGCGGAAGACTTGTTTCAAAGGGGAAGCAGGCGCATGGAAGTATGCCTGAGAAGGGCATAAATGCGATTATCAAAATGGCTAAGCTCTTAGCTAAGCTCGAAGAATTCAAGTTTACTTACAAGCCTGACCCTCTCCTAGGAGGGCCAACCCTAAACGTCGGCGTCATTAAGGGAGGAGTAGCTGGAAACGTCGTACCCCCATCCTGCGAGGCTCAACTCGATATAAGGATAGTGCCTGGGATGGATAAGGACACTGTGAAGAAAGACCTTGAAGACTTTATTTCAAAGCTGAAGCAGGAGGACTCGGAGATAAACATTGAAGTTGATATTCCAAGAAGCGTTCCAGCCACCTCTATACCTCCTGATAGCCCCTTCATAAAAGCTCTTAGCGAAGTCGTGACTGATGTGACTGGGAGAAAGCCTGAGACATTCGGGATCGGTGGAATATCCGTCGCCAAGTTCTTTATACTCCAGAACATGGAAGCGCCGGTATTTAGCCTTGGAGATGAGAGCCTTGATCACATGGCAAACGAATACATAACCATTGAAGACCTTGTGAACAATGCGAAGGTCTTCGCACTATTGCCTCACAGACTGGCTAAATTAAAATCTTCATGATCCCTACTGTATAGACTAAATTTACTATCTCTCTTATCCTTTAAATATTCTAATAGAATATTAAATCAAATGGGAACAACTATGAGATATCTGACCAAAGAAGATGTTCTCGACTACATGCTTGGATGTACCGTTTTATCAACAGGAGGTGGAGGAGTTGCTCCATCCCTCGAGGCTGTTGAAAAAACAATCAGCCCAGTACTTGACGAAGGACATAAACTCAAGTTCATAGAGCTTAACGAGATCCCGGATGACGCTATAATCTTCTCGGATTGCGGAACCGGTGGAGGCATCCAGACCGAGATGATGGAGAAGTTCAGTGCATTCCCGAGGCAGAGGTTGAGCAGGGACTTCCGTCACCCGCTCGACCAGGCTGCAAGGATCAGGGATCAGATAATGCAGGCTGATCGTGAATGGTGTCCTCTGAACACCTGGTCCAAGATTCCGGGACCCGACTTCATGGAGAAGGGTACAGAGAAATTGCAGAAGATAATCGGCAAGGAGATGTACTCCCACATCCAATTCGAGGTGGCGCCTGCCTTCCTTAGGCTTCTCGTCAGCCTTGCGAGAGCGGACAAGCCTTTCATAGATGCTACGGTAGCCGGGCATAGAGCCGCTCCAGAGATTTCTCAGAATGGACTTAACCTCGCTAACGTTCTTTGCACTCCAGCAGTATTCACGACTATGTGGGGAGACTTGCTCGTACTCGAAGAAACGCTGTGTTTCCAGAGGATGGAGGAGATCGTTGAGGGGATATCCACCTACTCCGGAGGCACGGTTAGAGGCGTCCACGCCGTGAAGGGATCGGATCTTAAAAAGGCTGCGTTCCCTGGAGCCCAATCTTTAACCATGAAAGTCGGGAAGTCTATAAGAGAGGCGCTTAAAAAAGGTAAAGATCCTGTAGACGCCATGCTTAAGGCTCTAGGACCAATAGGGTTCAAGCTCTTCGAAGGAGAGATCTTCGACTACTGGCAGGAAGGCAAATTCTCCTTCATCTGGGGAGTCGCGAAGATCAAGGGTACTGGGGCTTACGCAGGCCACGATATGAAGATCTGGTATAAGAATGAGCACCATATATCTTGGCTTGATGGGAAGCCCTATGTCACGAGCCCAGACGGAATAAACGTAGTAGATGTAGAAACAGGATGGGGGTTACTAAACTTCTGGCCAGCTGAGTGGGAACCAGGCAGAAAAGTGGCAGTTGTTGGGGTCAAAGCGGAAGACCGATGGGAAACACCTATGGGCCTCAAGCTCTTTGGACCATCACACTTCAGATTCGACATTCAGCATATACCTATAGACAAGGCTTACAAAAAGTTTGAATAAATAAAAATTACAATCTTCCCTTTTTTCTATATCCCGTTTGAATTTATATGTTAAAAAAGGAGAAAAAAGGAACTTACTTTATTTTCTCCTCTATAGGAGTGTAAGGTATATCGAAACCGAAGTGCTTCGGGTTATAAATCTTGAGGCCTCTTTCAGTCCGCCAGAAATCGCAAGCCTTCATAGCAGTAACAGCCACTTCCTTACCTGGCACCCACCATTCAGGTCTGAAGTTCGATAACCCTAATCCAGTCTCCTTCTCGATGACGGTGAATGGATCGGGGCATGTCACATATGGCTTTTCGTCTATCCAGCTTATTTGATTCTCATTCTTATACCAGAGCCTGAATGTCTTCCCGTGATAGTCTCCAGTCCCCTCTATCCACGCGTTCCCCCAGACAAATGCCCCTCGTCTCTCGTTAGTAAATCCGGCGATCTTACCTTCGAAAATCTTGTAGCCTCCGCTGGATTTTATAATGGCCTCTACTGGATCTTCCATCCTCTCTTTAGCTTTCAGGATCGCTTTCCCTACTTCGATGGCTAAGCTAAAGGTGTAATGGGCGGTCCCGTCTTTCACCGTCTTACCGCTGAGAGATATTGCGGGAGCGCATCCTCCACCAGACATTATGGCTATCGCCCGGCATATGTCCTCCCATCTCTGATGGCTGAGAACCTGAGTGCCTATTATCACATCACCCCAAGCGGTTGCGATGGTATAAGGAACGAGGGAGGCGTTGATAACGTTCAGTTTAGTAAGCGATAACTCGGGAACAGCCCTATACCCAGCGCAATCTGCGTCTACAAGGGGTAAACCCCTCTTAGCTGCGTTAAGCAACTGTCCAGCATCTAGAGGCCCGATCTCGAAGGCCAAATAAGCAACTGGTTTACCACAGACAAGCTCCTCTAATTTTTTCAGGTGAGTCTCATTGGCTCTTGTATCCTCTCTCTTGCTCCAACTGTTGAGGGGATGGATAAGGTTTATCATTTTATACCATCCATCCGGTGGATAGTAGCGCATGTACATCTCCTGATAGTCTCTTGTTATTCCTCCCCCACAGCCAACATCCATGAATACTAAATCGTCGTCATTCAAGTCTTTAGGGTCTATGAGTTTGGCTTCATACCCTTGATTTAGAATAGGATCCGCTGATTTGCTGAACTCTTCATAAGTAGGTGCTGAGGCACCGCCTCCTGTGGCTAAAGCTGCTGCTCCGATGATCAGAGCCCAAACATCATCCTTGTTAAGTTTCTTCATTTCACAGCTCTATTATTTTATGCCAACGTTGATTAAAAAATATTTGTATGACTTCGAGATTAAAAATTCGATAGTTATGAAGATGAATCAAAATTATAATCTAGGAGGTTAAAATAATAAGTTTTTTTAAATCAAAAATATTGATGGTAAATTTTATGAGCTTTATCAAACTTCGAAGCGTCAATTTTGAAAGCTAAAGAACTTGAGAAAATAGCTACCGATATGCCTGAAGTATTACATTTTTGATGTTCTTATAGTTCAATCGATACCCGAATCGTCTTCAAGCGTTGATGAAATTATACAAGTTTTAGATAGCGCTAAAGCATTTTCGCTAGACAGTATTTCAGTCATCTCGCCGCCCCAATAAGCGTAGAAGAGATGCAACAACATTATAAGCAATTCAGGGGAAAGGTTAAGTGAGTACTTCTTTGAATTGTTCAAAAGAACCAACCACCTCTGAACTACATAACCTTATAGAAAAAATAAGAGAATATATTAGCTCCATTAGGCGTTAGATATTCCATTACAACTAAAAAAGACCAATTTTTTCTTTAATATTTTTGAAATTTGTTTCTCCATAATCATTAGACGTTATTAGAATTAAATTAAAATATCAGTTTTACTAGAAAAATTTAAAACTTTTACATCTTTTCCTTTTATCGATATAGAAAATGCGTGTTGCTATAGTTGCTACTTTGATTCTTATTATAATTGCCCTTATTTCAGGCACGTTGACTTTACCCACTCAAGATGATTTAATTCTCATCCTCTCTTCTTTGATTCTACTTATAGCATCTTGGTTCTATGTGAAAGAGAAAAAATCAGTTAAATCCGATAAGCCTGAAAAAAATGTTAAATGAAAATTAAAGTCGGTTCACTTTATTTTTCAATTATTTCAACATTCGCTCTTGGGACTGTTACCCTTCCTTCATCGAGTTGCACTTCAACTACTCTCACAGAGGAGCCAGATTCTACTTTCTCTAGTTGGACTGGCAAGCTTACGACGGTTCCAATCTTCCCGAAATAAGGCTCTCTTATAATTCTGATGAGGGTTCCGGGCTTCATTCCACCTGTCAGCTCATCTTCTTCAGTCTCTAAAGCTCCTTCCGAGTGTGGGATGATTATCTCAGGACGTATCACTCCTGCTCGAATCTGGGTTGTACCGTTGATTGATACCTCGTATCCCTCAAATTCTTTTAACAGATCGTAGACGCTTTTCGACATGCTCATCTTACCAAAGCCTTCGGTGACGATGATGGTCGTATTTATGTCCTCATGCCCCGTTATAGCTACGCCTATCTCATACCCAAGAAAATTGTTGATGTCCACTCCCTGGACACCACCAACGATTATCCCTTTCACTCCTATTTCTTCTGCCCTTTTTAAAGCCTCAAATGTAACTAGGCTACCTCCAACGATAATTTTCCCTTTGTAATCTGGAGGAACTTCTTTTTCAGTCAAGATATCATCATTAGAGTCTGCCGCTACAATTAATTTGCCATGCCTTTCTCCACCTACTCCAAATATTCCCTGAATATATGCCGCATTTGTTTCTATGATGACGCCTCTGCTAGGTAAAACTTCGACGACGTTTCCTGGGATGTAAGCGTTTATCTCAACAGGTATGGGGGGTTCTCTAACTATTATCTGACCCGTCTCATCCGAGATGGATTCAATGATCCCGTCCACGGGGGAGTAGACGAACCTCTTGATCAACCCCCAGAATGGGGTATACTTGGCGATGATCTCACCTTTCTTGACCTGTTCACCCTCTTTTTTCAAAATGAAAGGCGGTAAATTCTCAGGCAGGATATTTAATAGATCAGAAGCCTTTATTATGGTAGGGTTGCCTGGTGCGGTCGCTCTTGCGACTATCGTGTCATATTCTACGCTATTGCCTTTCTCAACTACGACCTCTCCCGGGATGGGCAATGTGCGAGTTTTCAAGACTTTTATGCTTCGCTTAACTTTTAGCCCGGGAGTATAGGCGTGCGCTTCTTTCGTTGCTTTCCTAGCTCTCATTTTAGACATTTTAACCATCTCACAACTTGCTCAAAGACTCTTCTGGATATAATTCAACCGATTTAAACCAGTTTAACAAAATTCTTCTCCTCTCCTCGTCTTCTTCAGGTAATGTTAAAGGTCTACCACGGGCGTCTATGATTACCCCGACTACTCCCCCCTCAATCGTTGTTTCAACTTTCTTACCTAGGCCTCCTCCTAGGTCAAAATTGCTTTTAGGTTCTAGAACAGCTTTGCAAGTCATCTTCTCTGCTAAGGGGATCCTAACAATTTCGTTGAATTTAATTTCTCTTTCGAATATGGTTTCATCCTGAAGATGAAGTTTAACATTGATCACAGGCTCGCTAGGTTTTGCTGTTCCAGCCGGTGCAACGACTGTTCCAAGTCTTACCAGACAATCCTTCTCAAATATGTTCCAAGCGATCTCGGGAAATGCAGTTGAGAGAACGCCAAGATGAGGCATCATGAAGACGCTGTCTTGATACATTTTTGTGATCCCCTCAGGCTGAAAGGCGTCTGTAAGTATCATTAAGGATTGAACTCTCAAAGGAGCGTGGGATAGAAGCCCGCCTGTTCCAGCTATGATCCCAATCTTCATCATCTCAATGTAAGTTTCTTTTAGTCTCGACTCCATGACATCTCCCAACATCCTTTGAGCCAGCTTCGCTCCTTTCAGCCTCGTTGCGATTGTTTTATGGTGTTTCAACCCTAATCTTAACGCTTCCCTCGCTACCGCATGTTCGACCATCAAAGATTTCAATGTTTGCGGTATTGTTGTGGGTCTAATCATCTTGTTTCTCAGAGAATCTACGAGGATATTCTCTTCCATGTTGAAGGGGATCCAGCGCATTATGTTTCTTATCCCCGCCTCTTTCAAGACGTTGCATATACTGTAACTCATTCCTAGATTGGCGCTTACACTCCTAACAAATCTCCCATCGAAAACTGAATAGACATTTGTTGTAGCCCCTCCCAGTCCAACGCCAAGCAGGTTTTTTTTCTCAACCGAAGCGATTAATTGCATAGCCATCCCTTCGCCAGCGGGTGTGGGCATGATATCCAAATCTGTCCATTTCATTAACTCAGGGTACCCTGGGGCATGTGACATGACATGCTCCATGAATAGTTCGTGGATCGCCCTCCTAGCAGGCTCTGTATCCTCAACTTCGAGAACAGGCCTCAGGTTATCGACCATCGTCAACGCGAATTTGTCTTCCATGAGTTTCTTGATCGAGGGGCGGACGAGCTTATTTCCTGCAAAAACTAGAGGCAACTTATAATCAGCCCCTAATCTTGCCTTCGGGTCAGATACGGCTATGATCTCCGCTATCTGCATGACGAGCTCAGTTGTTCCACCATCAGTCCCCCCGGCTAGTAATATCATATCCGGTCTAAGATTTCGAACTCTCTGAATTTTCTCATAATCTGGCCTCCCATCATCTACTGCGACTGCATCCATGACTATTGCGCCTGCACCGAGGGCAGCCCTATTTGCACTCTCAACCGTCATTGTTTTTATGACTCCTGCAACCATCATTTGAAGCCCCCCACCCGCGCTACTAGTTGTGCAATAGAAGTCAACTCCTCGACTCTTCGAATGCGGTTTAATTATTTTTCCCTCGTCAGAGATGATCTCTAACCCTGTGAGATCTTCTATCTCCCTAATTGCATTCTGAACTCCCATAATAACGTTCTCATACGGCGCTTCAACAGTTGTAGGGGCTTCCCCGCTCACAACGTACCTCCAGTCGCCGTCAATATTTTTGAAGAGTCTAGCTTTCGTTGTTGTACTCCCTACGTCTGTGACTAGTATATACTCAAACTCCTCTATAGGCTTGACGAGTTTCGGTAAGACCTCCTCACTCTTTTTCCATAAGATCTCCTTGGATTCCAAAGTTAAACGTCCTCTAAATGATATTAATCCTTTAATGAATCAAGAGGTTCTTTATATCGTCTTCGTCTGAGACATTTCTGCAAATTTATTTTGTGATTTTTCTAAATGATTTAATTTTCGTTGTTGTAATCCATCTCAATAGTTTAAAAATCAAGGGTTTAATATTATAGGAGCGATTTTGGCTTGGAAAATGGCACATACAAAAAAGAGCGAATTAAAAAAGAAAAAATATGTGTTCATTTTTGTAGCGTTAATTATGTTTATAGTAGTATTTTCTCTTGTTTTTTTTGGTCTGACTACTTTAAAGAATGATTTAAGGGCTGATTTATATTACTATACTAGATCACTAGGCTTTGATGCAAAACAGCGTGAAGGAATGATTTACATTAGAGGATGGATCTACAACTTTGGCTCAGAGGATCTCAATGTTACTGTCCATCTGAGAGTCTCAGATGGTACAAAAAGTGGCGGAGGTATAGGTTCAAGCCAATCGGAGTTCTGGCAAAGCTATTATGTTCCGATTGGGGTGATTCCTAAAAATGGAGGCTGTAAATGGTTTGAGTGGGAATCGAGATATAACCCCTTCGACCCTACAACTGTTCAATTCACATATGAGCTCATACCTAGGCGGTTGGTGAGGGGAGCTCCCTAAAAAGATCTGCTATACTGCTCCTAAAAATAGTCAAGGTTATTAATTTCTTAAAATTTATTACCAAATCAATTATGCCAAAATAACTTCTTCAATCTATTTATTATGCTATCTTTTTCCTTTTTATTTTTAGCTTGTTCATTATATAGTTTTTCAACTTTTTTTATGAGTTTTTCAATATTCTCTCTTTTTTCAAAGATATCTAGAAAATCGTAGCCATAATCGTCTAGTAGAGGAAGAAATGGTGCAAGATAGAAGTAGGCTAATTCTCCCCCGATGACGCTTACCGGCTTAATAATCTGGAGAATAGTTATCGCTGGGCCTTCCATTCCTGATTCGACTATTTTTCTAGCCAGCTTATCTATTAAAATAGCTTCTTTATCAGGTTTAACTTCCATGGCCATCGTTTATCCCCAAAAAAAGGAAGAAATATTTTATAATCCTAGCCAGAGCCTAAGCAACCTGTTTATTGCGCTAGTCGCTAAGCCTGATAACTGCATTACTGCATTTCCAACGGAAAGTGAAAGGTACACA
>JAGTQU010000057.1 GCA_018396695.1 Candidatus Bathyarchaeota archaeon | reverse complement strand
GCTGGGCTGGCAGCCTGCTTTGCAGGACTCTTTGTTATGTTATATGTGATGGGTTTCTTCCAGTATCTCGGTGGAAAAAGAAGGTCCAACATTCCGCCTGTCGGTAAGCAGGAATTGGTAGATAAGCTCCTTGCTTTGAACGATCCTTCAAAACCTTACCATGTCAGAAGAGATTCGGAAACAGATCTTGTTGCGGAGTGGAAGATAGTAGACGCAGAATGGTATGGGATCTTCAACAAGAGCGGTTTAAAGAAGGCTTACAGAGCCCTCATGCAGGTTGATGAGCTCCGCCATTCCGTTAGATGTTTTGAGGAGCTCGGAAGCATATCTTGGACCGTAGGTTTACAAGGAGTCGTCCCTAAAGTCAGTTATGGTAAGAGCTATTTCGGCGGAAGAATTCTCTACAGCAAAGAGTATGCTAAAGGTTACGGGCTTAAACAGTTGGCTCCACCGGAGCCTGGTAAAGTCTACGACTTCAAGTTCGACGTCAACGAGATAAGAGGACCAATAATATTTACTGTTGAGAGTAATGGTTGGGAGTGGGTTCCAGTCACAGCAAAGCGGCATGTAACATACAAATCATATAAATGAATCAAGTTTCGGCAGCTCCTACTTAGATCTAAATGACTTAATTTGAATGTAGGAGGTTCTCGAATCTGAAGGGTCTGGAAGAAATTACGATCTTCTAATGTTGTTAGTCCATTCAGTAATTCATCTTCACCATTCTTCAACCTTTAATCCTGGTATCCTAGAGAAATGTTTTACGTTGCGTGTTACTATTGTGGCTCTACGGTTTAGGCAGATTCCCGCTATCATCTCATCTATAAGACTAATATGTGAACCTCTTTTTTCTAGGAAAGCAAGAATTTTTATTGTTTGCATCATGTCTTCTTTCTCATAACATAGTATCTCGAGAGAATCCGCAAGTTCCTTTGCTGGTTTTAAGCTCCTATCCACCTCATCCGTCATTAGGGCTCCGAATAAGATTTCTTGTCCATTGAAAATAGTTGTTGTGATAATGTCTCTGGATTCACTGAGCTCTCTCAGTTTTTCAATAGAAGCTCTATCGTTTCTTAGTAGGGCGATCAAAATATCTGAGTCTAGGACTTTCATTTGAATATCCTTTTCATTCTTTCTTCAAAACTTTTATCGGCAGATTCCCTGAGCCTTCTTATCCCCGTTACGATTTTTTCAAGTTCGCTGTCAGACATCCAGCTCCACGCTCCAGCAAATTTTAGGATATCGGATTTTTCTCTTTTAACCATTCTCTCGAATAGTTCGCTGAAACTCTCGTTGTCTCTCTTGATTTTTAAGAGTTCATTGTAGACCTCTTCTTTTATCGTTAAGGTTTTAAATCCCATGATCCCGTTTATGTTTAAACATATATTTAAACTTTAAGACCCTTTCATTTCGACTTTCGAGAATATCTAAAACCACTGCTTCCACGAAGACTCTCTACCCTAAGGAAGCTAACATTTCTTTCTCTAGGCGTCTTCTATTCGAATATTTTTTCCATTATTTTTATCGCCCAAGCACATCATCTCAAATTTTTCATCTGTTCAAGCCACTAGGCTTACTTGTAAACTAATGGCATTAAGGTGGTAGTCTTCGATCCGCATGGAACCGTAGCCAATAGAGTAGGCCAACATGGTTTGTTGAAAGTTGTTTATACGCATGGAACAGCGGACATAACGAATGAGGTTGAAGAGATATATTCGGAAGCATCGACATTGATGGAGGTGAACGAGCTTAGGCTGTTGAAAGCTAAGAATTTGATTAGATGCTTGAATGAATTGGGGAAGAGAGGGGTAGGCTTTATCCTGATAACTCAGTACTCTACGAGCATCCCTCAGAGGCTAGGAACCTCGGAACTTTATGCTAGGTGTTATGAGCGAAACAGAGATTCAAAGGTTTATGTTACCCTGCATCCAAGCTCAAGGCTGATAACTGGGCTTCCCAAAGTTTTCTCCTTCATTTTCTCTCCTTATTGGTATTCTGATCCATTCTTCATCAGGCATAGAAAGATCGGATGAGTTTGTTCATCAGCATTACTACAATGGTTCTAAAGTTTCATGACCCTTCTTATGTACTTCGCTATCTCTCTACTTCTTGCAGGGTTCAGTGACATGGTACCTCTGCCTTTATGTGGTAATATGTAGCCATCTTTTTGCAGTTCGTCAACGAATTTCCCTATCCTCTCCCCGTAGTTCTTAACCACATGAGAGAGCTTGTTAACAAGGGTATCGAGTGGAAAATAGCGAGCACCCCATGTTCCATGCCTCTCCAGCCAGTCTAGGATCAAGGCTCTGAGTTCAGAATCGCTATAATCCCGCCTCATTTGGGTACACTAATAATACCTTTAGAAGGTTAATTATAAATACTTTAAACTATAACCTATTTGCTGATGAGTATGAAGGGTTACGATTCGCTTTTGGTCAGGGCTTTAGGCAGCTCACCTAAGCTCAGAATTCTTGACTACTTGTTAGACTACAAGTTGAACGACTTTACAAAAAAGGAGATCATGGAAGCCTTGGGAATGAGCAAACTCACATTCTACAAATACTTCAAAGATTTGGAGGAGCTCGGTTTAGTTATTGCATCAAGGAAAATCGGAAGAGCAACACTGTATAAGGTCAACCTGGAAAACCCGATGGTTAAGATGATTATAGAATACGAAACAAAGCTCTCACTCAAGATAGCTGAACGGGAAGAAGAAAAGATGAGGAAACCAATACCAGCAAGATAGCTATATACTGTGTCGTGATCCATTTTTCATAAGGCATAGAAAGCTTGCCGTAGGCTAGCCTTGTTTTAGCGCCTTCCTGGCGTACTCTAAGCCGGCTCTGTAGTCTTCTAAGGTTATGTTGGATTTCACCCCAAACCTGACGAGCCAATCCATCATCTGTGTTATTGGTATTCCAGCTATCTCCGCGGCCTTTCCTAGGGATACTTTCCTGTCCCTATACAGCTCTATACCCCTCTTCAGTCTCTCATACTCTATTCCTAATGCTAACAGCTTCCTTATCACAGCAGATTTCGGAATCTTCTCTTCCTTTGCTCTCTGCTGAGCATACTTCAAAACTTCTTCTTCAAGCCTGACCGAAACAACTTCTTCTGGCATAACATCACCTTATCCTATTTCTAGCATTCTCAATTATCCAGTCAGCATACCAACCATACTCCTTCAATCTTTCTATAGCCTCCAACACTTTTTCCTTTGTTATCTTCCCAGCTTCGAAGAGAGCAACGACTAATGCTATCGCTTGGGTGAGGGGCAAATCCAAGGTCATCCCTGCTTTCATGCATTGGTGATCGTCCGTTGCGACTAGATCTGCTCTTGATTCTATTGCTAACACCAAAGTCTCTGCCTCACCCTCCCTCATGGCGAAATCTTGCATGAGTTTTCTGACAATGTCCCTGTCACCCACTTCCCTGACCTTGATCCTACCTTCCTTGATCTCCTTCTCAGTTATTATCACGTCATCAAAGCCCAACTGTCGCACGTCATCAACAGCCTCTTTGAAAACCTTCTTTGATATCAACACTTCATCAAACTGCTCGTCCACGAGTCGGAGCAGGTTTGTCTTGGCCAAGAGTATGGTTGTTGAGGCGTTCATCACAATTCTCATGTAGTCACTTGTAATAATACCACTACTGAACTATTTAAAGCTAATGGTGAATCTATCTCATGAAGCAAAGTGGTTGAAAAGATTAGGAGTAGTTTAAGATTGAATACGTTCGTTCGACTCTCCTAATTTAAAACCAAATAACCATTCCATTATATGCATAAGTATTCTAAAGATTGTAGCAGCCAGGCCTATAAATACAAGCATTCCAGCTGTGCTTTCTAGAAAAATCGATTTTGGCTCTAGAGTTTGCAAAACCACACTAACGAGAATAAGAAAGTTGGCCTTCATTGGGCCTTGGGAGATTATCCTTGTCCTCGCCATTTTAATACCGATTATAATCGTTGTTCTCATACCAGCTCTCAGGAACGCTCTTGGCCTTGTCTTGATTGTCGTGAGAATCTGGTGGTAAGACGCCTTTATTCGTAGAATACATAGCTTCTATATCGCCTTTGTGTCCCATCATAAACTGCAAGTATAAATGGCTGATCTTGCCCTTAGATACCGCTATTATCATGTTCGTGTCGAAGTAGGCCCTGAGCACATAAGGTCTCCAGCTGAAGCCAGCCTTCAAAATAGCCTCCTTGATATCTCTAGTCACTAGAGTGGTTCTGAGAAACTTGTTCTTCTTAACCCCGCGGGGGTCAAAGCCTAAAGTGGAGAATCTCTGCTGAGCTTTTCCCCAAGTTTAACCCTTTCTTCGAGATATTCCTTGACGTAGGTTATTCCCTGCTCGGGGACAAAGGTGAAGTACTGGTTCTTGACTTTGCTCAAGCCTCTCCTCACTATGAGCATCGTCGGCATCTTTGCGAATTCTAGTCCACTATCGCTTATCTCAGCCTCAGCGAAGTCTCCGAGCTTTACCCCATCAGTGCCAAGATAGTTCCCTAGGCTTTTAGGCCTCAATCCTGAGAAAGCCATTAGTGCAATCGAAATCCTGCCCCTTGGAGGTGCCATCCTAACTATCAAGTTACTCTTTACTCGGAACCCCCTCATCGGTTATGGTAGGTGTATCATACTCGCCAGCTATGTTCACCTTAAGCTTGACATTCAAGCCGTTGTAGGATAGCCATGAAGAGAGAACCTTCTTGAACTAGCTATGTAGGAGCCTGCTTTACCACGCCTCTCAAGACTTCGAACGAAATCAGTGAATCCATCTCTGAAGGCCTTGGTTTTAGCGACCTTGAGTATATCCTTTGGGTAGTGTTGTTCAACTCGCAGTAAAGTCTCAGAGTTCTGATATAGGTTTCATTACAGTGGCTGTAATGACAGATTTAGCCGCCAGGTTATCGTACCATCTCTTGGCATCCTCATCTCGAAGGAGATGAGCGTAACTAGCCTTCAACCTTTAATCAAGTGAGAAAAGTGGGTTACAAACACTTAAAGATAGCAGTATTCACTCAAATAACTTGGTGGGCCGGGTGGGATTTGAACCCATGACCCCACGGTCTCCCAGAGGTATACTTATCAGCCGTGTGCTCCTTGATGTTGCTTTTCAACCTAACCAAGCTGAGCTACCGGCCCGACTATTTCTGAACAATCCTCTCGCTTATTAAGACTTTTCGCCATCAGATCATATTTTCATCCTTATGCTTCGCAATCTACGTAAATCTTATCCTTTCTTGTTCAGGATCTTTTTCTGTATCTAATATGGCTAGGTTGCGGCTGTATCTTCGCCTACTTGTTTGAAGGGTATGTGGATGTTAAGGTTCAGGGTCTTGAGGTTCGTTGCAGTTACAGTTGCAGGTCTCCTACTGTTATTTTTCCTCGTCGACTTTGTAGGTTTGGAGGAGGTTTATCAGGTTGTCTCCAATATGGATCATCGCATATTCGTTCTTGCGCCGGCATCGGCTATGGTGAGCAGCCACGTATACATTTACGCTTGGTATGTGCTCTTGAGGGGTTTAGGTCTGCCTCTGGGTTTCAAGGAGGCTTGGAAGGTAATGTGGTGCAACATCTTCGTCGATCAAGTTTTGCCTTCAGGCTCGATCGGCGGTGAGGCCACCAGAATAATGCTTCTGTCAAAGGTTACGCCTGACTCTGTGGGTGAGGGGTTGGCTACAATAGTTGTCCACAGGATCTGCAGCACCGTACCTTTCTTGGCGGCTTGTCTGGTAGGGTTGGTCTACTTCACATTTTATCTTGGGGTCGGCCCCTTGGCGAT
>JAGTQU010000056.1 GCA_018396695.1 Candidatus Bathyarchaeota archaeon | reverse complement strand
TATACTTCGCATTCTACGGATTTCGCAACCCGTTTGAGGAAGAGGGCGAGAGCCTAGTAATAATAACTCAAAGCCCTTCAAACATAGAGTATGACAACGCAAAAATGCCAGAACATCTTCATATTCCGCTTGCAGGATCCTAGGTAAGCTATTTTCAAACATGCTGACAAGCCTGGAGAGCAGGAAAACTATAATTAAGACTCCTCTGGCAAGCAATCCCTTTGTTTTAAGTACCCCTGAGGTCGACGTTAAGTGATTCAATGAGCTTGATGGATGAGTTGATAGAGAATAAAGTGGAGCATGCCGATAACAAGATTGCCTAGAGCAACAAGTTTTATTATCCTCCAAGATACTAGTCGATGCTTGAAGATCCATCCTAGCCTTCTCCAGACGTCTATCGTACCCGTATATATCTGGCTTCAAGTCACTCTCTATAATAAAAATGGTTGAGGGATTCGAACCCACGAACCCCTACGGGACAGGAGTTCTAAACTGCGGTTTGGAATGGCTTATGTGTACCTGAACCGTAATAGGGCTCAAGATTCAAACAAAAGCGTGTGGGAAGAAGTATTTTGAAGCTTACTAGATCCACTACTGAAAGTATACGTTTCTTATCCACTCGAATAGTAGTACGCAACTCCTGGTGGCCGTGTTGCCTCCAATGACCCACTCACAGGATCAACTTTTAGGCCCAAATCTTCCAGTGATCTTATGCCTAAGACAGGTTTTGCGTCCATGAATGTAACAGCGAGAGTTGCCCCCTCACGATCTCCGACCGCAAGCACAACAGCATAGACCTCAGCCTCCACTCTGCGCCCGTCGCCGAGTTCCAGCTTCGTCTTAGTTGGGACCTTGACCGCTCCAATCTCTTCAAGCAAATCACGAGGAAGAACGGTGAACGTAGCACCTGTATCGACTAGAAGCTTATCAATCACTCGATGCGTCTTCGTCCCGATGAGTCTCACCTTTGCATAGACATGAGTCAAATAGCATCAAGTTGACAGAGCCTCCGACCCAGATAAGCGTTACCTGTTAGGAATCTGCATATGAAGGAATATTCTATGAGCGAACTTTATGGGACATCACATGGAGAAAATAGAGGAAGACTGCATTACAGAATTCAACTAGTCGGTTATTAATCTATAAGTCAAGGTTTATCATTGTAGTGGAAGGACACCGATTCATCGACTCTCTTCATCAGAGTCGGAGGATGAGTTGATCGCATCGTTATCAATCACAGGGCTATGGATGGAAAACCAGTAGTCCGACAAATATTCCAGGTCAATTGAAATAATTGGCTGCTTAACTCTGCTAATACAAATAATTGACAATTACATGCGAAAGGCATCTTAGAAAGTGAGGAGGAAGCGCAGTTTCAATGGTCGTGGACGCGATCTTCACTTGAATTGGCTTAAATTGTTCTACTGTTGTAGTCCTTAAAGTTGAGGAATCCAACAAAAAGTTTCTAGGAAATAGAAGGATAAGGAGTCTGGAAGACCTTGCTAAGTCTGATATAAACTAGTTAAGGAAATTATGGCGAAGTAGGAGGTCCTGGGTGACCGTGAGGGCCACTTGTACGTATTACCCTCAACCTGTGATGCTCTAAAACCTTGGGCTTCAGACGTGTAAACTTGTTCATAAATGCTACTTTCCGACTATGGATAGAAGTCCAGCGTAGTACGTGCGCTCGTAGATAGAATGAAATGGCAAAAGAGAATTCTCTAACGTTGGGGGAAACCGCAATGGAGATTTAGGAGTTACAAAATTAATTTTAGAAGGTAAGGCAAAGTAAAGTGGCAAAATGAACTGCCCTTACCCTAAGGAGCTGTTATTAAATTAAGACCTTCGATTTTTTGTAGGTGCGTGTTTCTCGTTATTAATGGGTAGCCTTTTATTAGGGCAATTGCGCCGATCATAACGTCTCTTATGCCTATAGGTTGGCCTTTTGCTTCCAGCTCAGCATGGATTTCTCCTGCTTTTTCCGCTGATTTATGGGTCATATTTAGGATAACGGTTTGTTCCAGCAGTTTTCTTGTGGCAGTTAGGTTTTGCAGCTTTTTCGTGGATTTGCAGGCTCCGTAATATAGTTCGAAGGCGTTGATAACGGTTGTTGAAAGTGTCAAACCCTTCCGCTCCAGCTCAGCTATAAAGGTTACGGGTTTTTCTAAGCCTCTAAGTACGTCTACTAATATATCTGTGTCGATTATGACCTGATTTCCGGCATCTTCCATTTCTTCCATGCCTCTGCGAGTGAAGCTTTAATCTCAGCCCATTCCTCATTGGACATGTCCCAAGAGCCGGCTAAATCGGTTATTCTTGTGCCTTTCTTCCTTGATTTCAAGCTGATTAGGTATCGCATGGCCTCGTCTAGTGAAACTGGGCGTTTTAGCCGCATCTGAAGTTCGCCGGCAACTTCAGAAAGCCTAACGTATGTTTCCTTACTTATTTTGATAGTCTTGGCTTCAGACACTTTTTCCACCAAGTAGTAATAGCAGTCTAAAAGCATTTAAACGTTACCAAACTCCTTCGTTAAAGTATTAGGGAGAATGAAGTATGCGAAAAGTCAATGGAATAGGTTGACGGTTACGCTGGCTAAATATACGGAATACTCAAAGTGAATTAAGATTAGGGGTCTATCTCTAGGATTCTCTGTTGCTTATACGAGTCTCTCAAACTCCTCTCTTGTAAGCAGTGATTCTGGTAGGAGGCGCCTACCCTTATATGATGTCATGATGTCTTGATCCACTTCACCTCAGTCGGATAATCACCCTCACTATCGCAGCCTCTCAACCATTTGAAGAACCTTTTAACAATAACCTTATAATCATATTTAGTATGATCAGTGTAGCCTCTAGAGTTTACCCAAGCAATCAGCCTCTCAACATCCTTACGGGTGTAAAGGTTGAAAGGCTTCTCAGCAACTCGTAATTACTCCTGCAAGATACTGGTTTCTTGTTCGAAGAATCTCTTTTAATATGCTTTACTGCGTCTGATAAAGAGGAAAACCGCCATATATTGGTGGTGGTTTTAAACTTAGCAATTCATTGTAAATCGAAGAAACCGAAAAAAGCTTATGGAAAACTTGCTCTTTCCAGAAGGGAATTTAAACGAGAGATAAGCGAATGTGGAAAATTAGGTTTTTGCTGGAACACGCATTTTATCAGCTTCTTTCTCCGCTATTTGCAATGAAACCTCATCTACCATTTCATTTAACCTCTTCACTAATGGGTGTTCTGTATTTATCCTGTACATGGTTGCTCTTCCTATGTTTCTTGAAGGCTTAACCACTCCTAATTCTTCCAAGTCCTTGAAGTTCTTGTAGAGAGTTTGCTTGCTCATCCCAAGCTCTTTTGCGAGCTCGTTTTAGCTGAAGTAAGGGCATGTTAAGAATATGTCCAGTACCCTAAGCTTTGGGGAGTAGCCAAAAGCCTTCAGCAGAATCGTATCTCCCATGTCCTTGTATCTGACTTTGCCCATACCCCTCGATAATTAAATAAGACTTAAGCATTTATATACTCTGAAAACTAATTGAGTAGTGATTCTTATGGAAGACGTTGGAGCTGAACGCTTGGCCCAGAAGCGGGTTGAGGATTTGATAGCGATAAGCCTATACCAGGCAAGGGCTAACAGGGTAAAGGAGTATGTGAAAGAGCTTTACAAGAGCTACGAACCCTACTTAAAACCATTAGAGAAGGTTAGGGAGATTTTAGCTAGCGAAATAGCTGGAGAGAAAACGAAAACGTTGAGTCAGGATGTTGTTGAGCTTCGAAGAAGGGAGACGCATTGAATGGTAACTTTCTACTTCGACACCTCAGCTATAGTTAAAAGATACCGTAAAGAAATTGGTTCTGAGGTTTTAGACAAGATATTTGAGCGTAAGGATGCTTTCACCATTTCCTTCTGGAGCGTACTTGAGTTTATAGTTACCTTTTCAACTAGGATGAGAAGAGGAGATTTGTCGAGAGATGCTTTTAATGTTGTTGTCTCACGCTTCCTTAAGGATGTTTTAGACAGGTTTGCCATAACTACTGTGAATGATGAACTTGTTGCCTCAGCAACTCTTCTAGCGGTTAAGCATGCTCTACCTTCGGCTGACTGTCTACAACTAGCCAGCGCAATAAATTTGAAAAGGTCCTTAAAACCTATGAAAGAAGAGCTCATTCTCATATGCTCAGACAAGGAATTATGCAGGGCAGCAGAAAAAGAGGGAATAGAATTCATTGATCCAGAGCAGGAAAACGCCCTAGAAAAATTGAGTAAATTCATTACCTAAAATTTATTTTCTTCTTGAAAAGGAATAACTAACGGAAGTTTTATGCGTTAATAGAAGTTTTGAAAAGCAACGCCCAACAACTAAAGCATGGATAGAAATTTCTTCTACTCGATGGCTGAAATATTTCTTCTTTCACTTTGGATTTTCTCCACGCTTAAGATTTTAGAGGACGCAGTAGCAACTATAATATTTGGAACTTCTGGAATTTCAGCTATCTTTCATCTCATCCTTGGCACTTTTTTAAAAGATGGTTTAAGAAAAATCTGCTATGCTATTGCTTCAATCATATTTGGAGTAATTGCTACACTCTCATGGTTCATCGAGGGCTTAACCATAGTCTCCTCTATTCTTATAGCGCTATTCGGAATTCTGCTTTTTACGATTGGGGAATCAATGCGTGATGAGAATGGCTGAAAAACATTACGATAATTATCACAAATGGTTAAAGTGGGCTTATGAGCAAAAATATGGAAAGGGGAGTTGGGATAGAAGCGAAGGTAAGGAAGAAGGAATAAAGGTAGGATTTCAAGAGTACCAATGTCCTTTCAAACTTTATTGGAACGAGGAGCAAGCTATCGGAATATTAGAAAGAAACAACAAGTTTATTGGAGTAGCTTGCTTAGTTGCTAAGGAAGTCGTTGATAAGGAAAGTTTTGTTAGAAAGTTTGGCTTGAGTTTCGAGAAGGATATTCAATGGAAGAACAGCTTCAACACTCTTAGACCATCTCCCAAAGTCTCCACTTTAAGGCTCTTTTAATCACTACAAATGAAGTTCCTTTCAAGCTTGAGCCTGACGTTCCAGAAGATTTAGAGGGAAGACTAAGGTGGGCTGAGAGAAATTATAATTTCCATAAGGCTAAGGCTGAGACTCTTAGAATTCAAATAGAACAACAAAGCGGAACTTTTGGAGTATTCCCAAAGTATTTGCCTAAGCAGATGAAGGAAGAAGAAGAACACGCAAGAAAATTCTTAGATACAGTTAGAGTCTTAGAATCTCAGATTCAAGAGCATCTTAAGCCATACTTTTTAATCAAGGAAAATATTTTCGCTGTAGCTCTATTCTTCTATGTGTACACGAATCCTTATGAGAGTTTTGGGGATGCAGTTAATGAAATTCTTTCTAGGAAAGGGTCTGCTAAGATTGAAGTAAACTTAACTTACTTTGTCAAATGCTCAGAAGTTAAAGACCTAATAATAGTTTTCAACCCAGAGTTTTTTCCTTTTTGGGATGAAGCAAAAAAGTATTACTGCTTAGCTTTAGCTGAAGATTGTGAAGGATTTGAATCTGATAAGGATGTTGCTAATGTTTTAAGAAAGATGTTCATCTCAGCCTTAGAACTTCCTACAGAAGAGCCGATAGAAGAACAGATACACATTCCAAGCGAAGAGGTAAGTGTAGAAACACCTAGAAGGGCTTTCTTAGGATATGTTGTTGAATCAATTATCAAGAGAAAAGTAACAAAGCGTAGAGTTTATTTTCCCTTAGATGTTTTGATCCACTTCACCTCAGCCGGATAATCATCCTCACTATCGCAGCCTCTCAACATCCTTACGGGTAAATAGGCTGAAAGGCTTCTCAGCAACTCTGGCAAGAACAGTCAGATGGTAAATATACTTTGCAGCCCTGGCCTTACTGACACCCTGAGC
>JAGTQU010000055.1 GCA_018396695.1 Candidatus Bathyarchaeota archaeon | reverse complement strand
CGAGGTAACGAATAGGATCATATCCTTTGACGCTACAGCCTTAGCTGAGGAGGCGGGAGACCCTATAGCGACGAACATGGTTATGCTGGGAGCCTTATGCGCAAGCGGAGTACTCCCCTTCCCGGAGAAGATCATTATCGATGTCTTGAAAGAGAATCTCCCACAGAGGTATCACTCAACCAATCTAAAAGCATTCAAACTAGGTCAAACTGCGGTACAAAACCATTCTTTATTTAAAAAAAGAAGTTTAATTTAAAAGGATTCTTTAGGGTACTAAGTTTTCACTTTCTTCAAGTCTTCTATAAATTTTGATATTTCCTCGACTACTGATTCTACAAGTTTCTCCCCTTTCTCTTTCGTAGCTATAGTTGGATCTCCAAGCGAGCCAGATTCGGTGATCTCGTCAAAATTCCTTGGGATAGATACTTTACCTTGATATTTGGCATAAAACTCTGATGCATCTTTAGGAGGCTTTCATTTCTCTGCCTTGTCCAGTAGAATTCTCTGCCCTAAACATAGCCCCACACTCGTTTCCATCTCGCAAGCATGCCCTCCTCCTCCTTCTTGTTTAAGAATTTTTAGGGATCCTGAGCCAAATCCTTTCTCTGTAGGGAAGACCATGATTGAGTATATGATGCAGCCTGTCTCTTCCCTAATCTCCCTCTGAGCCTGAGTTATTGCATTAGTGTTCCCTCCGTGCCCGTTAAATATGACTATCTTCTTGAATCCGTGGTGCAGAAGGCATTTACAGACTTCTTTGTAAACGTTGACTAGTGTGTCAAAACTTAAGGATATTGTGCCTGGAAACTTCATGTGGTGAGACGAATATCCGAAAGGTAATGCTGGCGCCACTAGAACCCCTGTCCTCTCTGCTACTTTTTTCGCTATCTGTAATGAGGTGAAGGCATCATTATCTTCTGCAATATGTTTTCCATGTTGTTCGTTTGATCCGACAGGAAATATTACGATATCACAATTCTTGAGATATGATTCTATTTCAGGCCATGTCAGCTTATACATTGAAACTTCCAAAACTATTCCCAGATCTTCAATTATGGTTCTATGTATAAAATATTTCCATTTAGCTGAATTTTGATTAAATTAAAAATCAAGTTTTTTACAATAGAATCAATATAAGATTCTATAACTGTTATATAGTTTATTGATGCATCTCTCTTCTGGAAAAGGAGTGATGTAGAAAAATGGGTGCATCACTTTTCGGTATTCCGGGAATAGCTTCTGGAAAATCACTTGGTCTTCTGCTTGATATCCTGATCGTGTTAATCGTCATCTACTATATTCGATCGGGCAAAAAGTTGTTCATAAGACGAGTTTCAGGCCTAGATGCCATTGAGGAGGCTGTAGGACGGGCTGCGGAGATGGGTAAGCCTGTCGTCTGCTCTTTTGGGATAGCTTGGAACGGGTTTGATTATTGGACTATGGCTGGTCTAGCAATTATGGCGCATGTCGCTAGGCTTTCTGCAAAGACAGGGACAAGACTGATCGTTCCCACAGGAGGCTCGACTGCTTCGATGATAGTTAGGCCTGTAGCTGAAGAGATTGTCAGGACTGCATTGATGCTGGAGGGCCGTGAGGATGAGTTTAATCCAAACGATCTTCCATTCATGAGCGATCAACAATATGCATATACTGGAGGATACATAGGGATTCTTCAAAGAACTAAACCAGCTGCTGTAATAATGACGGGTTCACATGCTTCCGAGGCTATGAACATAGCTGAAACGTCAAACGCTATCGGCGCTATAACTATCACTTCAGGCTCTTACATCTCGAATGTAGCCGCATTAGCATGTGCCTCAGATTATATATTAATAGGAGAAGAAGCTCCTGCAGCTAGTGCCTATCTCTCAGATGATCCAGGGCTGAGGTCTAGTATAAGATGTCAAGATATATTCAAATGGATCTCTATAGCTCTCTTGGTTCTTGGACTGATAACCTTTAACGCCGGTAGTGATTTCTTCCTTAGATTATTATCATCATAGGTGAGGGGAATGTCGGCGTTTTTTAGAAGCAAGGAGATTCAGTTGGCGATTCTCATACTATCCTTCTTGGCGGTCTTTATTCCTTATTTCTTAAACATTCCTTCGGATCATCCTCTAAACGTTTTCTCGACTAAGCTTATTCTCATCGCAGGGATAACCAATGCTTTCACTCTCGCTTTAGCGGTTTACTCTCAGTTTAGAAGGGGTTTAAGCTTTGTTCGAAGAAGGGCTCGTGGATACATTTTCAAGATCTATATGATGACTGCAATTATCCTCATGTTAATCTTCTGGACCATGGGAGAGACAACTGGACCATATCACTGGGTTATGTATGCGATAATTACCCCGTTGAGCTCAGTAAATTATAGCATATTAGTCTTCTATATGGCTTCAACAGGTGCGAGAGCCTTCAGAGCAAGGAATGCTAAAGCTCTTTTGCTTCTAATCACTGGATTTGTTGTTTTACTCTATCAAGCACCGTTAACTGGAGCCATATTTCCAGCTATAAATCCTTTAGGGCTCTACTTCGGTAACACTTTTGCTATGGCTGCTGGGAGAATGTTTTTGATCAGTGTTACCGTTGGTGCAATAGTCTTCGGAGTTAGAGTGCTAATGGGTAAGGAAACACAAGTACTAGGATTCGGGAGTGAGAAGGAGTGAATAGGCATGTCTGAAAAGAAAGGTCTTATGCGATTTCTCGCAGAGTATGATAGAAGGATAATATATCTTCTGATATTCGTCGTAGTGATTGGACCGCTTTTAAGTCCTTTCATACTTCCAATATCGGTGAGTCCTGACACACAAGCCTACTATAATGTGATAGATAAGCTAGGACCAAATGACATTGTAATGGTTGTCTTCGATACCGAGTTTAGTGGATTCATGGAACTCCAGTCAGGGATACTAGCCTCGATGAGAGTTATGATTGAAAAGGGAGCAAAAATGGTTATCGCTGTCTCGCATCCTGAAGCTACAGGTATCCCAGAGCTCGTATTAAACCAGTTGGCTGACGTGATAAGCCGTAAACAGTATACTTATGGAAAAGATTATGTATATCTCGGTTACATCTTCCCTAACGAAGCTGCTGTTGCCGCGACTGCTCAAGACTTTCATGGAGCAGTTCGTCAAGATTACTATGGAAAATCAATAGAGGGCACCTTGCTTGACAAAGTTAAAGACTGGTCAAGCTGGTCGCTTATCTCAGATTATACTACTGGAATTCAGTCTCAGGCTCTTATTAACCACTACGGCCTACGTGGAACACCTATGATTGTGAACTGTATAGGAGTTATGGTGGCTACCCAGAAACCTTATGTGAGTTCAGGGATCTACAAAGCTTTGCTGCAGAGTATGCGAGGTGGGGCAGAGTTAGAATATCTAATCGGTGTTCCAGGACCAGGCTTAACGGCGATGAACTCGTTTACTCTGGGTCATTACGTTTTGATCATCTTCATCGTTTTAGGTAACATCGGCTATTTCGGCTATACAAGATATAAACAGAAACCTACAGGAGGTTGATTGATAATGGACCTTGTAGAAATATCGATAACGGCTGTTGGGGCTTTCATATCGATATGCATGTTCACAACGCTATATGGGAAAAGTAACCCCTTATACGCACTAGCAGAGGAATCGTACATTGGATTCGCAACCGGGCTAACTGTAGTGGTCAACTTACTGTACATATATAGGACAGGAATATTGGGTATTCAGGCTGGAGACACAATACTCATAGTAGGAATCATTCTTGGCATAATGATACTGACTAGGATATCCAAAAAATATAGTTACATAGCTCGTCTTCCACTAGCTATTACCATAGGCGCTCAGTTTGGACTGGCGCTCAGGACGACTATCTTCTCAGGATTTATAGACCAGATTAAAGGTACAATACTGCCTTTATTCAATACGGATATGCAAAGCATGATTTACAATTGGACTATAGCAATTTCCGTCATACTGATGTTGACTTTCTTCCTTTACACAATGGAGTTAAAGGGACCGCTTGGTTTAGGCGCTAGCATCGGAGAATACATCATGTATATCTGTTTCGGAGCAATCTTTGCCCAGACATTCATGGGCAGACTAGGTTTATTCGTAGGTTTCATGCAAAATTACACAGTTCCTCCATGGAAAATCCCCTACCTATTAGGTAGTTTGATAATCGTGTTCGGTGCCGTAATGATTCTGGATAAGCTAAAACTACTTGAAAAACTTACACCGGAAGAATAACTCCTCTTTTTTATAGGTTGATGATCATGTCAAAGAATTGGGAACAATGGGAGGATCTACCTCCTGACGAGGAGGATCGCCTTATAGAAGAACTTGCAAAAAAAATTGTAGATCATAGAGCCGGTCTCATAGCAGAAATTATTTTAGATAGCGGAGGACCACTGACAAAAATGTTTGCCGAATTATGGATGGGGCTTTATGGGCCTTATCTTGATTTTATCGGAGCTGATCGATATATGGCACTCCTACGAAAAAGAAGTAATATTGAAAGGCTCAAAAAGAGGATTGATGAATTAGATAAGGAAAAAGAAAAGATGAAGAAGATTCCAAACCAAGCTTAGTCGTTTATATGCTGCCTTTTTCATTCTTACTTGATTTAAATTTCACTTTTAATCTATATGAAATAAAAGAGAAGGCTAAAACAATTAGATTAGCTAATGCGAGATTTTTCGGCTCCATGTAGCCTAAACCAGATAGATGAAAAAGGTCAGCTAACAAAATAGTAACCACGAGAAGATTCGTAATAGAAAAGTAAACCTTCATCCACCTTGATATCTTTATTTTCCCTTGACTACTCATAATCGTCTAACCTATTATTTATGAGGTTTACAAAGAAGATCTTCAAGAGTAGCTTTCTTTAGAGTCTCAACAAATTTACATACTTCTTCAATGAAAGGCTCCATTAGTGCTCTTCCAGTATCCTCTGATGCTGTGGTAGATACTATCAGTTCACCAGCTGGGCCTAAAACTCCGCTATCTGAGAGGTCGATAGTATCCCATGGAAATTGGGCGGGACCAATAGATCCAAGTCGCTTAATCGTAAATGGACCAAGCTTTTCATTTTGTAGCGTATCTACTGCCCGTTCCATCTTTACTAAATGCTTATGGAAATAGAGGTTTATACTTGTCTCACCATAGCCGGCATGGCCGCTCTTCTCTCCCACCATCGTAGGGGGGAAAGCCATGAGAACAGCGACGAAGACATTATGCTCTCTTCTTAATTCTCCAGCAATTTCAATAAGTGCTGCTTCGTTTCCTCCGTGTCCGTTTATGATCAGGATCTTTCTAGGTCCATGCGTTGTTATTGAAAGAATGACTGATTTCACATAATCCCTAAAGACTGAATGCGGGACCCATAGAGTACCTGGAAATTGTCTATGATGTTCTGAAATCCCTACTGGAATGATTGGAAGAACAGGAACCCCTGTTCTGTCCCCAACCGCTTTACTTAAAGCCTCTGCTACAAGATGATCAGTTCCTAATGGATTGTGTGGACCATGCTGCTCTGTACTACCTACTGGAAGAATTGCAATATCTAATTTCTTTAATAATTCATTTGCTTCTGACCAACTTATTTCCGCTAATTGAACCAAAACAACTACCCAAAATAAAAGTTAACTCGATACTTAATTTATTTCTTTTTATATGCATATATTGGAATAGGTTCATTAGAGTGTTGTTAATAAACTTAGTTTTTATCATAGATGATTATCAATTTATTTTTTTAGAAAACTTGATGAAATCATTTTAAAAGATTATCGACTATTGCATAAACTCAAATGAATTTTTAGACCGGTGTTCAGTTTCTATGGCAGACTATTATTCCGGATTTTTCAAGTTTCTCTATCTTCTCTTTCGAATATCCTAGGAGCGATGTCAACACTTCCTCGGTATGTTGACCTAGTATCGGGGCAGGGGCCTCCACGATTCCTGGGGTTTCAGACAGTTTAACTGGAAAGTTCGGCGTAGTATATGTTCCTGCAATAGGATGGTTGACTTGAACGAACATGTCTCTAGCTTTAAGGTGGGGATCGCTCATGGACTCGTAGGCTTCGTATATTGGTGCAACCGGCATCCCAAAGCTTACTAAAAATTCGAAAGCTTCTCTTCTAGTCATCTCC
>JAGTQU010000020.1:4058-29841 GCA_018396695.1 Candidatus Bathyarchaeota archaeon | reverse complement strand
GATATTTAATCTATGTTTTCTGTTATTAAAAAAGATATGTTTCAATGTTTCATATTTGTCGTCGAATCGATATCTGGTTTCAGATCGTTTTAGTTTGTCAATTAAGAAAAAGGAGTTATTAATTATTTTATTTTCATGTTTTGGTATTTATAATATGGCATCAGGATTTATCAATTTATTAAATCGATTAAATTTATTTTATAGATATGATATATTATTTTTTTATAATCAAATTGATGTTATATTGTTTTATAATATATTTAGACTATTATCTGGTTCTGTTTTGATATTTTTAATATATGATTGTCTATTTACAGGTAAATTTTTAAATAGGCATCGCTTAGAATTAATTATATTCTTAGTTAATCAAGCACTCATTTTTATAAGTATTCCAATACACGAATTTATTTTTATTATAACGGCAGTAGATACTAATAATCCTGCTATTAACCACTTAAAATACACTTGGCATTATATACTATCACATATCATATTCGCAACATTATGCTTATATAGTGTTCATGAACTAAAATCCAAAAAAAGTGTTAATAAAAAATGTTTTTCTATTGCTATTTCATGGTTTCGCTATTTCATCTTTAGGACAGATTAACCCAGTTATTTCCTATTCTCTCGCATTAGATAAGATATTAATCTTTTCTGTCCCTATGGAAATCGTATACCTCGGTGCAGCTTATTTTTCAATAAAAACTTATTTTAAGATCCGTAAAGGAAAGTTCGAGTTTGCCTTACCAAATGAAGTTAGAGTGATCCTTTTCATCTTTGGACTCTACTCCATAGAACCATGGTTTTTTATAACAAGTTTCCAAGAGTGGTTCTTAAGAAAACTTGAGTTCCCCCTAGTCTTTCAGACAATCTTTAATATCTCCCTCATAGCGATATCCTTTTTTCCCCCGAAATTCAAAATATTAGAAGAAAAAATCGAGGACAATTCTAATAATTGGAAAAATCTCCTTTAATCCAAAAATCTGGTTAATTGGTTTTCAATTATTTCGATTAGAAACGATTAAATGCAAAATATTTCATATATCCTTATATAATTATTATATTTCAAGCAAAATTTGTGTTTAATATGTCTAAAAAAAGGAGGAATAGCGTATATTTTTCGCTTTTCCAATCTTCTTCAAAACATCTTTTCTTTTTTGCAGGTACTCTTCTATGTCTATTTCCTCATTCTCAAATTCTCGGTCAAGACTTAAGAATGATGTCCACCCGTCTTCAATGACCTCTTGTTCAATTATCAAGTTAGAGGTCTCTACTCTGTTGACTGTTACGAAAGCATTTTGAGTCTTCCGGGCTTCTATGCAGAGGTGGCAAATATTAACTGGGATCTCATCTTCTTCGACAGGACAACTCCATTGCTTCACGAAGATGCAACTATTATTTTTAGTAATCGTGATACGAACCTCCCTTTTCAACTAAATGTCTTTTAACGGTCACGATTTCAGGGCGAACCTTTTCAACAACTTCAACTTTCCCATGAGATTTTCTCTTCAAAAGAATCCCAGCATCTGATCCGACTATGTTCCTCATTATTGAGATGGAAAGGTTTTCAAGTGATTGTTTTATCCCAGTTACATCCTGCAGCATCATGGTCATTGCTTTCTCTTTCTCTTGCCTCTTCTCCCACAGTGTTGGTCCATATGTGAAAGTGGTATCCATAATTATGTAAGATGTTAGTAGCATCAAGCCATAGGTGCTTCTTAGAAAGGCGAAGGGTAAACCTGCGTAAGGGATCTTCCATGCGTATACTCCTATGACGTCTCTTGCTGGAACAGTGAATGGGTCTTTCTCGGTTGTATCTCCCTTTGTCTGGAAGTAGATTTCAGAGCCTAATTTAACTATCTCAACAACCCTATGCGTAACTGTAGGCGGATAATTGTATTGCTGTTGGGGCCTCTGTGCAACGTTAAAGGTTATAACATCTCCTTCTTTGATGTTCTCAGGATCTGTACCTGTCAAGACTACTATATCGCCTAGGTTTAGGAAAGGTTTCATGCTGCCGGATGCAACGATCATCATTCGGGCGCCTAAACTTCTCATTACAGGTATCATTGGCATAACATAATTCATGAAGAGAACTCCAACTATTAGAGAAAGAATGACTGCATATCGTAATTTAACATGTCTCATGGTTCATTTTATCTCTCCTTAGTGCAGATAGACCTTGCAGTAATAGTCTAGACTCTGTTTCTCTTGTTGTCCTGGGGGTGGTCCTCCTGGAACCCTGATTGTCACTTGAATGTAGAGCTTAGTGGTCTCGATCGGTACGCCTTGAGTCTTCAAGAGGACTTCAGTGTTTTCTTCGGAGAGTATATCCCAGGCATACACATTGCCAGGCGTATTTGATGAGTCGGAGACTGTTACATTTATGTAGGCGTGGCGATTGCCAAATACTTTAATCAAGTCTTGTGGATCGGTGAGGATCACATGGATGAGTAGTCGGTTCACCATTCCATGTGCAATATTACTAATGTTGAATATGGCTTGACCATAGATTCGTTGTGCTTTTCCCCATGTCATCGTCACGGTTTGAGATATGCTTGTGACATCTGCGACTCCTCCGCTAGTCGCAGTGCTACCCGTCGATATTGATAAGTTAAACTGATTTGACTGGGAAGCCCAAATAAGTGAGGATATTGAAATTAAAAACAGAGGAATTAGCATTTTATTCAGTTTCATTTTCATCAAACTCCAAATATTAGCAGTCTTACTTGTTCATAGTGAGTCTCAACTTGCTTTAAGCCTGTTCAACTAGGACGTAGAACTCTGAACTTATATTATCGACAGTGCCTATTTCAGTGCAATAGAAGACACCGTCCGAGATACCTAAAATGTAATGATTGTTGCCCTCAACATATAGAACTACATGACCATTCGTTAAGGTCAACCATTCTGATGTCTCTTTAGTAAGTTGCGTCCAATCCTCGTCTGAGAAATGGTTACGTTAAAGTTCAAGTAATTAAACCTTGGATTAGCTCATCAACATCTGTTAGGAAGACTGTAACCATGTATCGTCCTATATCAGCAACATGTATTTTGGACAAGTTGCCAGCTGTGACACTTCCTACAGCATTTTCGATCGGATCCCAATCAGGCAAAGATGTAGAGTAATTTTCTACCTCTGCAAGACCGCCAGATATTCCTCCCGCTGACACTGAGATTGAGCCTCCAGAACTCTGTTGAGTCCATGTCGCACCGAGCAATATCGCTGCCAGAATCCACGCACCGAAAGCATAAACTTTTACTTTATTCAATCCTGTTATTCCTTTAGGGGAGGTACCTTCGAAGGTGTTTATCAGTTTTTAATGTAAAGAAAAAGCTACTAAATTGTTAACAGATGTTAAACATTAGTTAACTGTCTGTAAACACATATTAAAATTTACATAAAAATGTTAAAAATAATGTAAATAATGTTCTACAGTATACAAGGGAGAGTTCAATTTTTAGAAATTTGGTTTTTACTCAGCTTAAAAATTGGAGTATTTAGACACTTAAATTATTCAAATGAGATAAAGGTAAAACTCGATATAATTTTAGTACGTTTAGGTTATGCAGATGAAAATTGGAAACTTTTTCAGAGAACCTGTTTTTATCATGCCTGAATGATGGCTATTTTGGAAAACTATTTCAAATGCATTATATCGAAAAAAGATCTTTAAAATGTGATTAGCATTATAAGCTATCATTTCAAGTTTTAATTTCTATTCCGTTCTTACCGATAATATATTCGTGAGTTTTATAGCTATGACTTGTTCCTCTCATTTTAAAGATTCTAAAATATCTTCTTAGATTGCCTTCTTTATCGTAATTATGTTGCATCAAGATATACCATCTGCGATAAACTCTTCTACGCCACATCCTATTCTTTTGTTTCCCCAAGGCATATCTGCAATCATTAGTGTAGTGCAGCCAGATTTTTGAATGACCTTATACAACAAATGAACTAAGTATCTTTTTTTGAGTTCGCTTCTTCCAACTAACATGGCTGTAACAGAATCTATAACAAGTCTTTTTGCGTTTAGATTGATCGTAGTTTCCAACAGGTTGTTAAAAGCCCATTGAAGATCCAATTCAGACCCTATAGACATATCAAGAATTGCTACATTTTTTCAGAGTTAATGTTTCAAAGTTCACATCAAAATTCTGCATGTTACGAATAAATGTCTTCTTCGTCTCAGCAAAGCAAGCGTACACACCTGGATCACCATATTTTGTTGCGCCTTCGTAGATGAACCTAGCAGATAAGATCGTTTTACCTACTCCAGGACCGCCTGTGAGTAGAATTAAACTGCCTGGAATGAATCCTCCGCCATTTAGCTTGTCAAGTTCAGAATTTCCACTAGAAACTCGTTGACTCATTTTCTCTTCCTCTCTTATTTTCTTTTATTATGTCAGGAAATACGAGAAGTGTAGGTAAGGTTCCTCGATTTTTAAGGTCTGTAATGATAAGATTTCGAAGCCATTCAGATACAGTTAACCCTTCTCTCTTAGCCACTTGGTCTATGATTGCCTTTACATGGGGTGTAACCCTTGTAGCAATTAAAATGGTTTTCAGACTTGAATTCTTCAATTTAAACTAAATAAAAATTTTTAAAATAAATAAAAAAATAGTCACAAGAATCAAGCTTCAATTGTGACATTATATCACAATGAGCCCTTGTAATAGCTTCAGAGAAAACCTAGGGGAGGATATCCAATTTTAAAGGGATTATCTCATTTAAGCACTTTTCCTGTCTTCCTATACCAGAGGTAGAGATCAAGTTCTCCTACATGCATCTTGACTCTTTCAGCTACTCTTTTCAATATCTTCTCATGTTCGAGATACCTCTTTTTTGTGAGACTCCTCTTTTCAGGCATGATCAACCCAAACTCCACCATGTTCGAGATAACGTGACGGTCTAATATAGCTAAATCAAGGTATCCGACATTGCGTAGGAAATGGCTTGACTCCTTAAAACCTAATCCCTTCACATTCTCAGAGAGCCAGACCCTGGCTTCGCTTGAAGTCTTAAAGGATTGGATAATCTCCTTCAAGTTTTTAGAGTATTTCCTCGCCTCAATAATATATTCCGCCCTCTTCGCCGCAAACCTGTGCCCGAAACGCTGCAGTTCATTCAAAACCTCAGATAAACTCCCATTCAGAATATAGTCGCACCTATCTAACCCGTCGACGCATAATTGCCCCTTCTCAGCGCTCGAGTTAGCGGTCAAGATGCAGTAAACAAGCTCTATGAACCACTTCCTAGAATCCGCCTCGTGTATTTCAAGAAACTCAGAAACTCTCTGATCTACGAGGTTTTTAATCTTAGGATCTTTAGATAACTTCAAAATCTCTGAGATGAGCAGTTCTTCGCCTCTCTTTGTTTCACTCATTTAATTATCTCAATGTTCTCTTCCTGAATTTAAATCGGTTTCTTCAAGTTACTCTCATCTCATTGAGGGATAAAGCTATACTATGGAAAAACTCTGAATTGGACAGAATGTCCATGAAGTCTCCGACGGATCTCAATTTCAAATTCGAGAATATTCCAGTCAAAATAATTGCCGATAAGAAGATCGAGCGTTTGGAGACGGCTGGAATAACTATTGATGAGACTGAACCAAATAGAGAGATTAGAGTCAGACTATGGTTGGCTAGAGAGCTTGTAGCGTCTGGTCTAGCTAGATTCTCGAATAGCATGATCTCAGCCGAAGAGTTGACCCAAATACACTATCGAGAACGCTTCCAGCCTTTAGGGCAGCTATCTCCTCTCCCAGAAGAATTCTACAGAAAGATGTATCTCACTTTATCCTCCCTCTCCATGGAACCATCAACTTCCACTCGAGCTGAACTCGTAAACAGGTTAAAAGGGATGTTCAGAGACGTTTTAGAAAGTAGGATAGTCAAGATACTCCGCCTAGCCTCTTCGAATGTCACCCCGTCATCTAAGGAGCTTCAGCCCGAAGAACAAGCAATATATAATGAACTTGCGAAGCTTATCAGCTCTTGGAGGAGTCAGATGAAAAGGATGGGGGTTGGCTAGACGTCGTCTTGGATTCAATTATCTGCAGAAGATATTTTCAAGAGGTTCATCGAAGAGTTCAGAGACGAGCAGAATAATATAAAATATGAACGTGAGATCTCTGAGCTGGCTGTTAAAGGATCGAGATCCTTGATAGTCGATTTTCACGATCTCTACACATTTGATACTGATTTTGCTGAAAAAATTCTCTCTAATCCTGAAGACTATCTAGTTTATCTGGAATCAGCGGCTCTTCTGAAACTTCGAATCAGGGATCCAGAGTATGCTGAGAAGGTTAAAAGAATACACATCAGGTTTAGAGGGTTACCGACAGAGATTCCTCTAAGAAAGATAGGATCCGAGAATATAGGGAAACTCGTTATGGTTAGCGGAATAATTGTCAGAGCAACCGCAGTAACCCCCTTCCTTCTCAAAGCAGCTTTCAGATGTAATTCTTGCGGAGAAATCAACTGGATAGAGCAGACGAATCAGTATATGAGAACTCCTTTAAAATGTGAATCATGTAACAGCCGAAGAGGGTTTGAACTCGTCCCCAAGGAGTCAGTATTCATCGATTCTCAAAGAATAACCCTCCAGGAGAAACCTGAGGCTCTGCCACCTGGGCAGCTCCCCAGATCCCTAAACATTGATTTATTGGATGATCTAGTCGATGTAGCCCGCCCTGGCGACCGTGTAAGTATAATTGGCGTAATCGGTTTAACTCAAAGACAAGGGAGGGGAGGGACTCTGCGCATATTCGACTTAATCTTGAACGCTAATTATGTAGACGTCTATGGCCGAGAAACTGATGCGATTGAGATAACGCCAGAAGATGAGAAGATGATAAAAGAGTTGGCTTCGGATCCTATGGTCCATCAGAGATTTCTCAAGTCAATTGCCCCCTCAATATATGGATATGATTATGTTAAGGAGTCTATCTTGTACCTATTATTCAGCGGGGTCTCTAAAGATCTGCCAGACATGCGAATCAGAGGGGACATTAACGTTCTACTAGTAGGTGATCCTGGTACAGGTAAGAGCCAGATCCTCCAATATGCGGCGAAGACGGCTCCAAGAGGGTTATACACGACTGGCAGGGGATCAACAGCCGCTGGGCTTACAGCAGCTGTGGTGAAGGAGGGGGGTTCTGGAAACTTCATCCTCGAAGCCGGCGCACTAGTTCTTGGAGACAAGGGGGTCTGCTGCATAGATGAAATGGATAAAATGCGAGAAGAGGACAGGAGCGCTATACATCCAGCCATGGAGCAGCAGGTAGTCTCTATCGCCAAAGGAGGGATCGTGGCGACTCTTAACGCTAGAACCTCTATACTGGCTGCAGCTAACCCCACTCTAGGACGGTATAACCCGTACCAAACTGTCGGACAAAATATTAACCTTCCTGTGACGATTCTCAGCCGCTTTGATTTAATATTCATCCTTCAAGATAGGCCTGAAGCTGATAGAGATGCCCGTATGGCTGAGCACATACTGCGCCTCCATATGATGGAGGGGCTGACTGAAACTTCTCTCATTCCTCCAGATATGATGAGAAAATACATTAGTTACTCTAAACAAATAAAGCCTAGGATCACCGAGGAGGTTATGGGTCGCTTTAAAGAATTCTATCTTAAGATGAGGAGCGCATCATCTGAAGGGGGAGAAGCCTCCGCGATAAGCATAACGGCTCGACAGCTCGAGTCTCTTGTGAGGCTAGCTGAAGCAAGGGCTAGAGTTCAGCTCAGAAATATAGTTACTGTAGAGGATGCTGAAGCTGTCATCACTCTGATGCGTAAAAGCATGGAGCAGGTTGGAATAGATATAGCAACAGGTGAGATAGACATAGATATAATATACACTGGGAAGCCTCGTAGCTTACAGATGCAGTTGCAGAAGGTATTGAGCGTCATAGTTGATATGGAGCGGGCAACAGGGGTAGCTAAAGAAGAGGATCTTTATGAAGCTCTACAGGAGGATCACATGATCGAAAGATCAGATGCAGCTAAACTCATCAGCATTTTAATGCGAGATGGCACAATATATTCTCCAAGACCTGGAGTTTACAAAAGAACCTCGTGAGATAAGATCTCCTATGTTGCATGGTAAGTCCTTTAATCTTTAATCATAAGAATGTGAAAGCTTTTTCGACGAGATTTTTATGAGACGAAGATTTATTGGGGTCAATCTACCCAATATTTCATAAGAGGATTGAAGGGCAACCACCGTGAAGGTCTCGGATCTAACAATACCTAGAGAACTGAAGGATCTCTTAAACAGATTAGGCTATGTTGATCTTTATCCCCCTCAAGAAGAAGCATTTAAAACAGGAGTCTTAAACGGTAGAAGCCTGATGCTTTCAACCCCTACAGCGAGTGGAAAGACTCTAGTCGCTGAGATCTCTGCCATAAAGCGTCTAATGGAAGACGAGGGTAAAGTACTATACTTGACTCCACTGAGGGCGCTGGCGTGGGAGAAGTATGAAACTTTTCAAAAATATGCTGAGCTCCATAAGAGAGATGGACGGAAAATCCAGGTAGGGATCAGCACAGGCGACCTTGACAGTTCCACGCCATGGCTTGAAAGATACGATGTGATCATAACGACCAATGAGAAGTGCGATTCTCTACTTCGTCACAATGCCCAATGGTTGAATAAAGTCTCTATGGTCGTAGCAGATGAGATCCACTTGATAGGAGATGAAAGGGGACCGACGCTTGAAGTTGCTTTGACCCGTTTACGGCAGATTAAACCAGATATCCAAGTAGTCGCTCTTAGCGCTACCGTAAGAAATGCTGATGAAATTGCGGAGTGGTTGAACGCTGAATGTGTCTCAACATCTTGGAGACCAGTACCGTTGAAAGAGGGAGTAGTATATAAAGATACTATAACCTTTAGTGATGGGAGCTCGAAAAAATTATCTCGGTTATGTAGTTTCGACGCTATCAATGTAGCAATTAATACTGTTGTTGAAGGGGGGCAGTCTCTAATTTTTGTGGAGAGTAGGCAGAGGGCGGTGAGTCTAGCCAAGGAGTCTGCTGCATCATTGGTGAAGAACGGGCTACTCCAGAGGAGGTTGATCAATGAGCTTAATGAAATATCATCTAAGATAATGCTTCAAGGGGAGAAGACTCGGCTCTCAGATGAGTTAGCTTCGATGGTTTCTAAGGGTGCGGCTTTCCATCACGCTGGTTTAAGCTCGGCTCATAGGAGGATCGTTGAAGACTCTTTCAGAGCTGGCAAAATAAAAATTCTTGTGGCGACACCGACTCTAGCTGCTGGTGTCAATCTTCCAGCAAGGACTGTAGTTATAGCTAACCACCTCAGGTTCACGACGGGGTATGGAATGTACCCTATATCTGTTATGGAGTACAAGCAGATGAGCGGGCGGGCTGGGAGGCCACAGTATGACGATTTCGGAGAATCAATACTCGTCGCTTCTTCGCGTGATAACGTCGACATGCTTATGGAAGACTACGTCTTTTCAAATCCTGAGAGGTTATATAGTAGGCTCGCTTCCGAGGCTTCGCTCAAAGGGCATGTTCTAGCCTCCATCTCATCTAGGTACGTCCACTCAGAGCGAGAGCTTCTAGAATTCTTTGGGAAGACATTCTATGGATACCATTATGATCCAAGGAACCTTAGTAGGAGCATCGCTACAATCCTGAAAGATTTCGATAACGAAGAGATGATTAGATATGATAAAGATTGCATTAATGCAACTAGTTTTGGTAAACGTGTTTCAGAGCTTTACATCAACCCGGAGTCAGCTGTTATAATTAGGGATGGGCTTAAGAAGGGCGCTGAAGAGGTCACGGATTTCACATGGCTCCACATGATATGCCGAACCCCTGATATGAGACCGATCCTTAGGCCTCGAAAAGGTGAGATAGAGGCGATCGAGAACTACGTTGAGGAGCACAGAAACGAGTTTGCCTTCCAAATAGAAATGGCAGATGATTACATCGAATATGAAGAGTTTATAGGGGAAGTTAAAACTGCGATGGTTCTCAATAAATGGATAGAAGAGTCGCCTGAAAACGAGCTTTTAGAGTCATTTTCCGTTGAGCCTGGAGACCGGTATAACATCGTTTTAAACGCAGAGTGGCTTCTATACTCCTCGAGAGAGCTAGCTAGAGTATTAGGCATCTCAACGTATAACAGACATCTCCTTCAGCTGACTGAACGAGTAAAATATGGTGTTACTCCGCAGCTTCTTCCTCTTGTTAAACTTAAGGGTATAGGGAGGATACGTGCAAGAGTACTCTACAACTCTGGATTTAGGACGATCGCGAGTTTGAAAAGGGCTCAGATCAGTAAGCTGGTAGAGATTCCTTTAATAGGAGTGAGACTTGCAAAGCAGATCAGGGAGCAAGTTGGAGGGCAAGTGAAAGAGGATGAGTGGAGAAGCCTTGAAGAAAGCGAAGCAGAGCAAAAAATGTTAACGGAATATACTGAGAATGAAGAATCTGATCAGTTTTAAAAAGAATTTTCGTTGATATAGAGATCAATGTTTCCCGACCAAAAAAGGAAAGGATACATCTTTCGGATAAGTGAAGACGACCGGGAGAGACAAGTCTTTGAGCCAAAAAATATTATACAGGCAAGTTTAGAGGCTGGAAACTCGAAACATCATTTTATTTATGAGAAAGAGGAAGCAGAGACTCTTTCATTGTATATGGTCATAGTCGAAGGAATAGATGTGTTATGGGAGCTCTCATCTGAAGAGGAAAAGTGCTGTAAATAGAACGGATGGAAAATGGCTCTAAAATTCAAATATGTTAGTAAATTCTCCAAGCCTTATCCGATTAAAAACTTGATCCTTTCAAGCGATGTTAAGAAGGGAAGACATCTTCATAGAGCCGCCCTGAACGAGGATCAAGTCAACGAGATACTCGAGATAGTTGGAGATTCGTAAAAACTGTAATAACTTTTTTAAAAGGACAGACTATTAAGTAGTTGGTGAATTCTTGTCAGGATTAACGGAAGAGCAGAAAAACATCCTTAAAGCCTTGAAGAATATGAAGGAGCCTGTTGGCTGTAAGGAGATAGGGGAGGCATCGAATATTCCTTGGAGAACAGTTATGACGAAACTCCGTGGGTTAAAGACTTCAGGATACATTGAGAGCCCGGTTAAAGGAAAGTATATAATTACTGAAAAAGGTAAGCGAGTTCTGGTTTAGCATAAAGATTCTTCCCTATTTTTTAAGGCTTTACGGAGTTCACAATGGGCTTCCTAGCAGCACTAATCAGTAAAAATGGAAAAGATGCTTCTAACGAGATCCTTAAAATGCTTGAATCTGCGACGCCATCCCATTCTGATGGATTTGGTTTCGGCTCACCTAGAGGCGTTATAACTTCCAAAAGCTTATGTAAAGTTCAGTTGAACTCATCTACATTAATAGGCTACAGATTGAAGAAAATAACCTACCTGGATCAGATTCAACCGATCTTTCAGTTCGGATCCGTTTCAGTGTTTGAGGGTAGACTCTGGCAGAAATCATCTCCCTCGGATATGATTGAGGCTTCTGAACTGGTTCGATTTGGTTTGGAAAGATTAGTCTCAGAAAATGGGTCCTTTGTTTACGCATCTACAAGCGATGATCAGATAATCTGCTGCAGAGATCCGGTAGGAGTCACGCCCATCTATCTAGGTGAGTCGAATGAGTTAGCGGGAGTAGCCTCGAATCGGAAGATGCTTCATAAGGCTGGCATAAGGAATGCTACGTCTCTTCCACCAGGAAAAATATTTACTATTAGTAGAAAAGGTTTCGAGTTCCGGGAGGCTGGAAGGCTTCGTCCGAGGAGCCCTATTAAAGTATCGGAAGATGAGGCTGTAGAGAGAATCGAAAACCTAATCTCCGAATCGGTGAGAGTTCGCTCGAAATACGTCTCAAAAGCTTCTCTAGGATTCTCAGGAGGGATTGATAGTTATCTGCTCGCCTACTTTCTGAAAGAGAATGGTTTAGATGTTGACTTGATTTGCGTAGGTGTGGAAGGATCTCCAGAGTTTGAAATAGCGGAAAAGGCTGCCGATAGTTTAGGCCTCCCGCTTAGAGTTGAGGTGATTCAATCCGCACAGTTAGAATCTGTCCTTATTCACGTGGTAAACAGTATTGAAGAGGATGATCCCTTCAAGGCTTCTATCGCTCTACCCTTATACTGGGCTGCTAAAAGCGCAAGTGAGCATGGTAGCCGAGTCTTCTTCACTGGAAGTGGAAGCGACGAGCTGTTTGGAGGTTATCAAAAATACGTGAATGTTTACAAGAACTCTGCGCACGGAGCGGAAGATATGATGTTTAAAGACTTAGTTGAAAGCTATCGAGTTAATTTTGAAAGAGACTTTAAAGTCTGCGCCGATCTAGGGATCGAGCTAAGGTTACCTTTCGCTGATATTGCACTCATAAACTATGTTTTAGCTCTTCCCATTCATCTTAAGATCTGTAAAGATTCTAAAAAACCGAGGAAGCCTCTACTAAGGGATCTTGCTATTAAAAAGGGTTTAGATGAAGAGGTTGTCTCAAAACAAAAAAAGGCGATACAATATTCGACTAAAGTTTTTCGAGAGATGAATAGAATAGCCAAGTCTCGAGGATTTACCTTGAAAGAATTTACATCTAAAATATTTCATAATACCGTGGAAGGTTGGAAGTGAATCGTAAAACCGCTATTCCGATAACTCAGCATTGAAGGAGTCTAAGGCTTTTGAGATTCTCCTCAGACATTCAAGGGCACATTCATAGCTAGGATAGCTCCGCAAACCGCATTCAGGGCCTGCATATTGAACATGTTCCATTTTGAAGCGTTTGATTATCCTCTTTAGCCTTTTTATCATGGTTTCTTGGTCTTCGAGAAAGATCTTTGGATCGACTTCTTTTCTCCTGATCTTCGACCATTCTTCTCCTATCCGTTCCTGAATATTTGTAATGTGCTCAATATCTTGTATTCTATTTGCTATCAGCTTATCGAAGTCGGTTATTGCAATACTGGCCTTAAGTTTCTTTCCTGTTTTCGAAAGATGGCTGAGAGTTGACTCTGAATAATATAGCGGATCATCGACATGGGACTCAACGACATCTAAACCATCGACTTCCCAGAACAGGTTATCACTTGTATTGTGTAGATGAATGCCTGACTCGATGTTGTTTATTGAGGCTACTCTGCAAATCCTCTCCCAAGAGTCAAGCAGAGACCTCCTCCCCAACGATCCGTGATCTAAGAGAGGATCGTTAACGAATCCTAAGAGAGGCTCATCAACGAATATCATTGAGACTTCCCCCCTCTTCTTTTTAAAAATTGATGCGGACAAGATTTTGGAAATGGAAGTTCCAAGCTCATCAAAAAGTTTAGGGCCTCGGTTTATGAAGAAAGATGAGAGGGTATAAGGGCCTGTCACGCAGATTTTTAATTTGAAGCTGTCCACTGACGCGCTATCAGCGATGAGAGATGAGTTTTGCCTAATAGCATCGACTTCAGGTATAGTGGCGCCAAATCTTGCGGTTAGTTTTCCGAGTGAAACGTATCCTGTCTGCGTCTTCTGCCAACCGTTTATGAGTTCAAAAAACATCTCGTTCATATCCCGAAATTGTGGATAATTGGGTACATCGATTCCAGCTTTCAGCTTCTCAACGAAGACGGATGAAACCTCGTCTCTGAAAAGGCTGAAAGAATCGTTTTCACTGCTTTTCCTGAGTAGAGGCATAAGGGTTTGGGAAGTCCTAGCTCCCATTAAAATAGTTTTGTAGTCTATTCTGAGAGGAATGCTCCCAACATCATAAGATTTGATCATAGGATTCCGCTAACATATCTTGATTTTACCGAACGCTAGGTCCCTGCAAAAATCATCTAAATGTTCAAATTCGTATGCTATGATCTCTTCAATCTCAGATGAAATTTCCTCAACCTTTACATTATTTTTGGGAATAATCTGGGCAGACACGACCTTCGGCTCGTTTATCGGCTGACCTATATTGCTTAACAACCATACATAATTTTCTTTCACGCCTTCAACTTTCTTAGCGATCTCGTCAGCTATCTTGTAGCTTAGTATATTATAGATTTTACCGACATGACTGACAGGGTTTTTACCTGCAGCCGCCTCTGAAGATGTAGGTCTATTAAGAGGGATGATGCCGTTAACATTATTTCCTCTTCCGACTTGCCCAGAATCTCCCCCGTCCGCGGATGTTCCAAGAACAGTTAGATACAGGCCATTAATGCCCCTTCCTTCCGCATCGAGAACATTGAGTCCTATCTTCACCTTTTCGAAGCTGTAATGATCGTTTATGAAACTATTTATGGCTTCAGAAATCTCGCTCTTTTTTCTAAAATAATCTTGCTCGTTTGTTATAAATCGATCTACAAACGCCATTGCGATGGTTAGATCGACTTCCCTATTCTTTCTGAAGCCCATGATCTTTATATCTTCTCCAGATTCAGGAAACTCTTTTTTGAAACCTGTTGAATTCAAATATTTTTCTAGTTCAAGTATGAGACGCTCTAAATCTGTTAAAGGTGCGAAACCAACTGTTGCAGAGGTGTCATTGGCTCCAAGGAATCGACCTCTTCTTTCGAAGATATCTTGCAATGATGCGGCTCCAGATTTAACCTCGTTTTGGTATTTAATATGAATATCAGGATCAATAAATCGCATATTTTTTCTCAACCAGTTTTTTGTACTCTTAATCGCTATCTCGTCGACTGGTATATATTCCCCTCCGACTCGGTATGTTGCCCTGTCACCGTATACTATTAACATGGGTTGAAGTATTTCTCCCCCGCCAAACTTTACACTACTCTCCCCTGCTGCTAGCAAGCCTTTATCGAGATTATGATGGAGGATCGTGTCGAATCTTCTGAGGTATTCTTTCGAAAGCTCGACCGAGATCTCGTTCATGATAGAATCGCAGATAGAGTCAGGATGTCCAAGACCTTTCCGCTCACAAATCTCTATAGGTTGCTCCTCTAATGCAACTTGCTTCAATGTGTGGATTAGAAGATTTTTCAAGAACTTCACCTTACTTTAGTTATTTCCATTTTTTATTACTTACCTTCTTTAAAACTCTTCTCTCATTTTTCATAAGGTTATTTCTTATAAAAATGAATAATAAATTCCTATAGGAATCTGTTTTATCTCAATAATTATCAGCCTATTCTGTTGAATTAATCTGGACGAGAAAATAGGGTCTACCCAAAAAAGGAAAACTCTAAAAACTTCATAGAAGAGTTTTATATAATCTAAAATGAACGATAAAGGGTTAGGGATACTCATTATAGTATTCAGCATAATATTTATGGTAGGCTACTTCATATGGGCTTTCGCTCCCTTAATCGGCTTATCACAGTGGATTACAAAAGATATCAGTGAATGGGCTTTTAAGCTGCCGGTAGTAATCGCAATATATGCTGTTCTCATACTAATTCTTTGGATTGGCTATACTATGGCTACAACACCCCCGCCAATACCGCTCGAAAAACCTTTAGAGATAGAGCGAGAAAAAGCAAGTGGCATCAAGGAAAAAAGAGATAAAGAAACCTAAAACTATAAGGATTTAGCAAGTACATCTATCCGGATTTTCCAAACTCTGGGGCTATACTGAGAAACTCTAGTTCTCTCAATTACTTCGACAGATTTTTGAAATTTTTTCGACGCTATGGCTATTAAATTCTCACCTTCTGCGAAGAGATCTGGCTCGCGTCCCCAATGATAAAAGTGGATTATGCCACTATCTTTCAATAGAGGAATGGCTATGTCAAGGAACCTGTAGGCTCCTTTAGGAAGAGGCATAATGATCCTGTCAAACTGCTTTCTAAGATTGGGGCATACATCTACGACATCTCCAAGAATTGCTTCAACTCTATCCTCTACCTTATTTAAATAAATGTTCTCTACACCATAATTGTAAGCGTAGGGGTTCAACTCTACGCCGGTAACCTTGAGATTGCTAAACTTTTTGGCAATTCGTATAGGGATGGGAAATATTCCACTGAACATAACCAGAATTTCTTCTCCCTCAGAGACTTTTTTTACCAACCGATCTCGTTCCGAACACTCTCGAGGCGAGAAATAGACTCTCCTAGGATCTAATCTAAAAGAGCAGTCAGCCTCTTTATGGATGACTTCAGTATCTTCATCTCCTGCTAAAAGTCTAAAATCCCTCATCCTGAAATCTCCATCCCTTTTAGATTCTTTCGCTAACACACTTACTACGTTTTTATGTATTTGCATAATTGCTTCAGCGATATCGGTTTCATAGTTTTTAAGAGGTTCAGGGATCTCTATGATTGCAACGGATTTTTGTTTAGAGCCTATAATATCGTAAGAATGGCGTAGGAGCCCGATCTTATCTTCGGGAATTATGTCCTTCAAAAGCGACTTTATATTTTGTAACATGAAAAAAGAACTCGGTTATTTTTAAAATATCCATTTTTCTCCAGTCTTTCTCATAATCTTCTCTTTTACACGTAGCTGCTCTGGGAAGATGTCTTCTGGGCCATAGTCCTCTTTTGTTTTCCGTTTTATAGACATGCCGCAGACTCCATTATCAAGAAGCTGTCTTTTATAGCACATTGCATAATTACAGTTCGCTATATCGCATTTATCATTAGCCCAGTCGCACCAGTATGTCCGACCCTGAACTCTTAAAGCGTTTTTAGAGCATTTGAAATCTCGGCATTGTGGATGACAAGTTTTAACTCCTGCCAAGACGCTTAACCTCTGACTTAATCCATAAAGGAGTTATCTCTCTTTTTACAACCTACTAGCATGAATTTAAACTTTTCATATAGATAATTTTCGGTTTGCTAACCTTTTAAACTTAAACAAATTAAATACGTTCTTTTATATTAAAATAACTAAAAAAGAAAATGTGCCTGATCCTTAAGGATTAAATAACATATAACAATATGATGGCAATTTTTAGAGATCCTCAAATTAGTTTATAGATATTATCTAGAATAACATACTAAACCTCTTTATTCTAAATTCATTATATTTAAAAGTATTATTTTTCTTAAGGTAGCATCCATAATTCCTATATTAATCAATCAGAAATAGATTAAATCGGTGACCTAGAGAGGTTGAAAATAAAGTATAGCACGGTTTTGACGTTTATCGTAATATTTGCCTCCATAGCAAGCGCGATGGCTGTCACTGGAGCTCTAACGTTTTCCAGAACAATTGGAAACTCGGGGAGATTAAAAGCTGTAAACGTGGAGGTTTACTCTGATTCCGCCTGCACTCAGCCTCTCAGTTCTATCGACTGGGGGGATCTTGAACCTGGTTCAGTGAAAGAGAGAACAATATACATTAAAAATACTGGCAACACAGGCTTAAAACTGAGTCTGTCGACTTCTGGATGGAGTCCCTCATCTGCAAGCAATTACATATCGTTAACTTGGAATAGAGAAGGGGTGACTATTAGTTCAGGCTCAACTATTTCTGCTACTCTGTCCCTCTCTGTATCAAGCTCAGTATCCGACATTACAACCTTCTCTTTCAACATCATCATCCAAGGAACAGCGTAACCATTAGAACATCCTCTATTCTCGAGCAAACTATAATCAAATTTATTCTATTCAGTTTCGCATAAATGATTGAAAGGATTTCAATCCGGTTTTTGCCTCACCTGTCTCTTTTCCCTTCGATAAACTCCTCCACCCAAATCTTAGCTTCATCGTCTCTTATCTGCTTAGGAGGATGTTTGAAAGCATAGGAAGATATGCTTATGAGAGGACCTGAGATCCCTCTATCCAAAGCCAGTTTGACGGCTCTGATAACGTCTATGACGACTCCGCCACTGTTAGGAGAATCCTCCACAGTTAACTTGGCATCTAGCGTTAACGGGAGTTCGCCAAACGCCTTTCCGTTGATTCTTATATAACATATCTTCTTATCTCCTAGGAAAGAGACGTAATCTGAGGGACCTATACGTGTCTTGACATCGTAAGGTATGAGGCTCTTTACTGCCTCGGTTTTGCTAATCCTCTTCGTATAGAGCCGGCTCTCAACAGTCATGTTAAGGAAATCCGTGTTCCCTCCAAGATTCAATTGGTAAGTAGAATCTATATATACGCCTCTATCTTTAAATAACTCCGCAAGGACGCGGTGTAAAATCGTTGCACCGACCTGGCTCTTAATATCGTCACCAGCTACAGGGAGACCCGCTTTTTCGAATTTTTCAGCCCAATATCCATCTGAAGCAATGAACTCAGGGATACAGTTAACGAAGGCACATCCGGCTTCGATCGCAGCTTTTGCATAGATTTGGGTCGCTTCTCTGCTACCGACTGGAAGATAATTGATTAGAACATCAGCTCTGCTCTCTCTAAGAGCCTCTGAAACGTTAACAGGCTTTATGCTTCTGTCCACTTTAAAGGCTTCAAACATGTGTGGAGCGACCCCGTCTGAAATCGGTCCAGGAAGCACCTCTATACCCATTCTTGGCACATCGCTGAACTTTGCGCAGCAGTTAGGTTCCGCCCAGATGGCTTCTGAGATATCTTTGCCGATCTTGAGTTTGTTTACTTCGAAGGCAGCCACGAATTCAATATCCTGTATGTAGTATCCACCGAAGTTTACATGCATGAGTCCAGGTATCTCCCCCTCCTTTTTATCTCGGTAATACTCGACGCCTTGAATAAGAGCGGAAGCACAGTTTCCAAGACCTGCTATAGCTACTCTTATTCTCCCCATTCTCCCACTCTCTTTGATAAGTATGTGCGACACATTCAGCTAATAAAGATTTTAGAAGAGTTATCGCGGTTTATCTCTCTCAGTAGTTCACATGTTCTACATATTTTCGTTTGAGATGGTTCGCCACATATCTCACAGAATCCAGTTTTTTCATCTTTCTCTAATTTTGCCGAAACGAGGTTTAATGATGTTTTATATATGGTGAACATGGTTCCAGGCCTTTTTGATTCCATCATGTTGAGAAATCTACGAACATCGTTCCTCATCGCGCTTTCGGAGTATGGACAAGGGATGCTTTGAAACTTTATTCCTGTGAGATAAGCAAGCATGGCAGATTCTCTCTCAGGGATTTCACAGAATGGTTTAACCCTTCTAACGAATCCTTGAATTCCCGTGCTCACAGGGTAGGCTGCGGAAAACCTGTTTAGATCTCCTCGGATCAGGTTAAGAAGCGTGGTTTGCGCAACGTCGTCTAGGTTATGCGCCGTTGCTAATACGTCTGCGTCGATTCTCTTCGCGATCGCGTTGAGGGCTCTCCTGCGTAAGACTCCACAATATGAGCATGGGGTTAACTCCTTACTCTCTGTTTTTTCAACTATCTCGTCAAGGGTAAGCCCATAGAGCTCTTTAAAAGACATGATTTGGAGTTCAACATCGTATTGTTTGCAAGATTCTTTAACGAACTTTAATGCTTCGTCCCTGTAGTCTTTGATCCCCTCATCTACAGATGTAACTATAAGTTCAGCTTTTGAATACTTCTCTTCAAGTCTCCATAATATTCTTAACAGGTTTAGACTATCTTTGCCTCCAGATACTGCGACGGCTATTCGACTGTTAAATTTAAACATATCAAATCTTGAGATCGTCCTCTCTACTCGGAATTCAATAGAATCTATAAAGCAACCTTTGCAAAGTCGTTCTCCTGAGTATGGTCTAAAGTAGATCGAAGGCTTTGTTCCACACTTTGTGCATAAAGGTATTTTCTCGCCTTGACGAGAAAGAAACTCTTTTTCAGACACTAGTGATCCCGTTCAAACCTTCTCGAGATTTTTTATCCTCCATGAGTCACGGGGATCAGTATGAGGCTATCCCCGCTTTCAATTCTGGTTTTTATTCCCTTAAGGTTTCGAACTTCAACCCCGTTGATAAGTATCAGAGTATTTTGGATAACCTCCTCTAAGCCAGATGAAGCTGAATAGAGGTTGAATAGTCCCTTCTTAGCTAAAATCTTCAAAACCTCCTCTAGGTCTGGCTCTCCACGAACCTTGACTATCTTTTCTGAACTGCTGTTTTTGTTGAAGATGCCGAGCGCCTTCACTTTGATTTCAATCATTGCTTAAACATCCTTTTCTTTTACTCGCAACCTATAAATGCTCGTATTCTCTTAAAAATCGGATGTAAAGTTGGAGATCGAAGTCAGGCTTTACGCGATGTTGAGAGAGATAGCCAATAAAAAAATTGATAAGATTTCTCTCCAAGAGAAATCTTCTATTAGAGACCTCTTAGGCGTGATGGTCTCCAAATATGGTGCAGAGTTCGAGTGGTACATATACGATTTAGAGAAACAACCTAGAAGCTACCTCTCATATATGGTTAACGGAATAAACATAAACAGTTTGAACGGATTCGATACCGTTTTAAAGGACGGGGATGTTGTATCGATACTGCCGCCTGTTGGTGGTGGATGATCTAATCACTGTTATCGTCAAGCATACTCGAATACGACTTTACCTTCCTTAGAGACTCTCCCTTTTGCGTGTCTGAAAGCCCAACAACTAAACACAACGCCCACGGGCAGGGATGCAGGATGCCTCGCAGCTATCTCTATATGTAGATCAAGGGCAGTTGGTCCTTCTCCTAAACCCATGACACCTATTCCAAGAGAGTTTATCTTTTCTAAAAGCTCCTCTTCGATCTTCGCTACCTTAGGGTCCTCATTCCTCACCCCGAAAGGTTTCAAAAGAGCTTTTTTGGCCAAGAACATGCAGTAGTCTTCTCCTCCTCCAACGCCAACCCCTAAGAAGTATGGTGGGCATCCAAGAGATCCAGCTCTCGCAGTAGACTCTAAGACGAATTGTTTTATCCCTTTCCATCCTAGACCAGGGGTCACCATGGAGTGGGCCGCTACATTGCTGCTCCCCCCTCCTTTAGGTAGAGCCGTTATCTCTAGATCGTCCCCCTCCACCAACTCAATATAGATTAAGGGTACATGGCGCCCAACGTTATCTTTGGTGTTCCCGCGGAATAGATCAACAGCATTAGGTCTGAGCGGGATCTCATTAGTGGCTTTCCTCGTCGCGTTCTCAAGTATTTTCCTGAGCTTGGATCTTATTGGAAAGTTGTCACCCAGTTTCAACATAAATGCGACTACTCCAGTATCTTGGCATATAGGTTGGGATGTCTCTTTCGCCAATTCTATATTCTTTAGTATGTTCGATAACTCTGATCTTCCTATTTCCCCCCTTGTCTTCTGGCGGGCTTCTGAAAGCGCAGCTACGTAATCGTTCTGGAGGATGTTAGCTGCTCTTTTAAGGAGCTCAACAGCTGTATCTTCAACGATATTCTCCAGGTTCTTCAATCTACTTCCTCCAATTTTTTAATTAATTCTTCTTTATTCTTAGAGACGCGTTCCATAACCTGTTTAGTCATATTATTACCATGTGCATCTATGGTGACTGTCATTGGTCCAAAGTTTTCAGCCTCGTAGACCCAGAGACATTCAGGCATCCCTAGTTCTTCGAGCCAGTAAACACCTTTAACCTTCTTTACGCCTTTTGCACCGAGTAGTGCTGCGCCTCCCGTGAACGCGAGGTATACGCATCCATACTCCTTGCAGGCTTTGGTGGTTCTATCTCCCATGCCTCCTTTGCCGATGATTATTGCAGGTCTAAATAGCCTGATGAACTCGTCTTCAAACATCTCCATTCGTGCTGAAGTAGTTGGGCCAGCAGCTATAGTAACCCATTCTTCTCCTTCTTTTCTCATGATAGGTCCGGCATGGAAGACCGCGACTCCTTTAAAGTCTACAGGCAAATCTTCTCCTTTCTTCTTCATCTCAAGAGCTTTCTTATGGGCTTCATCTCTAGCGGTTATTATTGTTCCATTAAGGTAAACTAAGTCACCTGAGTTTAGCTTCCTGATTTCTGGTTCAGGAACAGGGGTTTTCAATCTATACTCCATTTCCAGACACTTATAAGAATCTATTTTCCAATCTAAATTTAAGCTATAGGATCATCTTAGGCTGAAAATATATCTCAACCATTAAAAACGTATATAAATAATCAATGTGCGGAAGTAATGATATGGCTTTCAAAGATGCGAGGCGGACGATAAATTACGGATTCCAAAATGAATCCTTCAAGTTCAAAGTCTCAGAGCTGAGTGGGGAGGATATTAATCTATGCTTCCAATGTGGCGGCTGCAGTTCTGGATGCCCTCTTGCTGAAGAGATGGATTTTCTACCGTCAAAAATCGTTAGGATGATTCAACTTGGGAGAGAAGAGGCCCTCGATTCTGAGACCATCTGGGTGTGCAGCACGTGCTTCAACTGTGAGGTTCGTTGCCCTAGGGGGATAGATGTGGCTAACATAATGGAAGCGTTGCGCCAGTTAAAGCTGAGAAAAAAGTACAGTCATGTGAGCCTCGACTCTTTAGAGAAGAGTAAGATTCGAACTCTTCCTCAGATCGCCATAATCAGCAATCAAAGAAAACTTTCTGCTTGAGGTTGCTGTAATGAGACTAGCATATTATCCTGGTTGTACTCTTAAAACTAATGCTAAGAGTTTCGAGATTTCTGCTATCGCCTCTGCTAAGGTTCTCGGGGTTGAGCTGGTCGAATTAACAAGGTGGAACTGTTGCGGGACAGTTCATGCTCTAGCGAAGGATGACGTCATGCACTATATAGCGCCGATCAGGAACCTTATCAGAGTTGAGGAGATGAGAGACGAAGGGATCGTAGATGAGAACATCCTGGTTACTCTCTGCGAGATGTGCTTCAACACTCTCAAAAGAGCGAATACGGAGGTTCTGAAAGACGGGGAAAAAATGCGAAAAGTTAGAGAGAATATGGAAGAAAGGGATCCTGCTTACCGAGGTGAAGTCGAAATTAAACATTTTCTCGAAGTTGTCAAAGATATTGGATGGAATAACATAAGCAATCTCGTAATAAAGAAGCTTAAAGGATTGAGGATAATCCCGTATTATGGTTGTCTATTGTTGAGGCCTAGAGGCTTAGGCATCGACGATCCAGATAATCCTACTATACTTGAAAGTTTAATCAAGTCGCTTGGGGGAGAGAGTGTCGAGATTCCTTTTAAATCAAAATGTTGCGGGTCGTATCATACTGTTCATATGGAGCAAGTGGCTTCCGAACTTTCTCATAGGATACTTTCCCAAGCAGCAGAGGCTGAAGCTGATCTGATAATGCTTACATGCCCGTTGTGCAGTTACAACCTAGGTGATAGGCAAGAAGAGATTAAAAAATCTTTTAAAGGGTTGAGAACAATTCCTGTCGTCTACTTCACGCAGCTCATGGCTTTGGCTTTTAATCTTCCAGCCGAATCCACAGGGTTTTCCGAGAATAAACCGGACCCAACCGTGATTTTAAAGAATAAAGACTTACTATAGGTCGTGGTCGTGATGAATGGGAAAGATGAGAAATTTATAACAATATATATCATGGGGAAGAAGCATATGGTCCCCGCTAATCTCACAATAATGAAAGCTATGGAGTATGCGGGTCATCAATTTAGAAGAGGAGCGGGATGTAGGGGGGGCTTCTGCGGAGCTTGCTCCACAATATATAGGACAAAAGGGAGCTATAAGCTCCAAGTAGCTCTAGCATGCCAAAAAATCGTAGAGGATGGGATGATCGTAACTCAGATCCCATTCTCTCCCGCCGATAAAAAGCGATATGACATCGACCGATTGAAGCCTGAAGCAAATACGTTCCTAGAATACTATCCTGAGATATCGAGATGTCTCGCATGCAATACGTGCACAAAAGCCTGTCCACAAGATATCATGGTAATGGATTATGTCCAAGCCGCTCTTCGAGGAGACGTAAAGGAGGCTGCGAGACTCTCTTTTGACTGCATTGGATGCGGACTCTGCGCCGTTCGATGCCCTGCAGAGATAGTACCCTATAACATAGGGCAACTTGCTAGGAGGCTCTACAGCAAACATGTAGTTGGTCCAGCTTCCCATGTTTTGAATAGAGTGAAAGAAGTAAATGAAGGTAAATTTGATGAAGAGATCAATAAGTTGAAGAACATGCCGAAGGAAGAACTTCAGAACCTTTACAATTCTAGAGATATAAAGGTGTGATAAAATGTCAGGCTATCCAGATTATATGCAAGAGTCCATAAGACTAGTCGAGAAGACTAGATCAGAACGTTTGGAAAAAGGTTATCCTTTAATGTCTGCTGAAGAGAAGAGTGAGATACTAAAAAAATGGCATCCAGATTATAAAGAAGGCACCAAGAGACTGCTCAAGATAGGTCCAAGTGCAGGGCAGCTCATGCCTCATGAAGTAGCGGACATTCTTGAGGCGCATCCTATAATAAACCCGAAGGATATTGACTTGACCGACATATCCTTCGACCTTGACATTCTGATTATCGGTGCGGGCGGTGCAGGACTTAGCGCCGCTCTTCTAGCACATGAAAGTGGAATAGACCCTGATAGAATCCTAATGGTCCAGAAACTCAGGCTTGGCGACGCTAATTCAAAGATGAGTCAAGGGGGTATACAGGCAGCCGATGGCACGGATGATAGTCCCACACGCCATTTCCTAGACATAATGGGTGGAGGGAGGTTCACAAATAAACCTGAACTAGTCGAAGTACTTGTCAAAGAAGGGCCCGACGTCATTAAATGGCATGAGTCGCTCGGAGTAATGTATGATAAGAATCCCGATGGCACTATGAAACTTGAGGCAGGCGGCGGCACTTCTCGAAGACGTATGCACAGTTGCAAAGATTATACTGGTTTAGAGATAACCAGGGTTCTAGTAGACGAGTTTCTAAATAGAGAGATCCCTTATGTTGAATTTACAGCGGCTGTTGAATTATTGATGGATGATAAAGGTCAAGTTGCAGGCTCAGTACTCTTCAACATGGACTCCGATGAGTATCTTGTAGCTAAAGCCAAATCAACAATCTTGGCGACTGGGGGATTTGGTAGATTACACATTCAAGGATACGAAACTACGAATCACTACGGGGCGACAGCTGATGGTTTACCTTTAGCATATCATGTAGGAGCTTATCTCAGAGATTTAGACTCAACACAATTCCATCCAACGGGTGCCGCATATCCTGAGCAGATCGTGGGGCAGCTAGCCACTGAGATGTTAAGATCTCGAGGGGCTCAACCAGTGAATAAGTTTGGGCAATTATTTGTTCACTCCCTTGAAACAAGAGATGCCGAGTCCTCAGCAATAATTAGAGAGTGTTACGAAAGGAATAATGGGATAATCACCCCAACAGGGATGCGCGGAGTCTGGCTTGATACGCCTCTCATAGACCTCATCCACGGATCAGGTACGATCGAACGAGAGTTCTCTGCAATGTACAGAATGTGGGGCAAGTTCGACATAGACATTAGAAGGGAACCTATGCTTGTGTTTCCGACCCTCCATTATCAGAATGGAGGCGTTGAGATAAATACAAAGTGCGAGACAAGCGTTCCAGGGTTATATGCTGCTGGAGAAGTATGTGGAGGGGTTCACGGAAAAAACCGGTTGATGGGTAACTCGCAACTCGACCTTTACGTATTCGGAAGAAGGGCTGGAAGGTTTGCAGCTGAGAGAGCGAAAAAAATAGAGATAGGCAAGCTGACCCTAGACCATGTTTACAGATACGAGAGATGGTTATCTGAAGCTGGAATTAAAACGGATAGAAGAGCACCTTTGATACTGCCTGAATATAGAGGAAAAAGAACCCTGGAGCACAAGATAAAAATTCTCTGAGGCTTTAAGCAAGATGAAAAAACCACGTAGAATTGGTGCCTGGGTCTGTGAGTGCGGAGGAAACATCAGCGATGTCGTAGACGTAGAGAAGGTTGTTGAATC
>JAGTQU010000020.1:0-4043 GCA_018396695.1 Candidatus Bathyarchaeota archaeon | reverse complement strand
TACATACATGCGGAGGGAAAGATATCTCTGCTCGAAGCCGTCTATCGAACAGATTAAGAATACTGTGGCTAATCTTAAACTCGAAGGCGCCGTATTAGCGTGCTGCACTCCGAAGATGCATAGAGAAACATTCACAAAAAACCTTGAGGACGTTGGTCTTAATAGGTCTCTTGTCGAGATTGTAAATATTCGTGAGCAATGTAGTTGGGTTCACAAGGACGATCCTGAAGGCGCAACAGTCAAAGCTATGGATCTAATAAGAGGAGCTATTGGAAAGGTATCGAGATCACATGCCCTTGTGCCCGAGAAGTTGAAAGCAGTTTCCGAAACACTCATAATAGGCGGCGGTGTAGCTGGCATCACTGCCTCGCTTAGACTCTCCGAATACGGCATTAAGGTTCACTTAGTCGAAAAGAAACCGAGCATCGGAGGCCATATGATACAATTCCCGAAGGTTTTCCCAACCTTGGATTGTAGCCAGTGTATATTGACCCCTAAGATGGCAAGCGTCTCTCAGAGTGAGAATATCGACCTTATCACTTATGCTGAGGTATCTGAGATTTCAGGTGCCCCCGGAGACTTCGATGTAAAGATTAGAATAAAGCCGAGAGGTGTTGATATAAGTAAATGTATTGGCTGCGGTTCCTGTAGCCGTGTCTGTCCTGTTGAAACTCCAAACGAGTATGATGCTGGGTTGGGGTTAAGAAAAGCCATCTACATACCTTTCCCTCAGAGTGTTCCAAGCGTATACACAATCGATTTTGACTCTTGTACGAGATGTGGAAAATGCGTTAAAGCGTGTCCAAGACAGGCGATTAACCTCGACGATGATGGAGACATCATCGAACTTAAAGTTGGGGCGATAATCCTCGCAACTGGTTATGAATTATACAATATCAGCCAACTGGGTCAATTCGGTTACGGCAAGTATCCTAATGTGGTTACAAGTTTAGAGATGGAGCGCATTCTCGATGTAAACGGTCCCACTAAAGGAATGTTAACCGTCCCGAAAACTGGTAGCGAGATCAAGAGTGCGGCTTACGTCTTATGCGCTGGCTCCAGAGACACAGAGGTAGGAAAACCCTACTGCAGTAGGGTATGCTGTCTTTATGCTCTTAAACAGGCTCAGTTGCTTCGAGACCGCGGCGTTAACGTTTGGATCCACTACATAGATCTGAGGGCCGACGGGAGAAGATACGAAGAGTTTTACCGGACTACTCAGGAGAAAGGGGTTATATTTGTAAAAGGAAAGATCTCCGAGCTCTCCTTTGAAAATGGGAAGATGCTCGTCCGAAGCGAGGACATGATGCTGAATACAATGATCGAAAACCAAGTCGATCTCGTCGTTCTCTGTCCTCCTCTAATCGCTCCTGAGGATACAGATAAACTTGCTAATATGCTACGGATACCCATAGACGAAGATGGCTTCATTCTTGAAAGGCATCCGAAGCTTGATCCGCTATCCACAAAACGTGATGGTATATTCGCAGCGGGATTTGTAATAGGTCCTAAAGATATTCAGATGACAACCGCAGAGGCTGAAGGGGCAGCTATGAAGGCGGTAAACTTTCTCTCAGGTGAGCGAATCATAGAGCCGAATAAAGCCTTTTTAAAGGATATAGCCTTATGCAACGGATGCGGAGAGTGCATTAAGGCGTGCCCAGAATCCGCAATATCGATTAAAGAGGGGAAAGCGCATATTAACACGATATTATGCTCAGGTTGCGGAGCTTGTATTCCATCATGCTGGAATAATGCCCTAGATCTTCAGGGGCTCACCGAAGAGCAGCTTAAAGAGCAGATAAGGGGTTCACTAGAATCTTCGCAAGCAGAATTGAAAATACTAGCATTCGTCGAAAGAGAGGTTGCATATACTGCAGTTGATCTCGCTGGATTAGCCAGACTGAGTTATCCCAGCAGCATAAGGATAATCCCAATACCGTCTATAAGCCTGTTAAAATTAAATGACCTCTTAACCGCTTTCGCTTATGGTGCTGATGGTATAATGCTCCTTGAGGCTCCTGAACATGAGGGCCCATACGGGTTAGCGCACAAGATCTCGGAGGAAAGGGCTGAAAATTATAGATGGGCTCTGGAAGAGTACGGAGTCGATAGTGTTCGACTATGGTACAGCAGAGCCTATGTTCCTGACTGGAGGAAACTGCAAAAAGTTTTTAGCACCTTTCACAATATTATCGATGGAGAGGGTCCAATAAGCGAAAATGTAAGGGCCAATTTAAAAAAGGATTTGGTTAAAGCCTTTTAATTAACCGTTAAATACTCCATTCCCATATCTCTTAAGGAAAGGTGGTAGACTTTGAAGATTAATGAAGAGGAGTTGCTTGCTAAAGCTTCGAAGTGGGGGAAAATAGCTCCTCAATACCATGCATTCTACCATGGAAAAGTGGAGGTTATGCCAAAATGTGCCATCCGGGATCTACAGGACTTTAACATCTGGTATACCCCAGGTGTCGCTCAATCCTGTCGTGAGATCCAAAAAAACAGCGAAGCTGCGTTCGAATTGACGAGTAAATGGAATTATGTAGCCGTTGTAAGCGATGGAACCCGTGTTCTGGGGCTAGGAGATATCGGAGGTCTAGCTGGAATGCCGGTAATGGAGGGGAAGGCGTTAATATTCAAATATCTCGGAGGGGTCGATGCATTCCCAATATGTTTAGCTACAAAGGATCCTGAAGAGATTATACAAGCCGTTAAATGGATTGAACCTTCCTTTGGAGGAATAAACCTTGAAGACATTTCTGTTCCAAAATGCTTCCATGTTTTAGATAGACTCCGCAAAGAAATGTCTATTCCCGTCTGGCATGACGACCAGCAGGGAACTGCTGCTGTAATCTTGGCTGGAACTATCAACGCGTTAAAAATTGTTGGCAAAAGGCTAAGTGAAGCCCAATTTACGATAATAGGGGCTGGCGCCGCTAATACAAGAACATTCTATGTTCTGGAAGCCGCAGGGATGAATCCTAAAAAAGTCATAATCACCGATAGTAAAGGAATCCTCAACAAGAACCGTGAAGATCTCAAAGATACGTACAAATGGGATCTGGCGGTAAAAACGAATCCTGAAGATAGGGAAGGAGGGGTAAAAGAAGCGATGGAGGGAAGTGACATAGTCATTGCGGCTTCAAAACCTGGGCCAGGAGTTATCAAAAAGGAGGATGTAGCGGTTATGGCTGACGATGCAATAGTCTTTGCATGTGCCAATCCGATACCTGAGATCTGGCCTTGGGAGGCTAAAGAGGCTGGTGCTAAAATAGTGGCCACGGGACGTTCCGATTTCCCAAACCAAGTGAACAATAGCTTAGTATTTCCTGCCATATTCAGAGGCGCACTTGATGTTCGGGCTAAGACGATAACTGATGAGATGTGCATTGCTTCGGCTTCGGAGTTGGCGAAGCATGCCGAAGAGCGAGGTTTATCTGAGGAGTATATTCTACCTTCCATGGAGGAGTGGGAAGTATATCCTAAACAGGCTGTGGCGACAGGATTGAAGGCGATAGAGCAGGGCATAGCTCGAAAAAAGATTAGTAAAGCTGAGCTTCTTGAAAATGCTGAGTCGATCATAAAGAGGACTCAGGATATAGTATCTCTTTTGATGAAGCAGAGGCTTATTAAGCCTCTCCCTCCTGAGGATGTTTAAAAGATTTCGGAGGATCAGCTTTTTTTAAAATAATTTTTTTCATAATTGAATGTGTTCAACAAGTTTAGAGATTATTTTTTAAACTTTTAATAGTTTATGAATGAGTCTGGGCGATAGCAATATAAATAGTAAAGAAAATGTGAAAGGGGAGAGTTCATGTCAAAGAAGGTTGGAGTTGCAGTTGTTGGCGTAGGATTTGTGGGCGGGCAAGCTCACACACCCTCGTTCAAGAAGATAGAAGGATCCGAGCTTGTGGCATTATGCGCGAGTTCTGAGAAAAGAGTTAAGCCTCTTGCCGAGAAGTATGATGTAAAGTATTATCTCGATTACGATAAACTCCTTGAGGATCCTAAGCTTGACGCAGTAGTTATAGCAGTCCCAACGC
>JAGTQU010000054.1:4777-6466 GCA_018396695.1 Candidatus Bathyarchaeota archaeon | reverse complement strand
TCGCCAGAGTGCCTCTAACCACCCATCAGGGAAGCGGGAAGCTGTGCCAGCCAGTTGACCAGGATGGGGGTCCTCTCATCCTTGAGCCTGGCTTCGTGAAGTATTATCGCTCCCATGGAATCGGTCGAGGGCTAATAGAGACAGCCATCAGGAAACATCAAGGAAGAGGCCTCTTTGAAGCCTCAGCGGAGGCCCCTTCAAGGCGATATCCGACCCTGCATCATGGCAAGCCTTGAGAAACCATATCTAAGCCATGCTATGCGGGTCGCCATGGTTGCTGAGCTCCATGCGAAGGGGTGGAGCTCTGAGAGGATCGTTGAAGCCTTTCACTGGGTCTCGGACTTCGATGAGTCGAGAACCCGCTACCAGGTTCAGCACATCCTAAACCATGGATATAAGCCCTTTAAATGCAGCACGATCCAGAGGCTGAAGGCGTGCTTGGAAGATAAATGCCAGATCTATAGGAGGAGGGGAAAGAACAAGGACTTTAACATAATTTGAAGAGGCGTTGAGTATGGAGTCTTAAAAATAGGATTACCAAAAACGCCTTACACTAGTTTTTCCCGCATATCTTTTTCAATAACTTTCAGATTTTTGGGCTCTTGGCGCCGTTTTCCTTTTCTCCATACCGTCTCTACAATTCATTGTAGGGTAGTTCGTGTAAAACCTAAAACTTGAAAATTCGCGCGGCATATTGAATTTTTTACCATGCATATCAGTTTATATAGGATAAAGTTGCGTCATATAACTTTAAGTTTTAAACTGCATATTATCGCACTAATATTCAGTGGATGTTCCACATGGTCAGAATCGGAAAACGGAGCTTCAGGGACTACATTGGGGTCGTATGGTGAAAAGGCTAGAGGAGATGTCCTGAGAAAACCATTAGAGAACCCCATACTGTTCATAATGATTTTCTCAGCAGGAGGGAGGAGCCGGCAAGGTTCTCAGCTTGAGAGTTAAGCAATTCAGGATAAAGGAGTTTTAAAGGCAGAGACCTGATGAGACGGTTCTGAGGCGGAACTTTAGCTTATTTGATTAAACTCCACGCGTCAATGAATTGATCATAAGTCGTCAGCCCGTTATGAGGAACAGCTATACGCTCATCCCATACTCTATTATCCTCAAAATGGAAGCAGAACGAATAGGTCTGGGCTTCCCCCGGGTCTTTAACACTGATGCGTCTCCTTAATTCAGCAGAAGGCACAACCAGGAATTTATTCTCGAAGCGGCTTGTCTTATGCTCAGCTTCAGCAGGAATGTAGGTGAGAAACACACGGAAGTCAGCTCTGCTCTTCAACAGCTTCTCCTTCTTTATCTGGTGCCAGCTGTGCCCAACATGACCGCTTCGCCACCTGCGACTATAATAATATCTGCTTTCCTTAACCTGAATACCGAAATGCTTCTCCTCCTTGACGATTAAAAGGTCGACCCCTACATCGTGGACCGGAAAATAAACCTCGAATCCCCGTTTGAGCAGCTCTTCAGCCACAATACATTCGCCAGGCTCTAAACTCCAGAGATTACGGATAGGCAACAGATTCCACCAACGTCACTTATCAGATTATCTAATAAATAAATAATAAGTGATTTTAATCCGTAAATATTATTATAAATTTCAGTTAAATCAAAATCGACGAACCTTGGTTAGAGGGTTTTGCTCTGTTTGCGGTAAAGAAATCGGAGGCT
>JAGTQU010000054.1:0-4715 GCA_018396695.1 Candidatus Bathyarchaeota archaeon | reverse complement strand
CCTAAAGTTGGGCTAGTCTTCAAGAAACCTGCCTGCCCTGACTGTGGATTAGAGCTTAAAGGTTGAGGCTAGCATTGGTCGCGCTGAATCCTCAAGAGAGCATTATAATGGTTGACGATTCAGTATACCACAATACAAAAGGGAAGCTTTATCTCACAAATCGGAGGCTCTTCTTCGATTATGAGAAGAGAGGTATCTTCTTCAAGGGCTCTTATACCCCAGTCACTATTCCGCTGTCAAAAATCTCAGATGTTTCAATCGTAGGCATGGGGCCATTTAAAAAACTGTCTATAAATACGACTAGAGAGCCTGGCTTTTTTGGGATCCCGAGATTCGAATTTAGCGTAAAGAATCCTGAAGTTTGGAAGTCAAAAATAGAAATGGCGAATCTGTTGCCTTTAGACTCGCCTAATAAAGAAGTAATTATAAAGGAAGTTGTAAAAGCTAGATGCCCCTACTGCGGCATGCTTACTGAACTAAATCTGGGAAAATGCCCTAATTGTGGAGGATTATTAATTAAATAATAAAGAAATAAGAGTTACATGTATAATAAATCCGTTATCTGATTCCATAAATGAATTATAAGTTATTTCTTAGGCGAGTATTGATGAAGCTAACATTCTTCGATTTAGAAACACAATATTTACTTCAAGAACTTGGCATGAATCACTATAATAGAGATCCAACCAAGCTTAAGTTGGCGGTTGCAGGAATTCTTAGAAATGGGGAAACATCATTTTTTTCCGAAAATCAACTTGACGAACTACTGAAAATACTTAATGATGCCGATTTAATAGTTGGACACAATTTACTGGAATTTGACTATCTTGTCCTTGAACCCTATCTTGGCTCTTCTATTCTAGAATCTTTACGTGATAAAACTTTTGACATAATGTTAGAGCTAAAAAAATTAACTGGTTGTTATATATCCCTAGATGACTTATGCAGAAGAAATCTAGGACTTTCAAAATGCTGTAATACATTAGAAATTCCGAAAATGTGGAGAGATGGTAAGCGCGAAGAAGTCAGAGATTACCTATTAAACGATTTAAAAATGACTGAAGCTATATTTACTCATGGAAAGAATAGGGGCGTGTTCAAATACGAACATAAAGAATACGGCAAAAGCCTGGGTGAGAGAGAGATTAAAGTAAAATGGTAGATCTTATAAAAAAAATATAGACCTCTAGGAATAGCTGTTACCGATTTAAGCGATCAATTATGGTGCGAGAAGAAATTAGAATATTCTCTTGATATGGGAAGAGTTAAATCAAAAGAAATGATTAAGGGTTCAGAGAGACATAGAGAGCTACATGAGGAAATTGCTACACTAATCAAAGTTGAAACTAAAAGCCTTATAGATATTATTGCATTAAGACTATATAATGCTCAAGTTGGGCTATTAAGATTAATTACTGATGGCTTGACTAGAGAAGTCCCTCTATTTGGAAAAATAAATTCTTTATTTTTAATTGGCGTGGTTGATGAATTAACTTTTACTCATAGAAAATTATCTCTATGGGAAACCAAAACTAGAAAGAACTATTCCCTGCCATCAATAGCACAAACAAAGACAATAAGGTTTCAATTAATGCTTTATCATAGGTTAATTCAAGATTTAATAGAAAAAAAATTTACAACTGATGATTTATTACATTTTTACGGGTTTAAATCTTCAGACAGGATATCAAGCGAATTGTTAAAGCAATTAAAGTCTATCGGAAATAAAATAGAACCAAATATAAAAAAAACTATCTAATAGAACTTTTAGAATTTTTCAAGCATTACCTAAACCAGAGAAAATAATTAGAATAAAATACGAGTATCAGGAAAATAGGCAATTAATCGGAACTGATGAATTTAATTTTGATGAAGATGATTTTCAAAGAAATTGTAGTTTTGTTGAGGAATTCTGGCTAGGGAAAAGAAGAGCCTTGTCCGTAGGAATAAGAAATTCATGGAAATGTAATTATTGTGAATTCTGTGACATATGTGAAAACAAGCCAATAATGTAATTTTAAATTATAAGGATATGTTGCTGTAAGGTTTTTTAAAATGACGCTGAATCGTAAAAACTTTACTAGCCAAGTTTCAGCGAATCTACTTTACAGCTCCTTAAACTGTGCCACTCTCTTCCAGTTTTATGAGTAACTTGTAAGCTGTCTCCATATGAGAAATCCTTGATTGATCAACTCTCAATTCTTTGCTGCTTCCTGCTGAGTCATTCTAAATATATCCCAAAATAGGTTGACAGCTTGGCTTTCTTTTGGTTATAAGTTGTTTTCTGAAGATTCTCAGTAAGTAATTCTAGGAGCACTTCTCAGTCGTCCATCTCTTTGATTATTGCTGGTATTTTTTTGATAGCTGAAGTTCCTTTTTAATCTAAAGCCACAATATCAACCAGTTTCCATGGTTTAAACCATTCTTCATCATGTTGATAATCAATGGTAGATTGTGGCTCAATTATTATCCATCTACCTTTTTCTAATCCTTTAGATGTTAAGCTCTCGTAATACCAATAAGAATATCCTTCTAAATCGTTGAGGTGCACAAGAACCATGGAGTGATACTCATTTTTCGAGTTTACAAACCTGCCAATAGCAGCGTCTATTCCAGTAGCCTCAAACAGAGCAGACGCCAGAATAGAGTAGTCATCACAATCTCCTGAACTAAAAGCCAATGTTTCAACAGGTGCATGATAAACATTATCAATTTCGCCTTCATAGTGGATATGGTAGTGAATAAAATCCAGTATTTTCTGAATCTTTACTGTTGGACTATCGTAACTTCTTATTCCTATTATGGAAATAATCTTATCAATCTTTTTCTTAGCAACCTCGTATGAATAAACCCCCGTGATATCATGATAATCCTTTTCAATACTAGGCCAGTAAATCCTTCCAAGGTCATGCAAAGCCAATTTAGCGGCAAAATTCAAATCAAGCAAATTATGATCTCTCAAATAGTCATAATAAGACTCCAAGCTATTACCTATTTGAACATTGGTGCCATAATCCCTCTGCTCTATAAGATTGTTATAACTAATCTGTAATTTTTTATATTGATCTTCTAAGTGATTGTAACCTGTTTGTAATTGTTTATACTGAGAATCTAGTGACTTATATCTTGAATCTAAATAATTATAATCTATTTGTAATTGTCTATATTGAGAATCTAATAAATCATATTTAGAATTTAACTCATTATAGCCCTTTTGCAATACGCTATGCTGAGAATTTATAGTATCCAGCTGGAATTGAAGTGTATCAAGATTTCCCTTATAAATTGACTGCGGAATAATATATGTTATGAAATTCGTTGCTATAAGCACAACAACAAATAACAATAATGTTATATGTTTTCTCTCCATTTCTATTATCCCCCGTCTTTCATTGAAGCTCCCTTTCAACCTCTAAAAGCGGATAGTCGAGTTCAGCCTTTTAAAAATCGTTTTCAGCTTCAACCTCTCTGACTCCAAGCTTCGCTTAAGAACTTGATAAACTCCTCGATTTTCTCCTCAACCGTCTTAATCCTCTGCTTAAGCTCAAGGTTCTCCGATACCAGACCGTTTATGATCTGCTGCAGCTGCCGGTTCTTCTCCTCAACCTCCTCCTTCAGCTTCGAGACCTCGCCGGCTTCCGTGAAGATTAGAAGCTGGTGTTCTCCCTGCTTGTAGAACTTCGCTAAGTCCTCCTCGCTATAACGCCGGTAAACCTCTGTGAGATATCCTTCATGACCCATAAGGGATTCAACGATATCGACCGGTATCGCTACGGCTAATCTAGTCTTGAACCATTTACGGAGAACGTGAACATGATGCTCACGAATCTTAGTCTTAGGATCCCGGCTGCCGTTGTTGGATTTACGAAGCGCAAGGTTCCACATGAAGCGATAGTTCGATTCAGTCTGAGGAAAGAGCCTGGTAGCTTCCTTGGGTTTCCGACCCCGCTTCGCGCTTGCCTCAATTGCCTTATCTCTTATTTTGAGATATTCTTGAAGAGATTCTTTAGCTTCTTTTGAAATGAATGCTATCCTACTGTTTCCCGATTTGGTATAGTCGCCTCTGATTCTGACAACCGCGGGGTCTTTATCCAGCTCAACATCGTTTACTGTGAGCTGGAGGGCTTCACCTATCCTCATACCTGAGGAGGCTAGAACCAGGAATAGGGCTTTACCCTGAACAGGTAGATGGTGCATGATCTCCTTAAGCTGTTGAGGCGTAGGGATCCTATCTAGGGTTAAAGCCCTGTTCCCCTTAATCCTCCCCATGAGCCTCCTCCAGAACTTAGCCTCAAGCTCAACGTTGTTCTCGGATAGGAAGGTTCTGATACATGTGAGCCTCAGCTTAATGGTTTTCGGAGGTCTTCCATTAAGCGAGATGAAGAAGTCCTCCACGTCCTTCTTATAGTCCCTCCCTTCACTGAAGTATCGTTGAGCTAACCCCTCAAGGTCTGAGGCTTCCCCATAAATACTCTTAAAAAACTCCCTTAGGGAGCTGGTGCTGTTTTTCCGCGTGGAATGGCTCTGATACTGTTCAAGATAGCTTAAACGCGCCATCGATTAAATAAAGTATTAATCCTTTATTTAAAGTTAGCTTATTGTTTATTAAAATAATCTAATCTTTTTATTAGGACTTTAGCCCATCGTTGAAACTAAGTTTATTTATAGGTTTCTAATTTCTATTCATTTGTTAGTTTTAATCATAAAATAAGGGG
>JAGTQU010000053.1 GCA_018396695.1 Candidatus Bathyarchaeota archaeon | reverse complement strand
TCAAAGCTGTCGAAGACTAGAGTAGGGCTGCCTAACAAGACGATGGCTGAGGCAACCTTCAGAAACCTTGAGACGGTGGGTCCGCCCGTGTACGGAAATGAGGCTAAGAGGGTTGGCAGGGAGATCCAGAGGAATCTGGGTTTGGAGCCGATGGATGAGCCGTTCACGGAGCAGTGTCAGAGACTTACAACACCTCAGGAGTATGAGGCTATGCAGAGGAGGCTTCTCGAGCCTTGGCAGATGCACTTCGGTGCTGACGACTATGTTGATTATACTTGGCACGCGCCTTCAGTGAGGCTATATACGGCTAAGGCGATCCTCAGACCTATCCCAGGATACACTTATCCTGCTTGGGCTAGCAATGCGATGGGCGGCATCAGGAGTACAATTGATCCAAGTATCCTTGTAGCTGGGAAGACGATAGGGCTTACGATAGTTGACCTTTTGACCAAGCCTGAGCTGCTGGCTAAAGCTTGGGAAGAGTTCAAGGAGAGGACTGGGGGAGGGGTAGGCGGATCCAAGTGGGTTGCCCCGCTGCTCCCGAAGGATTTCCACCCTCCTGTTGACATGAGGTGGCCTGAATACGTTTTGACCCCTCGAGGAGAGGAGTGGACGCTTCCAACGCCTAAGTGGGAGTGAGTCGACCAATCCATCTTTTTTATTCCAGCTTTACTTACGAAGCCAAGTTTTATCTGCTACTTTGTTTAGGGTTTGTTGATTGGTTTGAGTAAAGTGGGTTCTCTTAAGATTACTACTCTTGCAGACAACATTGTCCAGAAGAGTGGCTTTCACGGTCAGTGGGGGCTCTCCTTCCTTCTGGAGCTTGAGGATGCGAAAGGCGTTGAGAGGAGGATAGTGTTCGACACGGGGAATGATAGAGTCCCGCTTCTACACAACATTAGGGTTCTGAAGGTTAGGCTTCGGGACGTTGACTGCGTCGTTTTGAGCCATGGTCATGGCGACCATACTGCCGCGACTGTTGAAATAGTCAGGCAGACGGGCGGGGTTAAGGTCTATGCTCACCCCTATGTTTTCCAGCCGAGGTTTACGGTAGATAAGCAGGGGAGGAGGCGCAGAGGGGGTGTGCCTCCAGGCGAGAGGATCAGCGACATCAAGGAGGCTGGCGGAGAGGTTGTCCTGACCCCGGAGCCGGTCGAGATAGTGCCTGGAGTATGGACTACGGGAGAGATCCCTAGGAGAACCCTTTTCGAGAAGGTCTCCCCTCCCTTCCAGGGCGGTCGGAGGCTGATACGGGTCGACGGGGCTGATGTCGAGGATTTGATCCTCGACGACCAAGCGGTTTTTATGGACGTTGATGGAGTCGGACCCCTCGTGGTTACGGGCTGCGCCCACGCAGGCGTGATTAACACGATTCTGAGGGTTAGGGAGCTTGGAGGATTCGGAGAGGTTTACGGGTTAGTAGGTGGGACCCATCTGGCTCAGCGTTCCGACGAGTATGTTGATAATACCATCGAGGCTTTAGGAAAATTTGATTTAAAACTAGTTTCTCCATGCCATTGCACCGGATTCAAGGCGACGGCTAGGCTCATGCAATCTTTTCCAGAGGAGTTCGTCCTAAACTTCTGCGGGAGAGTAATCGAGGCTGGCGAGACACCAGATCCAGTCGTTGTTTGATCTTTAGCCTTTTCCGGAAGAATGTTTCTGAATGGTGTTTCGTCTGAACTTATAAGTTTCTTTTAGTATTTTCTAAAGAAGAGGGTTCAGTAACCCTAGTCTATGGCTCTCATGGAGGGAGATTTATGAAGGAGAAGATTCAGGTTAGTCTCCCCGTTGAGCTTGCGGAGGAGATGGATTCTATAGTAGAGCTGCTGGGTTTTGGGGATAGGAACAAGCTTGTTGAAGCTTCTGTTCGAAGGCTTCTCGACCAGTATAAGCTCAGTCTTGGGAGGGTGGAACGGAAGAGGCTGAGAACCTAGGTTGATTGGGGTCGTCCAAGGTATTCAGCGTTCCGTTCCACCTTTTTTCTGTTTAACGATACTATAAAAACATATCCTAACCGTATTTCTCAGTCATAGTTCTTTTTCAGTGTTTTTAGGGTATTTTTTCCTCTTTGTCGGCTGCATTTTGTTATTTTTTATGAAAAAGTCTTTCTTGTAAGGTTTATCTCCTGATTTTGACTCTTTAGTGTTTCCGGCTCGCCGTTCATCATTCCGATTTCGGATTATGATCCTCCTAACCATAGCTATTGCACATATTGGTTAAAAATATGGATATTTATACCAGTTCTATATATACAATGTTTTTAGATCTGTTTGAAAATGCGCTATAGATAATTATATATAATTATATTTCATAGTAAATCTTGCGATTGGGGTCGTCCTAGGTGTCTCCTTGAAAAGCGACGAGGTTGCTTATGTAACTGTATCTATTCCGATTGCGATCGCCGAGGAGATAGACGAGCTCATCGGCGAGCTGGGCTACTGGCCGAGCAGGAGCGCCTTCGTCAGGGAGGCGTGCATAGAGAAGCTCAGACGGGAACGGGAGAAGCTGAAGGAGCTGTGGGAGACGAGGAAGAAGGACTGAACCATCGTAGCGGTGATGAATCAACGTGTTCAAACGGATACTGGAAAAATACGGTGTCTTCAAGCAGGATCATTCCTGCTTCCTAGGAAGAGGGTTTAAGAGGGGAACTCTTAGAGACGACTTCAATTCGTTCAAAAGCCATGGTTATGGTTTTTGCGGAGGAGGTCGGAACCGTACCCAGTCGAGGCGAAAGCTGAGACTAGACGGGCTAATTGAAGGTGGATATTGATGAACTTTAGAAAGCTGATGGTTTTTGCTACGCTGGTTGCGATACTTGCTCTACCTTTAGCTGGAGTTAGTGCTGCCACAGACATGGATCTGACATGGTCTGGGCCGGGATCTGTTTCTGGAACATTTACTTCAGGTGACGATGCTGTAGTCGGAATGTACGCTGATGGTTGGACACACGGACAATTCCATGCTACCGATGCTGATGACAATCCTTACAACTATCAGGTTGATACAACCTCAGCGTGGTTTAAGGGATACATCGACGATGGCGGAGAGCTTTACTTTGACTTCGATAGAAGAGATTCTCATGAATCGATGTATGGTCCAGCAGACCAAAGGACAGAAAGCTATTTAGGCTCTTCTGGAACTGGGCAGTTAATCTTCAGAACTAGGAGCAACTATGCAGACCTCGACAGCTCAAACTATAACTTCCAAAACAACGACCATTTCTTGGCAACAGGAGAATACTATGCTTACCATAACGTTTACAATGGCAACAACTGGGCTGGATTTATGGCAGCCGGGAATGGAACACTCGACATAGACCATATGACTGACGATACATGGGTAACGACTATCAAGTTCGGTCATGGGTGCGGATGCTACACTAACGCCGATGTAGTTCAGACGGGTGCAGGAGAGTTCAACCTCGGGGCACACTTCGAGGATGGCATGCAGATGGACGGATGGTCAGCATCAGGCGAAGTAGACTACAGCTTCCATGTGGGCTTCACATCGGGCTTCAGCTGGAGCGACTACCACTTCACAGGAAACTAAAAAGTATGATCTCTAACATTCCTTTCTTTTTTTCTCTCATTTACCCGAATCGACGGGTCTGATGAGCCTCCTCAGCATAACGGAGGCAGAAAATGAGAGGTGAAAAGAAATGAAACGGTTAATCCTCTTGACGCTAATCATAGCTTTAGCCATCCCCTACGCACCTAGAGTGCTAGCTAACGGAGACGGAGCCAATGGAGACGGAGAGGAGTCTAGAAACGAGACGAATGTTGACATAAAGATCTCGGCTGGAATAGTCAACCTCAACGTCACTAGCATAGTTTCGGAGTCTGGTACAATACACATCTTCGTCAACGGAACAGAAGTCACGAAGACCACGATCATCAAGAAATACGGAGCAAGCTACGAAGGAGAGATCATATACCTACAACAGCGGATAGGCGACACTCAGCTAAACCTCATGGCTTTCGCAAACTACACCGACAGAAAGCTTTCAATGCTATTCATAAACGATAACCTCCTAGCCAAATGGATCGGATGCCTCAACTCCACCCAGCCAATAGGACAACAAATCTTCAGAGGAAACACAAGCGTCGTCATGGAACTCACACGCCTAAACGAAGTAGACGAAGAACTCGTAGACATGATGCAGGAATTAGGAGGCTCAGTAGATCAGTTGAACAGCGAACTCGAGGAAAGGAGAACCATGGAAGAGGATCTCTGGGCGAGAGTGGACAGGCTCGAAGCACAGTACGCACAGCTCAGAGCAGCCACGAATGGCCTCCAAGAAAACGCATCATGGCTTGATCAAAGAAGATTCACATTCATAACCCTAGGATTGACGATCGCAGCAATATGCATCATAATTCCATTATCATCACGGATAGTTAAGAAGCCAAATCCGTAGAAGCCTGAAAACTCCAAGACCAAGCTTCGCACCCTACCGTCTATAAAAGCCTAGAAGATGGCTAAGCAGTAGGACTAGAGGATATGCGTGATCCTATACAACATTCTTGGGAGAGCATATCCTTCAATCTATTCAACCATAATCATTGAAGGCCTACCACGGATGCGCCTTAAGCTTGAGAAGCCATGCGAAGAAGTTTGTGATGAAGTGTATGGGGATCGTAGCCACGATGATGGCTACTGCTCGCTCCCATGATGGTGGAGGCGGCAAAAACGACGATAATGCGATCGCAAACACTATGAAGCCCAGCTGGTCTGCTATCGGCAAAGGGGAACCCGGTTTCAGCCCTAGACGACGCTTCAAGAATGCGATGGTTAAATCTCCTCCGATCGCACCTACCGCGAGCAGTATGCCCCTCAAAGGCTGCATCTGGATTAAGCCGACGAGTGAGCCTACAGCAATGCCTGTGACCGTCCCCCTCACAGTCTTGTGACCTCCAAGGATAGGTTTACCATCCCTCCAAGTCCTCCCTTCGTCTAGAGGCTTCCCGCCGCCGGCTAGAACAGGAGCAGCATTCGCAAGATATGCTGGAAGATACATGTAGATCGTCTCCGCCATCCAATAGACATCGGAAAAGGTTACCACGCCTAGCCGACCTCCCCGACGCCGCAATCAGTAAGCCTGAACATGCACTCGTTCTTGAGGACCTGAGGCTTCTCCATCACTGCTCGCCGAACCCCAGGGATACTTGCCGCCTCAAGCCTTAGAACCGTATCCGACCAGTACCTCATCAGCCTCTCAGCTACCATCTCCACGCGAGTAGCACCCGAATCAGGCACGCTGTGAACCTGCCCTGTCAAGAGGATCTGAGAGCCCTTAGCCTTCGCAGCCTCCGCTAGAAAGCCCAACTGCCTGTTGAGACCCTTATTCAACAGAAACGGCGCGTCAAACCCTCCAGCCTCTAAACGGTAGAGGCTAGTGATCGAGTCAACTATGATCTGTGAGCGCTTACCAGACAACATGACAAGCCTCTCAAGAAGCTCCCCCTGCTCCTTGAAGCTGCGGGGTCTCCAGACGAAAAGCCTCTCCAAAAGGCTACCATCGACTATCTGCATGAGACGGTCCGTAGAGAGCTTGCCATCGGCGTCAACATAATACGACCTGCAGATAGGCTCAAGTCGAAGGAAACTCGAAGCAAGGGAAAGCGCAAGAGCAGTCTTCCCTGTGGATGCTTCGCCATATACCAGAGAAACCCTCCCAAACTCGAAGCCCCCGCCTAGCAGCCTGTCTAGAGATTCACAGCCTGTAGAGACGTAGCGCCCCGTCACTAATCCTCCATCCAACTAAACATGCTCACCCCTCGAAGATGACGGTTGAATCTAGAACAGCCTCCCCTTGAGACTCGACAAGCCTATCTACATTCTCCCTCGTGACGGCTGTAGTCGCCCCGAAGGCAGATACGCATGAGGCCCCTGCAGCCTCTCCTTCCAGCAGAGCCCTCACCAGCAGATCTTTAGGAAAGGAGCCTAAAGAAGGCGGTGCCTCAGAAGTTTCAAGCAGCTTGTGGATCACCCCCGCGCAAAAAGCGTCTCCAGCCCCGGTAGGGTCGATCGCCTCAGCCTCGAACCCAGGCATCTTAAGCCTGAGAACCTCAGAAGCCGCGTAGACACCCTCAGCTCCGAACGTGACTAGGACGAGTTTTACACCTTCTCTGAGCAGGATATCGGCTGATGAGGCTGGATCCCTGGCACCGGTCAAAGCCGCGCACTCCACCTCATTGCAGTGTAGAATATCCACCGAGGGGAGCGCCTTCGTCAAATTAGTCCACCCTAAGCCACTCGGCATGACAACATCCACGATAGTTAAACAGCCTAGACTCTTCGCATACTCTAGAACCTGAACAAGGTCTCCGTCTATATGCCTCAACCCGCCAACGGTGCCGAGGTAGAAAAACTCTGGTTGTGACTCTTCGAGGACTGAGAGCAGATGACTCGTCGAGAGCATAGTGTTAGCCGCAAGCTCTGCAACGAATCTGCGGTCTTCACCCTCCACAATCAGCGCAATATTCTTAGCAGTGTTCA
>JAGTQU010000051.1 GCA_018396695.1 Candidatus Bathyarchaeota archaeon | reverse complement strand
AGCTGAAGGGATAGAAGTGATTGCGTTGGGAACTATGGAGAACACTAGCAACATAGCGAGAATGGTTGCCAGAGATGTTAAAGCACTGGTTGCTTTAGCCAGAGACCCAGTAACCGTTGGATATGCTTTAGAACATGGGGCGCCTGGAGCTATTTCTAAGGCTATAGACTTGGGGAAAAAGGTTCTAAAAGTTCGGGATAAGAACCCAAACGATATTGTGAAAGCTGCTCTAGATTATCTGGGCGGAGAGATAGTAGCTAAAGGCAGAGTTATCGAGAAGATGCTTGAGGCTAAAGGCGGGTTTGACGTTGGAGTGGTCAAAATAAGAGAGGGAACAAACGTCTACGAAGTCTCATACATGAATGAGTACATGACTCTGGAGCGTGAAAATGAAAGGATAGCTACTTTTCCTGACCTAGTATGCACTTTTGGGGCAGATGGTTTACCGTTAACATCCGCTTCTATTAAAGAAGGGGATAAAGTTTTCCTTACAAAAACCCCTAAGGAGCTAATTCCAATCGGTGATGGTAACCGTTACGCTGAGATCTATGATCCCGTGGAGAAAGCGCTCGGGAAACCGATGGTGAAATATCTTAATGGCTTCCTGAAAGGTTAGAGACTCGTCCTAAATCATCAAGAATTCTAAAAGACTATTTCTCAACTTCAAACTTTGTTTCAACGCTCCAAGACCATGGGAAAGGGGTCGGCCTATCCCTATTGTAGAGTTGGAGGATCTTTTCCCTCAACCTTAGATCTCTACGAGTTAAGGGTGCTGGAGATTTTTGGGACATAACCGCTCTAGTAGGAGAGAGGAACGCGATTAAAGTATCGGCTTTAACTTTGAGGCTTTCACGCTCATCTTTAAATAACGAAAGTTCTGTTTCATCTTTAGGCATATCTATCTTCTCTAATTTGAATTCTTTTAATTCTTCCGCCACCTGCTCCATATTATTCCCTCGCCACCATTTGTATCTTGTGTAATGATATTGTTGAGCCATCAGTATGGTTTCAAGTTTCAGATGAATATATACTTTCTATTAATAGAGATTGAAAATTCTTAAACGCTCTAAACCATAATTATATTATTAGAAATAAATTGGTTCATATAGCGATAGTTGGAAACGGAAGAATCGGACGTCCAACAGCCTATACGCTCCTTAATGAGAGACTAGCTGACGAGATCTCATTAGTGGACATCAAGCCTAAACTCTCATGGGCTTTTGGAGAAGAATTGAAGCATGCGGCAGCTAGTTTGAAATACGATGTTAAAATTAACACCTACGAAGATGACACAGGAGTTCATGACGCAGATCTTATAGTGGTATGCCCAGGGAGGCCGAGACTACCTGGCGAACAGATTAGTCGCCGAGATCTTGTAAAGGAGAATGCTGAGATTATCCGCCAGATTGCAGAATACATGGTAAGTAATAACCCCGGTGCAAGATGGGTGATCGTTACAAACCCGGTTGACGCGATGGCGACCCTGTTCAAAAAATTAACTGGAATAGACTATGTCATAGGAACAGGCGACCATCCCGATACTATGAGATTCAAAACAAAGCTTTCCGCAGATTTAGGTATTCCAGTTTCAAGTGTGGATGGATATGTTGGAGGAGAGCATGGTTCCGCAGCGTACGTTCTATGGTCTACGGTGAAGGTTGAAGGTAAGCCTCTTTCAAAGTATTTAGAAGCCAGTGGAAAATCCATCGATAAGAAAGCAATTGAAGCATACGTTAGAGGCATATCTAAACAGATCCTAGATGTTGTAGGAGCGACCGAATATGGTCCAGCCGCCGCTTTCCGAGATATAATAAGATCGATAATACAGGATAGGAGGGAAACCTATAGTGTCGCGGTTTCAACGAAGATTGATGGACTCAATGAACCAGTTAACGTTAACATCCCGATTAGAGTCGGGAAGAATCTTGGACCTAGCATTTGGAATAAGTTGACAGAAGAGGAGAAAAAATCCATAACTGAGGCGGCGAAGGCTATTTACGAGAACTATCGGATAGGTCTTGGCTCCATCCAAAAAGCCTAAGTTATAATACGGAAGTAGAATTGTAAGATGTGGTAGGAATGAGTTTTGATTTATTGATTAGAAGAGGACGGGTCATAGACGGGACTGGTAACCCATGGTTCAAAGCCGACATAGGCATTGTGGATGATCGCATAGAAGCTATAGAAGACCTTAAGGGGGAGTCCGCAGACACGGAGTTGAATGTCGAGGGGCTAGTAGTCTCTCCAGGATTCGTTGATATTCACAGCCACTCTGATTTTACTCTGCTCTTAGACCGTAGAGTTGAAAGCAAGATAATGCAAGGCGTGACGACGGAAGTAGTTGGAAACTGTGGAACCTCAGCCGCCCCAATGAACTCTGAAGTCAAAGCCTACAGAGAGAAGTATATGAGGGCTCAGCTAGGAGACGACTTCTCTTTCAACTGGGAGACTATGGATGATTATATGAGACTGATAGATTCAAGAGGCGTCGCATTCAACGTCGTCCCGCTTGTCGGTCAAGGAACTGTGAGACAGAATGTTATGGGCTACGCGAACAGGGCGCCTACCGAAGGAGAGTTAGAGAATATGCGAAAACTAATCGCGGAATCGATGGAAGATGGGGCATGGGGTATGTCTACCGGGCTCATCTATCCTCCAAGCTGCTACGCTGATGTAAACGAGATATCTGAACTTGCCAAAATCCTGGCAGACTATTATGGGGTCTACTTCACCCATATCCGTGGGGAGGGAGAAACCCTACTCGACGCGGTTAGAGAAGCTATAGAGATAGGGAGGAGGGCTTCAGTACCGGTTCAAATCGCCCATCTCAAAGCCTCGGGGAAAGAGTATTGGGGCAAAACCGCGGAGGCTCTAAGAATAGTTGAAGAAGGGAGAAAAAAGGGAGTTGATGTGACTTTCGACCAGTACCCGTATACGGCATCTAGCACAAGCCTTACGGCTGTTCTTCCACATTGGGTGCATGAGGGAGGGGCTGAAAAGCTTCTTGAGAGAATCCGGGATCCAGCTACTCGAAGAGCCATATCAGAGGGCCCGCAAAACTTCACTCGGGATTGGGATACTGTCATGATAGTGTTTGCAAAGAATCACCCTCAATACGAGGGTAAAACCATCTCTGAAATAGCTGAGATTGAAGGAAAATCTCCATGGGACACTACTTTCGACCTTTTGCTTGCGGAGGAGGCTCAGGTCAACATAGTATCCTTCGGGATGTCAGAGGACGATGTAAGGCGCGTTATGCAAAGCCCTTACATGATGGTGGGGTCGGATGGTAGAGCTGTGACACCTAAAGGCATATTAGGTTTAGGTAAGCCTCATCCTAGATATTACGGAACATTCCCAAGAGTTTTGGGACACTACGTACGTGAAGGAGTGATCAACCTACAGGAAGCCGTTAGGAAGATGACTTCCGCACCAACCCAGAGAATAGGACTTCGAGATCGGGGTCTTCTCAGAGAAGGCTTCAAAGCTGATATCGTGGTATTCGACCCAGAGAAAGTTAAAGATGAGGCAACGTTCACAGACCCGCATAGATTTCCTACAGGAATACCGTACGTGATAGTCAATGGAAAACTCGTTGTCGAGAAGAACAAGCATACAGGCGAGCTCCCTGGGAGAGCCTTGAGGAAGAAAAAATTTTAATTTTTTACATCAAAAATTCGACGGACATAGGATGCTTAAATATCATTAAACATTCTGAAATCCTCTTTTATAGTCGTTAACACAACATGCGTGTTCGTTCTTTCTACATAAGGCATAGCTAAGAGCTTCTTCGTGAAATCGCTTAGACTCGTTCTATTCTTAAATTTTGCAATCACCATAGCATCCGTCAGCCCGGTAACGTCGTAAACGGCGCAGACGTTAGGTATCTTAGCAATCTCTTGCTCTACTTCTAGAAGCTTCCCTTTCGACACAGTTATCTCTGTAATGACTGTTAACTCGTAGCCAAGTCTTTCATGATCGAGAACCACTGAATAATTTTTTATTACTCCTGATGATTCAAGTCTTTGAACATGGCTTATAACAGTCGCTGTAGATACTCCTATGGCTTTGGCTAGCTCCCTCTGTGAACGATTCGAGTTCTTGAGAAGCTCCTTTAGAAGCTTCCTGTCTGTCTCATCTAAAGCAAACATTAAACCACCTAAACATTTGAATACTAATGTTAGTATCTAATAAACATTTATATATTAAATTTCCCATAAGCTTAAAATACGGGGGGTATTATTCGTCTAATCTATTATGGCCCGCCTTAAACTGAATAATGAGGAATACATCGAACCCTTAAAGGAATTGACGAAAAAACACGACATAAAATACATTAGGCTAATGGTTATCGATCTGAACGGGCGTCCAAGAGCGATGCTTATCCCAGAATACGAGCTTGAATCTGCTCTAACATATGGAATAGGATTCGACGGTTCATCAATAGCGGGATTCATGGACATTTCGCAAAGCGATTTAGTGGCCAACCCCGACCCATCAACTTTCCTCATACCAATGTGGGAAGCGCCAGGTATCGCAATAATGTTCTGCTATATTTCAACACCTGAAGGAAGGCCCTTCGAAGGAGACCCTAGGGGGTTACTAAAGAAGACTCTCGACGAATTAGAAGAGAGAAACTACGGATTTAACACCGGACCAGAGCTCGAGTATTTCTACGTCACACGCCAAAACAGATCCATAAAGCCCTATGATTCAGGAAGCTACTTTGATCTCCCCCCCATAGATCCTTCGGAAGAGATCAAGATGGAGACTATGATGTGCCTCGAGGCAGCCGGCTTCCAGCTGGATAAGGTTCATCACGAGGTTGCAGCTGGTCAACACGAGATTAACTTTCGGTACTCGGATGCTCTAAAGACCGCCGATAACATAATTCTCTACAAGCTAGCTGTGAAGACTATAGCTCAAAAATATAACTCTATCGCAACCTTCATGCCGAAGCCTTTTTGGGGTGTGAACGGGAGCGGATGTCACATACACATGAGCCTAGTTGATCTTGCTACAGGAGAGAATCTTTTCCATGATCCTAAGGCTAATGGCTTATCTGAGACCGCGAGCTACTTCATAGGAGGCATCCTATCCCATTCTGAAGCACTCTCCATGATTGTAGCGCCCACTGTCAACTCGTATAAGCGGCTCGTCCCATATTTTGAGGCTCCTGTATACGTATGTTGGGGTTACGGCAATAGATCAGCCATAATAAGAGTGCCCAAGTATCCGAAAGGTGTCAGCAGAGCAGCGAGGATAGAATATAGGCATCCAGATCCTGCTTGTAATCCCTACCTGGCTTCAGTTGCCATACTAAAAGCAGGGTTAGATGGAATCGAGCGAAAAATAGACCCGGGTGATCCTATTCCATATAATATATACCATCTATCTAAAAACGAGATTGAAAAAATAGGGCTCAGGATGTTGCCAGAGCATCTCAGCGGCGCCGTTGAAGCATTCTCTTCCGATGATGTTATATCAAAGTTTTTTGGAGAATGTTCTAAAAACCTAGTTCAACTGAAAGAGCGTGAATTCGAATCGTACGAGAATTTTGTGAAGAAGAGCTGGGAAGAGAGCAGGTCTCAGATCACTCCGTGGGAGATCGAGCAATATCTCGTGAGATGCTGAAACACACCTTTCCTGGCCTTAAAATTTTAGCGTTTAGTTATCAACTTTATATTTCACCGAAGTTAGTCTAGAAGGGATTGGATTGGTTGAAAATAGAAAGCCGACTGAGATCACCGATGAGACTTTTGACGAGTTTGTGAATAAAAATAAAGTTAGCGTAGTTGACTGTTGGGCTTCTTGGTGTCTCCCGTGTCGAATGTTGAGCCCAATAATCGACCAGCTTGCTCAGGAGTATGACGAAATCGCGTTCGGTAAACTTAATGTCGACGAGAACCCTACTATCTCATTAAGATTCGGGATTATGGCGATCCCTACACTATTATACTTCAAAAATGGTAAGCTCGTGAATAAAGAGTCAGGGGCTCTACCTAAAAACGCTCTAGAGAAGCGTCTCGAAAAACTTCTTTCATGAATTTAAAGTCGATTTGACGCTTAACGTTTAATGATCTCAATAATTCTCTTTTTCTTAAAATAGGCAATCTTTATCCATTAAAGGATTAGTACATAAAGATGAATCGAGTTGAACAAGAGTTTTGATGAAGTGTTCCCTCTAGCTGAAAAGTGGATATATCTCGATAACGCGGCTCAAGGAGCGCCTCCCCGATCCACGTTGAGGATAATGGAGGAGTATGTTAAAGATCGATGCAGCTGGTTGAGTGGAGAGGAAGACTGGTCAGACTATATGGGTAAATGGTCGAGCAAGGTTGAGAATAGTAAAAACCTCTTCGCAAAGATTATAGGAGCAAAAGATGATGAGATAGCGTTTATACCTAACACTACTACAGGCATTAACACAGTTTTCAGTATGCTACCGATAAAGCCAGGTCAGAGTATAGTGATCACTAGCATATCTTACCCTATGGGGGCGGCAGTCTCTTTGAAGCAAATTGAACGTGGCGCAGAGGTAAAGTTTCTGAAGAGTAAGAAAGGTGAGATCCCTATAGAAGAGTTTGAAAAAAATATCGATGATAAAACCTCTGCAGTTCTTGTCGATCAAGCTGGGTGGCATAACGGGTATCTCCATGATTTGGAGGCTATTTCCAATCTTGCTCACGAGCATGGAGCCTACTTAATCGTTGATGGTGTACAGTCTGCAGGAGCTTACCCTCATGACGTTCACAGGGATGGGGTGGATTTTCTCGCAGTCAGCACATATAAATGGCTATTAGGAGGACCATTTTCTCAAAGCGTCGGCTATCTATACATAGATCAGGAGCTTGTAGACAAGTTTCAACCCGCCTATATCGGCAATCAGACGATAGCGGATGAACAGCTTCAGGCGAATATTTACGACAAGTTTGACCTTTACAACCTCAAGTATAAGAGAGGAATAAACCGTTTTCAAATATATCCGAGATACGAGTTTAGCTACGTAGCCGTGGAGAACTCGATGAGGGTTCTCCTCAACTATGGAATAAAGAATATCTTTGAGAAGATCAAGAAGCTGGGAAACATTATAGTGAACGGTCTTCAAGAGATGAATGTAGAGCTGCAAACACCTTTGGAACCTGAAAAAAGGCTTTACGTCAACGCTAAATTTAAAAATTATAAGGAGTTAGAGAAGGCGC
>JAGTQU010000052.1 GCA_018396695.1 Candidatus Bathyarchaeota archaeon | reverse complement strand
TTTTCGATACAAGCTAATGGACTTCGTATATGCAAACTTATATAGAATCTAACTAAAAACAAAGTTAATTATTATTTAGTAAACGCAATTTGATTATTCATAATTTTTGCCTCTAAAAAAGGTTTTAAGAAACTAACTTTTCTTTGATGTAATTCTTCCCTTCATTTGTTAGGATCACATGAGCGATGCGGGGTCTTTTTCCTCTAAACATTGTTTCCTTATGCAGCTTTATCAAACCTCTTTCTTCAAGCCTTTTTAAGCTATGATAGAAATTCGCTCGGTATCTCAGTGCAAGTTTGTATGAATCGAATAGCTGTTTATATTTAGGATCCAATGCATGTTTTAGGTACCATGAAGTTTCTTCTTCGTTCTGTTCTATACGAATTTCTTCTTTTCTACTAAAACTCTTAGCCACTTCCCATGAAAGTTCGTCCATATTAATTAGGGGAGCCTCCTTCTCGAGATTATACATCTCTTTAAGTATAAGTTTTTGCAACCGACCGAGCTTGGTATGCGGCCACCGCCACTTTTCTCCAGCCATGCCTTTCACTAATAAATGTTTAATTGTAAAAAAGAAATATAGTTTTTGGATGCTAATCATTTCTTGACTGACAAGAAATTTAGTTATGTGAAACATTCTTTTTAAAAACCAGTATAAAGTCGTAAAATCTTAGTTAAAATCATCAACGCGATGTATGAGTGCATGATAATAAATCAATTATCAAACTAATTATATTTAGAGCGATATCTATGAGCTCTCATCAACTACAGCCATTAAAAAGTATGGCGCTATAAGATAAATAAACGAAAAAAAAGTAATTATTGAATAATGAACTTAAATTAAAATAAGCACCGTTTGATACATGATAATACATTTCTGGAATGAGTTCTCGAAAAATCAAAGGAGAGACGGATAAGAGTAGGCAAACAAGAAATTGCAGGAATACGCTTCTCTCCTTACCGAATATTCTTGAAGGTATTACAGAGGAAATCAAGAAAATCCATGCAAAACTGTGAATGAAAACTATTAAGTCAAACTTGGCAAGCAGATAGGAACCTAGACTAGGAGATAAGGACTCGAAAAAACTAAGCACAGTGTTTACTGCCATACTTGTAAATAATTGATAAGTTATTAATAGGGTCCATGCAACGCCCAAATATAATGGAGCTGTTACGATAGCGCTTTTACTCAATTTTTCTAGAAAAACTTATTCATTTTTTATATATTTTTTATGGATCTTCATAAATAGTTATTAAATAAGTATTTATAGATAATTTTGGTTTTAATTAACATTTGCATAATAGATTATTCAAAATATTTCTATGTGGACATATTTTATACAATTATAAACTTTCCTGTTATAAGATTTAATTATATTTCAATATTCTATTAAACACAGCTAGATATTATGCTATGAATTATTCGCCTTTTTCAAGAGAGCACCGCATCTCCTGCAAAAGTTATCATCAATCGAGTTCTTAGCTCCACACCGAGTACAATAAACCATAGAAGAAATAGATGAACTCAATAATTCAGACTGACTCTTCGGCTGTGGCTTAAAGCCGAAACCATAGAAGGCTTTGACGTGAGGCTCCAACAAATACCAGATGATGAAAATGTTTAATACAAGGTTGCCAATCCCAATAGGTAAACTTATTATCCCGCTTAGACCTCCGAGAATTGCAAAAATAAGCGATAGAGTCCAACCCCACCTTCTACCTGTCCATAGCCCCCAACTAACAACCAAACTTGAAAGAGAGAGGATTATTACAATTAATCCTATTAATTGGATAATCCCTAATTCTGTTAGATATTGAAGCTCAGGGATGTCTAGAATCTGAGGCTCAATAAAATTATCTAGGAGCATCAATCCCACCCCTCCTAGTAAAAAGAGCATTGAAGATAAAATTTCAAGGATGACGAGGATGGTGACCCCCAAAGGTCTCATCTTTTGCATAATTTAAAACACAACCTTTTCTTCTAAAATACTAGCCATTTTCTTTAACATATTAACATTTTGAACTACGGTAAATACTTTATTTTTCCTAGGATTATGTGGAAGAAAGCATATTCCAACATCCCGTTTACCTTTAAACCTTTGTACATGAACTTTTTTTTAAAAATAATTAATTATTTTTTAGTTTCATCCATTCTATATTATCACTTTTTGAAAAATTAACATAAAAATTGTTTAAACAACAACATCTAAAAAAGATTATAATAATTATAGCTTTAGGAGAAAATAGAGGAGGCATATAATAATTAAAATTTCAGCGAATTTCAGCTGTTCCACCGATACTGATAGCTGCTCGAAGACCTTTCATCGCCTGAAAATAGTTGTTGAAAACCCCTCTAACGGTTTTTCCATCGATACGTTCAAGGTAGGGAAGAACGGAAGCTATATCTGCTTGAGTAGAAGTCTGAAACCTCAGTTTTACTTCGACAGGACTCTCAACTTCATATGGCTTAATCTTCTCGAAATCCTCTAAGGATTCTTTCACGGTTTTTTTAATTAAGGCTCTAGCGCGTGAGGGATGAAGACATTTAGCAGCATATCTTCCCACACCCCATTTAACCACTGCAGTATGTATTTGAGGAACGAAACATCTAGCCTCGTCGGCGACGGCTACATCTCCTGATATGAAGATTGATGGAACTCTGAAGAATCCTGCAAGCGCAGCATTCAGACCAAACTCACCTGTTTCTTTACCATTAATGTAGACAGCATCGACTACAGAACTTGATATAGTGTGGCACAAGATCCCGTTTCTTGTACCGTTCATAGAGTGGTAGGCAACATAGAGGGCGGCATCAAACTCATCGCTTATCCCTTCCATCATCGAGAGAGGTTTAGGTGAGCCTCTTATCAAGTAAGCTGCTTCATGTACGTCTTCAGGCTGGAGATTCCTCATCCCTCCATGAGCGTCGGAAACTACTACCTCTTCAACTCCCGCTTCCAAAGCTCCTTCAATGGCTGCGTTTAGGTCTCCTACCATAAGCTTCCGACCTGTCTGATACTCCTGAGGGTCGCGCCCAACCTGAGACCAATCAACTATACCGCTCGCCCCCTCCATATCTATGGAGATGAAAATCTTCTTCGGCTTAGACATAGACACTGTTTAAAATAAATGGATTAACGATATATAATCTATTTTATTTGATTTCTTGAAAGTACCTTTTTCAGGTTGCTCTAAGATTTTAAGGAGATAAGTGCAACAACAGCATTGTTCAGTCTGACTACGTCATTGACTCTTACTTCGAGAAGGCGATCCCTCTTCCCTCCACCGCAGTAGAGGGTTTCAAACCTAGTAAGCTCTGTGTCGAGGATGACTCTCATCTTATTCTTGAATCCGATCGATGGGGTTGCCCCAGGAGGATAACCGCTGACGGCTTCAGCCTCGTCGAAAGAGACTAGCTTCACGTTTTTGACTTTAAGCGCGTCAGCAGCCTTTTTAAGGTCAACTCTCCGATCCCCAGGAATTATGAGAACCACATATTCCCCCGTATTAGTAATTGAAACTAGGTTCTTTGTTATCCTGTGCAACTCTATCCCCGACGCGGTTGATGCATCAGCAGTGTGAATGGTCTCCTTTTTCTGGATAAACCTATACCATATCCCTAGTTCTTGAATACGCTCTTCTAAGTTCATTTCTCTCATTTCAACTCTTTATCATTAAGATAGTTTTATCGGTTTAAGTCTAATATGCAAAGTTATTTGAGGCTAAGTATCTAGAAATTAGTTCAAACCCTATTCATGAATCGAAGTGAAGCATCTCTAAGGGTAATTGAGAGTCATTAGATGAAGAAAAGTCTTTTTAGGGTTCAGAGATACCTGTGCGCTTATTCAGCCTTTCAAAAAACGAAAAATCCTAGTTTGCCATCCCCAGAGAATGGGTCAGGTCATGCAGTTGAGAGGAGCGTCTAGTGTCTAGGTTAGTTATCGCGCGCTCCGCACGCTGTCAGAGAGCTCATTGGTGGATGGATTGATGGATTACTGGAATTGGAGTTAAGCATCCAGAAATTTGTTGAATCCACGTCGACGACAAACCTACTGCCCGAGCGCGCGTGGAGCACATTTTAGCATCCCTCTTTGATGTCTTTAAGTCACCCTCTATAGAAGTTACAAATTGAATCCCATGCGTGATTTATTTTTCCACATGGGGGCACACTATTCTGCCTTCTCGATCTTCTATGCCGGGGACATTCGTCGCAACGATGAGCTGCAGAGGAATTTGATCGATAGGAACACTATAGTATTAGTTATAACTATTTAAACTGGGGCTTCTCTCAGAATTTTGAACCAACTAGTTTCTATACATCGTTAAAGAAATAGAAGCGAACCATGGGTTTTAAAAAGACCTATTTTACATGTGGAATAATGAGAATCCTCGTAGATCTTTAATCGAAGTACAAACAGTTTTGTCTTTAACTATAATCTCTAGCAGCTAATAGGTTGAGCCACAAACCACGGAAATGAAAAATATCTCGTGCAGTAATACACTGGACGATCGATTGTGGAACTTAAGAGGCCACTTGATCTCTTGGATGCCACATCTGTCAGCATAGGGGCTATTATCGATGCAAGAATTTTAGTCGTCCTTGGAATAGCAATAGGATACGCTTGACCTTCAATCATAATCTCAATAACGGTCGCGGGGATCGTCGCCTCCTTCACAGCCTTCAGCTTTGCCGAACTGGCTCAGCGATTCCGAGAGAGGAGCATACGCGTTTGCATACGAGATGATCTCTCCTTCCATTGGTTTCGTGGTAGGGTTCTTATGGCTTTTCGTGCAAATAGTCGCTGGAGCAGCCATCATCTTGGGATTCGCGAGCTATTTTGAGGCGATTTTCCCCGGATTTTCTTTGAAGAACCTGATTGGGAGGTTACTGCTCTTCGACACCTTGAACATGAAGTTCAGCGAGGTGAAGCTACACAGAGATCCCAATTGCCCGTCTGCGGAGAAAACCCCACTGTGAAGGAGCTCATAGACTAGAGATATTCTGCGGGCTGACCACCGAGCAGCATCTGGAACCGAGCTGGAGAAATTTTATATTTAGAATTTTTATTATAATATTTGTCTGTTCAGTAAACTAGGGTGAATAGACAAACTTGGATAATAATGTGCGAAACTTTTGGAAAGCTGTTACTAAAATAATTTTACTGTCGATGACTTTCATTTCTCCAGTTATTGTATTTGCCAATTACCATACTGGTTACTATTATGGGCATGCGCCTCCAAATGGAGTATCTGCATATATTCGCACATGGAATTATAATTTCGCAGGACAACATTTTTACGTAAATTATATATGCGTTTACTTAAGTGCCGGTTTCAATTGGTGGTTCTCAACAGGTTTCTGTAAGGATTATAGACAAAACTACCAATTAAAATATTTCGTAGAAAAAAGCGATAGAAATGGAGCCCCTGGACCTGAGTGGATCTCATCTCCTACTCCCGTAAGTGGAACATACTATACCTATTTCGTAGAAAAAATGTCAGGTAGTAATTGGAAAGCATACGTAATAGGGAAATATTCAAAGACTAAATCTCTAAACCCGTATGCAGCAGCTGATTATGGGGCATTGGTCGAAACAACAACGTCTAGCATTCGTATAGATGGTAGTCATTTTAATTATATTTCAGCAAAACCAGGAACAGGAGATTGGTACCTCTGGGAAGATAAATACAATGTTATAACTCCACCGGATTCGCCGTATGGGTTAACCACACCTCATACTTACGAATTTTACGCATATGGAGGAGGATAAATGACCAAATTGATGGGGCTGAGAGGTTATTGGTGGATTATTTCTGCTTTGTTGGTAATTATAATATCATCAACAGGATTTCTCCTATATTTGTCTAACGATCTTGAACAAGAATCGCCGCTATCTGAAGGCTATACACCTCCTTCTCTTATGGATTTAGGATTTGCCATTTCATTCGATGAAGCAAAAACAAATTTGAATAAAATTGGTTTCAATTTGTATCTCCCATCAAATCTTCCAGATAATTTAACCCCGACCGTAGCCTGGACAACATCTACTCAAAGAGCTAGCTATGTATTCGTTTTCAGTAAAAGCGGAAGTCGAAACCTTGAAACTGCGGAGCTTATAATGGAGTTAATTCCATCATCGTCTTTAATTTTCTACAGAGAAAAAGAAACAGATATATTGACGGAGATAAATGGTTGGGAAGTTTTTATGTGTGAAGATGCTTATGTTGGATTTAAGGAGTACGCGACAAAGTATGGAACACAGTACGCGAAGCTGATCTGTGTCAGGATAGGTTCTCTTAATTATCTATTCAGGGCAGAGCCTTCTATAACAATGAATGAATTGATTGATGTCGTAAAAAGCATGAAATTAGCATCATAATAGTCCCTTATTTTATGATTAAAACTAACAAATGAATAGAAATTAGAAACCTATAAATAAACTTAGTTTCAACGATGGGCTAAAGTCCTAATAAAAAGATTAGATTATTTTAATAAATAATAAGCTAACTTTAAATAAAGGATTAATACTTTATTTAATCAATGGCGTGTTTAAGCTATCTTGAGCAGTATCAGAGCCATTCCACGCGGAAAAACAGCACAAGCTCCCTAAGGGAGTTTTTTAAGAGTATTTATGGGGAAGCCTCAGACCTTGAGGGGCTAGCTCAACGATACTTCAGCGAAGGGAGGGACTATAAGAAGGATATGGAGGGCTTCTTCATCTCGCTTAATGGAAGACCTCCGAAAACCATTAAGCTGAGGATGTCGAATATCAGAACCTTCCTATCCGAGAACAACGTTGAGCTTGAGGCTAAGTTCTGGAGGAGGCTCACGGGAAGGATCAAGGGGAACAGGGCTTTAACCCTAGATAGGATCCCTACGCCTCAACAGCTTAAGGAAATCATGCACCATCTACCTGTTCAGGGGAAAGCCCTCTTCCTGGTTTTAACCTCCTCAGGTATGCGGATCGGGGAAGCCCTACAGCTCACAGTGAACGATATCGAATTAGACAAAGATCCCTCGGTTGTCAGGATTAGAGGCGACTACACTAAACCGGGAAACAGTAGGATAGCATTCATTTCAAAGGAAGCTAAAGAATCTCTTCAAGAGTATCTCAAAATAAGAGATAAGGCGATTGAGGCAAGCGAGAAAAGAGGGAGGAAGCCAAAGGA
>JAGTQU010000050.1:6036-7698 GCA_018396695.1 Candidatus Bathyarchaeota archaeon | reverse complement strand
CAACCCTCTCATCCGATTCAGTATCAGCGGTTATCACGAAGGTCTCTCCAGGCTTCAGCTTGAAGAGCTCCCTTGTCAGAATATCAGCAGCCTTACCTAATTCATATTCATAGAGTTTAGCCATGTTAAAATCAAGTTAAGGTGAAGATTATAATTTAAAAAACTTTTTATTAGCTCTTGAAGCCTTTAAATTGGATGTGATTTTATGGTTGAAAAAGTTTTATCGAAACAGGATATAGAGGACTTCCTTACTGGCGCCGAGATCCTTGGAACAGGCGGCGGAGGTGGTATAGAGTGGGCGAGAGGGATGCTGAAATTTATCGATCAGCATGATAAAAAGATTAGACTGATTGATCCGAAGGATGTTCCGAAGGATGCTCTCGTAGTTGGTGCAGCAGGCGTGGGAGGAGGGGTAACTAAGGATATTCGTGAGAAGATAGAAAAGAAGTTCGGAGCCCGCCCATCGATGGAGAGTTTCATGAAGACCTCGATTCTGGCGGAGAAGATGATGTCAGGTGAGCTTGGGGACGAGATCTATGCTTTTCTAGCCTTTGAGCTAGGATGTGGAAACACTATTCTTCCCGGCTGCATCGCTGCAATGAACGATAAATATCTGGTGGATGGCGATTGTAACGGGAGAGCTGTCCCAGAAATCGAGCTCTGTACGCTCAACATAAAGGATATTCCCTTTACTCCTATAGCCATTGTAACCCCCTGGATGGAGACTATGATCGTCAAGAAGGTCTACGACTACAGTAGGGCTGAAGACATCTGTAGATACGTAGCCGTAGTCTCAGGGGGAAGTTGCATGACGATGGGAGCGCCAGTAAGGGGTCGGATGCTTCCTGAAGTGATCGTTAATAACTCTGTCTCAGGCTCGATAAACCTCGGCAAAGCCGTCAGAGAGGCACGTGAGAGAGGAAGGGATCCGGTTGAAGCCGCCGTCAAATCAGTTGACGGCTACCTCCTGTTTAAGGGGGTTGTAACCCGCTTCGAGAGGGAGGAGAGGGGGGGCTTCATGTGGGGGGAGCATCATTACAAGGGTGTCGACGAATACGAGGGTCACAAATTCAAGGTATGGTACAAGAATGAGAACCAGATAAGCTGGATAGACGAAAAACCATATGTAACATGCCCAGACAGCCTCTGCGTATTAGATGCCGAGACCGGTAAGGGCTTATCAAACTGGGGAGCGGATTACTCACAAGGCAGGAAGGTAGCAGTAATCGGAATTAAGGCTGCTGATTTATGGCTTACACCGAGAGGGCTTGAAATCTTCAATCCTAAACACTTTGGCTTTGATATAGAGTATCATCCAATCGAAAAGTTTGTCGGATCGAAGCACTAGAAACCCTTTATCGATTCAAGATATATCTTATTTGGTGAAAAAATTGAAGATCTTGCTCATCTCTCCTATAGTGCCGGGAACACCTAGAAGAGATCCAAAGGAGTATCTCGACAGGATTAGAAGGTTATCTGGAATCTGCTCTACGACTGAATTGGACTCAGTCTCCATAGATAAGGGTCCCGCCTCGATAGAATCGAGATATGACGACATCCTCGCCACGCCACATGTCGTGAAAAGGATCGTGGAGGCTGAGAGGAATGGGTTTGACGCAGTCGCTGTAAACTGTTTCGGGGATCCCGCTGTTAGGGCGGGTA
>JAGTQU010000050.1:0-6001 GCA_018396695.1 Candidatus Bathyarchaeota archaeon | reverse complement strand
TTTCGATTATTTTTTATTACTTCTTCCCTCTGCAACAAGTTCTCAGTAATAACAGTGATCAAAAATATTCTCCCATGGATCCACGAGAATGCAAAGCTCTATGGGGTTGACGGAAAATTAGCCTCAGTCAGGGCGATCGATATTCCCGTCCTCGAACTACACAAGGATGAAGAAAAAACTGTTGAGGCGTTGGCTGAAGAGGGGAGGAAGGCTATCGAAGATGATGGTGCCGAGGTCCTCATCCTAGGATGCACAGGGATGACGGGGATGGCCGAGAAGCTTAGGGAGATCCTGAAAGTGAAGGTTCTCGATCCTCTACCAACAGCGGTTAAATTCGCTGAGACACTTGTAAGCCTTGGGCTGTCACATAGTAAAATAACCTTCCCGAATCCGCCAGAAAAAAAGAGAATAGAATAATCAGTTTTTCCCCTTTTTTAAGTAGGTAAGACTCTTTTTTTCTCAGCAGGTTTAGGATAACATAGCTTGCTTTGTGATAGCCCCACGTCAACTAGCATCTGCGCAATGCTCAGGGCTAGCCCCTCACCCTCCAAGACGGGTAGCCCCAGCTCTTTTTGAAGCCTCTTCCCTACGCCAGTCAACCCAGTACAACCGAGGATGAGGACTTGGGCACCGTCTGCTAAAGCCTTCTTAGCGTTATCAAGGAGCACCTTATACGTCTTTTCAGGGTTCTCATGCAGCTCTAAGACTGTTATGCCTCGAGGATAGATCGTGGCTACTTTCTCACCCAATATTCCAGCGATCTGGTGAGCAGCCTCACCGGGACCGACTACGGGTATTGTGAGGGCTTCCTTAGCTGCTTTGACTCCAGGATCCATCATGCAGCTCACAACGACGGCATCGTACCCGTTCTTCTCCGCCCATTCGGCCTTCTGGACGACGAATGGGGCAGCCATATCGTGGTCGTATCTTGACTCTATTGAAGCAGGCCCATAATCTATGTTTATGAAGTCGACCTGAGTGTCTGGTCTAACATATGACTGGACCCTCTTTCGATTATTTTTTATTACTTCTTTAGATATTATTGGAACTATTACCAATATTTTTATATAAACCACCCATAAATAAATATCTTTTTTATTATTTAAGCCTTTTTTATATAGTGTTATATAAAATCTATCATTTTAAATTTTGACATATTAAACTCGATTTTTAATATAAATAAAAGTTAATCAAAATGGTATATATTTTTAGATTATATTGTTCCAAATCCATTTGATAGATGACTTATACATTTTAAATATGGTTTCGAGCCAGTATCATGAAAAAGCTGAACCGTAAACCGCATAATCTAATTATTGATGGAGAGGAACGTATCTTAATTAAACTTAAATTAATGTTAACCTCCACTTAAGCCATGCCTTTAAAAATTCCAAAAGTTAAGAATTAAGGCGAGATCTCTCACGCTTAAGAGCACTTACTAACCCGCTTCTCAATCTTCTTGAGTATTATTATTGGCCAGCCGACGAAGACTAACCAAACTATTAATATAGCCAACATGTAGGTCGGAGAGGATTCAAACCCCCCTATCCATGATGGCAAAAGTAAAATCGTGCCTATCACCAACCAATACTGTCTAGCTTTCCTCAAATATTCGACTCTCTTTGAACCCATAATTCACCATCATTCTTTCCAAACTATATAATCGAACGATAAACCTAAAAAGTTTTAACAATCAGACTAAGCTTTGAGTCTTAAATTCTTAATTTTAAATATCTAGAAAATCTATCCTCCCTCCATACATTGAGCTTGATATTTTTCTTAAGAAAATCTTGTATCTCAAGCGGATAATTTGGAATAAAGTTAAGCCTCTTGAGAAGGTTTTTAAATGCTGGAACAAAATTCTTTCGAGGAAAATCCAAATTTTCCATTACATATTTTTTTGTAGTATAATAATCAAAATCGTCTTCAATTATCCTCATATTATACTTCCCGGGGTTAGACCATATGGAGGTGCCTGGGAAAGGTGTTAGAAGATTCACCTCGATAGCATCTATCGGCACTTTTTGTATTAGATTAAAAGTTTTCTCCATAGTCTCTTCATTCTCTCCTGGAACATTGAATATGAAGAAGCCCCCTGTGATCAATCCTGCCTTCTTAGCCCAAGTAACAGCCTCATCTACACAACTCACTGAGATGTTCTTCCCAAGGTTTTTAAGAACCTCTTCATCCCCGTAATCTATCCCATACTGGATTTCAACGCACCCAGCTTTCCGCATTTTCTCGAGCATGATGCGATTCACATTATCAACTCTTGTTTCACAAGCCCAATTGAAATCTAGTTTTTTTCTAATTATTTCGTCACAAAACTTTTCAACCCAGCTAGGATTAAACGTGAATGAGTCTCCGAAGAAAAAGAAATTTTTCACCCCAAACTTCTTGATAACTTGTTCACACTCGTCAACGACTTTTTCAGGATCTCTTAGCCTAATTTTTCTACCATAAAATGTATTGATATTGCAGAAAATGCAATTGTAGGGGCACCCTCTCGAGGTTTGTACTAAGATTACCGGATACTTTTTGATGGGCAATAACTCCCTATTAGGCAGAGGGAGTTCGTTGATGTTCTTTATTAAGTCCCTTGGAGGATTGACAACAATCTTACCATCATCTCGGAACGCCAAACCATCTAAGCTATTAACCTCCTCTCCGTTTAAAACACGTCTACAAAACTCTAGTAGAGTTAATTCGCCTTCTCCGCAAACAACATAATCTAAAGCGGCAGTTTCTTCAAGTATTTTTTCTGGAATCGCAGAAGCATGAACACCGCCCATCACTGTAATAATTTTAGAGTTCACTCGTTTTATCTCCTTTAATACTTTCTGGGCTACAGAAAAATTGAATGTGAAAGATGTGATACCCACTATCTTAGGATCGAGATTTTGTACATATTCATGGAATTCAACTCTACTAAAAAGATCTACATTCAAATCAATTATCTTCGTTGAAATTCCAATGGAGTTGAGAACTCCTGAAAGATAGTAAAGCCCCATCGGTTCGCGTATTAGGCCCTTGTAAGGTGGAGATATCAAAAGAACAGTTATCATGGGAATTTCCACTATGAAGAACTAATGATCAAATACAATATAAAGTTATAAATATCCAGGAAAATTATCTTTAGATAAATTATTTATATAGGATATGTAATAAAGATAAGTTCGGAAAAATCTATGTTTACGATATTTACTAACGTTGGACAGATCATACAGACGGGTCGAGCCTTTCAACTCGTGTTTCTTCTTATCATAGGTGCACTAGGATACGTGTCTTACTATCTAGGTAAAAAAGGAAAGACATGGGAGATTAGACCGTTAGAGGGTCTCGAAGCCACTTATGAGGGGATAGGTAGGGCTGCGGAGATGGGGAGACCTATAATGGTTCTCCCTGGCATAAGCGATCTAGGGAACCCTCAAACGTTAGCTGGACTAACTGTGCTTGGAGAAGTGGCACAGCAATCAGCGGAAATTGGGGTCACAGCCATCACTAGTGCTTCTAACCCAGGGGTAATTACGGCTGAGGAAGCCATCATCAGAAGTTCATATACAGCAGCTGGAAAACCGGAACTATACTCTCCTGGTAAATATGTGCGCTGGTTCGGAGGAGACCAGTTTGCTTACGCCGTTGGAGCTGCGGGGCAGATCCTTGGAGAAAAACCCGCAGTTATTGTATACATGGGATATTTCTTATTCGATGTCATCGTTGATGGTGAAACTGGAAATAGAATAGGAGCAGTCCAGATAGGTGGAACCCTTGGAAGCATGGATATGGTCGCCCTGTTCTGTGACAACATTCTTATAGGGGAGGAGTTATACGCTGCTTCAGCGTCTATTACACGAGACAAGATCGCTGTTGCAACCATCGCAGGTCAAGACTGGATAAAATTGATTACTTTGGGAATAATGATTCTAGGAGTCATATTCTCCTTGGCTGGCTCCAAAGTAATTTGGGAGATTTTGGGGAGGTAAATTAATGTCGTCGACTATAGCTTATATTAGGGCGTATCTTAGCCGCTTCTTGGTTATCGTGGGCTTACTTGCAACACTTATTAGCTGGTATTTCGTCTCGCCGGAAGCCACTGCAATAGCAAACGAACTTACATATTGGAACATGGACATCTATACGTTCACTCTATTCGTTGGACTGTTAACAATCTTCGCCCGTTACCTCAACGGGGTCAGGACGAGAGCAAAATACTGGCCTTATCAGCTTTATGCCATGATCCTAATCATCGTCTGGATCATCATGGGTCTTTCAGTAGGATTATATTCGGACCTTTATCAAACAGCGTATCTTAGCACAAAGATTACGCTACATATTGCCATACTTGGTCAACTCGTGTTCTTCATGGTTTCTGCGGGCTACAGGGTTTTAAGGATAAAAAACTTTAGAACTGCCTTGTTTGCAATTTGTATGGTATCCGTCGTGGTGTTAAATGCTCCTTGGCTATTAAGCGTTTTCCCCGCTGCTGATAAAATTTCTTACTGGCTCTTGAATAATCCAGCGATGGCTGGTGGCCGCGCACTGTTACTTGCGGGGGGAATCGGAGGAGTGATACTTGGGATCCGTCTTCTACTCGGATTGGAGAAAGGTGCTCTGAGAGCAACGGAGTGATGTGAAAATGAAAATACCTGAATTAAAATCCCAATACGTCTGGCTTGTGGTCTTGCTTGTTTACGTTACAGCGGTTATCGTACCTATTGGAGCTCCTTTCCAGATGAGTGAGATCACAGTGAAAATCTACAATAAAATAAACGAATTACAAGAAGGGGATATCGTCGTCATAGGAGGCGCTTATGTATTCGCCTTCGATCTTGAATCTTCAGCTGCTCTTATACCTTGTCTGAGACAGCTGGCTCAAAAAAAGGTAAGAATAGTGAATGCCCCCTTCGCTGTTGAGGCAGTTCAATTTGAAAAATACGCGATGGATGCATCACGAATTACGGATAAAATGGGTGGGACATACAAATATGGAGTAGATTGGGTACAACTACCGTATATGCCTGGATGGCCTGCTGCCCTTGTAGGATTTCTTGAGGATGTGCATTCTGCGGTAGCGACCGATGTATATGGTACTCCAATAGACCAGATCCCTCTAATGAAGGATCTTAGAAGCTATAAGGACATCAAACTTTTCATAGTACCTCACTGGTCGTTCGACATGGTGGTCCGATATGCTACAGCTGAGCGAGGTATCCCCGCTATCTATTTTGCACAAGCTGCAGCTTATGCGTCATACTCTCCATTCATGATGGCTTACCCAGACAAGGTTTTCATGACGAACGGATTTCTAGGAGGAGCTCAATACGAAAAGCTGATGGGCATGACAGGACTGGGACATTCAGCAATAGATGCATATGCTATTCTAAGTGCCGTGTTCTTAGGGTTTGTTATCCTAGGAAACCTAACGATGTTGTCAAGAATAGGTAAGGAGGAAGAGAAATGATATCAATGGATCCTTGGGTATGGGTATCGGCTCTTCTTACAATCTGTTCTTTCACCCTACTTTATGGTGACAACCCACTCTTTCGAGTAGGCGAGTATACTTATGCCGCGACTGTTATAGCTCACTCAGTTATCACAGGCATCCAAACCCTACAAAGCAGATACTACCCTCTAATGACGGGGCAGAAACCACTTTTAATCATCTCGCTAATATTGGGATTAATGTCGCTCTTTGTAGTCTGGAGAAAGTATGCCTGGCTAGCAGCGTTTCCAATTGCCATAATGATTGGTGTTGGAACAGGCATTTCTATAAGAGCCTTGATGATGACAGATATCGTTGGAAACATTAGAGCAACAATAAACGAGGCCGGATTAATCTTAGTGGGAGAGCCTTCAGCTCAATTTGGGTACTTTGTAAGAGTCGTCTTTACTATAGCGGGTGTAGTCTACTTGTTGTTCACAGTCTTCTGGAAAGGCCAGATGAGTAAGCCGGTAGGATATATAAGGACATTTGGGAATTTTAATTCAGGTATTTTCATTT
>JAGTQU010000048.1 GCA_018396695.1 Candidatus Bathyarchaeota archaeon | reverse complement strand
GGAGAACCGGTGGAATAGTTTTCTCTATATTAAAAAAGGGTTGGAATAAAAAAACAACTCAGAGATGGTGAGGCTACTCAGCAAACCCGACTGGTATGTCGTGGTCGAGCCTGAGCAGCAGGCTTCGCCGGCTATCGTACCTATGACTGGATTTTCACAGCTTGTGAAAGATGAGGTATAATAGTCGTAGCACGGATAGTACCCGCCCGGGCAGCTCTATTAATTCCGAGATTGAGAGTAATGCTATGGGAGCTAAATGGATTTAAAGCTTATCGGCAGCTTATTTATTAACAAAACGGGCTGATAGCATGGTTAAGACACAATCGGACGAGCAAGGCTTGGATTTGGCTAGTGCTGAGAATGCATCGCATGGAGATTTAGACAGCAGAGTAAACATGCTCTTCGACGTCTTAGACGCAGACCCTTACTTCTCCATGTTCGACGAGAAGGACCAGGCATCAATAGAGCAGGAGCTTGTCAGCGAGCTCATGGACAGCGAATCATTTGTGTCCAAACTCTGCCGGGCAGAGTTCTTGAAGAAACCCATCGTCAAGATTGCAAACTACGAATTCGAGCCTGTAGAAATACTGCCAGACGAATGCCTGCAGATAAGAACAGCGCTTCGCGAAGAGATGAGGAGCATAGACGCAGAGAACTTCAGCCTGGAGGAAGAGCTGATAGAGCGCACGGCATTCAGGATGATAGGAAGACCGTACATGGAGCCTGGCGAAGAAAGGGAGGAGCTGTTCCTGAACGACGAGAAGCTGTATGCAGCGTTTGCAGACGCGTGGCAGAAGGCAGAGGCAGTATACAATAGAAGCCTTCGCGGCGCGCTTCCAGAGCTTCCAGATTATGAGCATCGGCTGTTCTTCAGCACAAAGGAGAGCCCAGGAATAGAGGTGCCGGTAGAGGTGCCAGAAGTGCCCGAGGCGCCTAAAAAAGCACCGATAAAAAAGAAAACAGACTCGATAAGAAGGCATTGGAAAAAAATTGTAGGTGGAACAACGGCAGGAATGCTTATAGTCACAGCAGGCGCAGTGTATGCTAACAACTTATATTCAAACCAGCCGAGAATTGATCAGCTGAAGGCTAGGGGCGGGACGGATGACACGGCTAGGGGTTTCAACAGCCAATACGGCGCTAGACTCACGAGCATCAACAACCAATTCAATAACAGTGTGCTACGCCTATACGACATATATGTTAACAACGCTACGCTCGCGCAGGTAGTAGAGAGCGGTGCACGCACTACTGACGGTGATTTATGGGGCACAGTTGAGTACGTAGCAGATAATTTGCAGACTCCACAATATCTGCCAAAGACAGAGATGGAAGCTAAGATGATGTCGAAGTTAGTGAGGGGCGTTGATAGCATAACATCATACCCTAAAGTGCTGTATGCATATGCAGTCGATTCGATTGCATTTGTACAGAAGTTATCTTACGGCAACTCATCGAACGAGGCTCGAATATTGAATGGTATGACTAACGTTGCTAACTATATGGTCGGGCTGATAAGAAATGGGAACATAACGATAGTTAATTTGGATGGAAAGGATTTGCAGATATTGTTAGCTCCTTATTCACTAGCGGGTATGAGTATAAGGGAAGGAACACAGAGTGAGTATAGTGTTGATACTTTCGAGAAGAACACTACGCCTGACAGCTCAGATGGGATGACGCCATTAGAATGGCAGGGAAGGATGTTATATAAAATCAAGGCAGAAAAAGGTGAGTTGTACAAGGCTGCTTTAAAGGACGGGAGCGAAACTCTGGCTCATGCATGGCCAGATGCGGAGCAGGCTTTCAGGGCTGGGATTGCTAATCTGCCTGACAAAGATGACATTCTATTTGTTTACGCTATAGGCGGGCTTAGCAGAAGATTGCCTATAAACGGTTCCCTAGAAAATTGGACTAAAGAGATAGTAGACGTCAAGGGGGCTCATCAACCATATTATGCAGCTATTGTCGGCATGCATTTTGGAAAGCCTGTAAAGGTGCATGATGCAAATTATCCAGGAGACTTAACTACATACCATACTGATCATTCTATCTGGGGAAGCGATGGAAAATACCATGGACCGTTCATGTACCCAGAAGAAATGGCCAAAGCCTATTCAGATCCGACGAAGATGAAGTTAGAAGAGTTGCTGGTCTGGTAAAGATATTGATGAAAAGAAATAGTACTATCGTTTTCTAAATATTGAACTAATTTTTAACCCCGATTTTTTAAGAACCGCCGGCAAGAAAAATAAAAGAGCCAGTATTAGCATGTAGTTACTGTACACAGGATTTAGTACGCTCGTCTCAACCCACCTATACCCGTTTTCGCCTTCCACGCAGATGTACTTTAAACCTCCAGTCTCAATATTCAATCCAACATTCTCTCCATTGCATTCGTGCCAGCCAATAGGGCTAGAAGAAGCGCAGAGGTATACGTAGTCCGACGAACGATTGCCCACACCGACACATTTGCCAGACCCGCCAATGTCTTTATCACAGCAATAACCGCTAACGCAATCTTCTGGATGATCAATCCTACACGGACCACACTTACATTTATGATAAGTGGAACTAGAGAAAAGTAGGTCACATGTCTTCTTCCTCGCTCCGTATCCGTCAGATTCGCAAGTCTGGTTCGAGCAATCCGCATCGCTGCAGCACTGCACTGCCGTTCCGCAGGAATAGCCAGAGCTCGTGCATTCTGGTGTGCTGTCTGGAACGTAGAACTTGTTCGTGCAGCCCGGCGTGCACGATGAAGGCTTATTGGTGTCCCTGTTGCTGTAGCAGCATTTTGTCAGCAAACCCGACTGGTATGTCGTGGTCGAGCCTGAGGTTGGAATAAAAAACAACTCAGAGATGGTGAGGCTACTCATCGCACGAGAATATCGAGACTTGAGACGGGACAGCTATAAACTTAATTTGATTGATGAAAAATATCCCAAAAAGCGAGTCTAGCTTTTAATCTCATCTAAAATAAAAAGGGTTATCTTTCGCAATATGAGATATATGACTGATCAAATGAATGAAAGAAGCCTTATAGTTATAATAATCCTAATCATTGTGATAATCTTCTCTTCTCTAGCATTTTCGCTAATGGGCTTCGGGATGATGTGGCCAGGTATGATGGGGGGACAGTTTTATGGAGGATTTTGGTGGATGCCCTTAACCATGGTGTTCTTCTGGGTTCTTATAGGTCTAGGCATATATTTAATCATCAGAGCATTCTTTCCCTCTACAAGTCTTAGATCTGAAAGAGAATCTAATAGGGCAATGGAGATCGCTAAAGAAAGGCTGGCTCGCGGCGAGATCACAATAGAAGAATTTGAGAGAATAAAGAAAAGCCTATTGGAATAGAGAAAGGAGTCGACTTGGACTTGAAAAGACTTATAATAGGAGCCGTCTTGATAATACTAGGTGGAACTGGAGTTTTCTTAATCGGAACGTTCACGACGACGGTTAGTTTAGATGTCGCAGAAAATATTGCAAAAAGATACCTTTCACAACTCGATAATCCAGACCTAGCCATCGACGAAATAATGGAATTCGAGTTCAACTTTTATGTGATTTATTACGAGAAATCTACAGACATAGGCGCATTCGAGATGCTCATCGATAAGTCTTCAGGAAGGATCTTTCCCGAATATGGACCGAACATGATGTGGAATCTCAAATATGGTCATGGCGGAATGATGGGGTCTTGGAGGGCTCCCCCTTCGACGAAAATGCCAATCGACAAAGATGAGTCGTTAAAGATTGCTCAAAAATATCTAGATGAAACTTATCCAGGATTGAAAGCTGAGGAGAGTCACCAGTTCTACGGCTATTATACGATACATGTAACTAAAAACAATCAAATTTTCGGGATGCTCAGCGTTAACGGGTATGATGGAGCAGTATGGTATCACAGCTGGCATGGAAGATACATCCAAAGCAGAGAATTAGAAGGATAATATAAGGTTCCGCAACAATAGTAAATCTCCTTTAGAGGAACAAGATACTGGAGTGGAGTGTTAAGGGTTATGCGATTCTGAATATTTCACAGAGGTCAACTGTTTTCAGTTTGTTCATTAGCTCCTTTAACTCTCCTTCACTCTTATTTGCCAGCACATCTTTTACATTATTTAGAATCTCATTTTTGAGTTCGATTTTTATGTGTTTACCCTGTTTCGTAAACTCGGCAGATATGCCTTCATCCTCATAAATTTCCAAATTCTTCTTTCCAGTGGTGCACCCAGTTGAGATCTGAATCCCGTCAATTACACAGGAATCTGGAGGACTCCAATTTAGCACAATCGTACATTTAATATCGAACCATCCTTTAGCGTCGAGTAGCTTCAGGGCAAGTAAGCCCATTCTTAATCCCAAAATCATGAATGGCCCCCCATGTCCGTGGAATTCTAAAGCCCTCTGGTAAAGCTCTTCAGACCAGTCCCTCTGCTTTGGAAATTCAACGCGAATCATTTAAATCGTATTACGATTTCTAATCCAAGTAATATTTTTTTCCTTGTTTGAGGGATATTTATCAAAAAACTCATAAACTTTAAAAAATTCATGATCGAGATAATTTTTAGAAGAAATTATATCATATTTGTATCAATGTTTTTGTTTATTTATTTAATCATAACTAAATCTTAAGGGGTAATTCTTCTAGCTTCAAGGCTTCTCATAATTATTATACCTATTATTCCACCTATGATTCCTCCTGCTCCGTGAAGAATTGTAAAGAAAAGAACGCCTCCATACATGTTTAATAAATATACATGGCTCATGAATAGATTACCAATAATAAATCCCGCGATGAGCGTAGAGATAAATGAGATGGCTAATACTGCAATATAACTAATGAGTCGACGATTGAGAAAATTTCTGTAACCTGTTAACCTTGTTGAAATATCGAAGGCGATGCTGGCAACGGTGAATCCTAGAAAGTGGACTGCACCCGGTCTCAAGAGAAAGTTCAGCATCGTTGCAATAGTTCCCATCGTGCTTGCGGCACCTAATTTTCTAATCCACCAGACTGTAAGAATTAATAGAGAAACTCCTACCATATCACAAAGTATTGGCAGATGAGTTAGTTCCCAGAAAATAGGTGTAATCAACCAGTTTAGTATAGCCCAAAGAGATGCGCTTATGGCAATAGCAGCTATTTCTTTGCTAGTAAAATACGCCAAACAAACCTCTCCTCGCGGTAATACTTTTTTTAATAATGGTAATAAAACTATTAAAAAGTTTTCCTCGATTCAAATATTAAAATAGGGATTACCCTTCTTCGCACGTATTTGAAGGATCAATCTTCACAATACCAGACCAATCCAATTGATTATAGGGCACACTTGCACAAGAAATACACAAAACCTTCCCCTCCTTAACAGTCGTTTTAGTTGCCATAACTTTCTCTCCGCACTTCTCACAGAAACGGCTCTCAAGTATCTTAGAGTAATCAACGGGGGATTCCATTTTTACCCGATCTATTTTGAATATTTTTTCAGCAGGGATCGAGAGAATATTGTAACAGTGTGTCTTATTTAATTGAATCATACGATTCTCCTCTTCATGTGTTGCATTCCTGTCAACTACTACTTTTCGATAAAGTTCTTCTGCTTCAGGATCTTTATTTTTAAGCAACTCCATAGCTTCCGGTCTAACTACAATTCTTATTCCTTCTCCACTTCTCTTTAATAACGTAAATGCGGTTTTCCCATAGTCACGGTATATGAGGGCATTATTCCCAAAAGTGCAACCCGTAACCACTTGAACCCCGTCGCTGAAACAATTATTCGTTTCAACTATAGCGAGTACATGTTCCATCCCTGTAGCCTCTTCAACGCCTAATTCCTTCACAGCCTTATGGGCGGCTATTACGCCCAACGCACTCCCAACACAGTGGTGTCCATGTAGCTCACCAGTCTTTCTTAGTAAGCCTGGCAGATCATCGGTTTCTATCATTCTAGTAATTTCATTTCTTAACTCGGTCAAACTGCCCTCACTTATGCAGTATTACTATTATTAAAAATGATAACACTAACATATTTATTGGTTTTCCTCAATCACCTTTCCTTGGCTACAAAAAGAACATTACAAAAGAGATGATTATCAAGGTTCATAGTTGCAAATCTTTTACAACATCATGGAAATAGACGAAACTGGATCATGTTAACAGAGGTAATAATCTAAAAAATAAAAAGATAAAAACGAATAATCAATAGTTTTCTACGAACAACTCGTAGTAGCTTTGCGGGTATTTACACGCAGGACAGATCACTGGAGCCTCTTTTCCCTGATGAACATAACCGCAGTTCCTACACTTCCACCTAACTTCTATATCCCTCTTGAAGACTATTCCCTTTTTCATGTTTTCTAATAATTTTCTATATCTTTTTTCATGATGTTCTTCCACCTCAGCTATTTCGGTGAAGGATTCAGCAATCTCCTCAAACCCCTCTTCACGAGCTGTTTTAGAGAAGTCTGGGTATAGTGTCCCCCACTCCATCTTTTCACCTTCGGCAGCAGATAAGAGATTATCCTCAGTTGAGCCTACTTTCCCTGCGGGATAACTCGCCGTTATCTCGACATCACCGCCTTCAAGATGTTTGAAGAACACCTCCGCATGTTCCTTTTCATTTTCAGCAGTCTCTAAGAATATCCCTGCGATCTGTTCATATCCCTCTTTCTTCGCAACATTAGCGAAGAACGTGTATCTATTTCTTGCTTGACTTTCTCCTGCGAAAGCCTTCAACAAATTCTTCTCTGTGAGAGAACCCTTGAGTTTACTCATTATAATCAATCTATTAAAACAACAGGATTATAAAAAAGGATTTCTCATCCTTATTTAAATTAACAATTAAAGGTATTATTTTTATAAATTCTTAGAATTTCCCTTTTTAATAGATTATCTTGAATCCCCCAAAAAGAGGATCTCAGTTTAAATCGGTCCCTTCATAATGCATTAAGACTCCCTAGAATTCATCATATTTAGGGTTCTCACTATTTATTCTTCTCTTAGAAAATGTTATTAGTCTAGACTAGTTAATAGTTTAGATTTAATGGTCAAAATTGGCATAATAATATGTGATCGAAACAGAACTTGCACTGGAAACAAATGTTTCATGTCGATAAGGGAAAAGGATGGGGCCTTCTCTCGTTATCCTAAGGATGAGCCTATAGATGTCGTCGGTTTTATTGCATGTGGCGGTTGCCCCGGAGAAAGGCTCGAATTTAGTCCAGCAGATATGAAGAAATATGGTGCCGAGGTAATTTATTTGGCAACATGTTTTCTTGCGGGATACCCTCCATGCCCTTATATTGATGATTTCAAAAATTACATCGAAAAAGTAGTAGGGTTACCCGTTGTTGTAGGCAGCCATCCTATGCCCCAGAACTATATTGACGCCCACGAGGAGATAGGTGACTGGGATAAAGATAAAATCAGGGAATACTTAAAGGGTCTTATAGAGATCAGAGAAGCCTCATTAAAATATGATTCTACAAAACCTGATTTCTTAAAAAAGAGGTAAAAACATGGAGGAGTAAAATGTCTAAAAAGGATCTTAAACTTAAGGTTGATGAATTTTCATCGGCATTGGGCACCCTGAAAGGGTTACAAATTGAGATAGGGAGAATATATGAAGAGGAATGGGAGGAACCGATCGGTCCTACACCATTCCCTAGTGTTGGAACTTTTCGTGATTGGGATAGAAAACTGCTTAACAGATATAAACCATTTTATATGCCCTTTTGTGATCTAT
>JAGTQU010000049.1:6535-7736 GCA_018396695.1 Candidatus Bathyarchaeota archaeon | reverse complement strand
TGAAGCCTCCACCTAACCGATATCCGCAATGTTGACAAAGACTGGTTGCTGAAGGTTTGTCACTCATTGAGTATCTTGTAATCGCGAAAACCATAATAATGAGTGCCGCAGCGACAGAGGCGATGATTATACTATAGATAGTGTAGAGTATTGTGGAGTCTAGTGTCCAGGAAGCAGACACTGTCTTGGGGCCGTCCATGACCACTGACGCTTGGGGCTGAGCCGTTACAACATCGCCTCTCCACTGGTCGAAGACCCACTTACGTCCCAGCCCAGCTTGAACAGGTGTCACGACTGCGAACGTTGCGACATCGTCCTCATCGTACCATCCAGATCCTGTCGGGTACCCGAATAGTGACTCCACTGTTAGATAGTACTGGATCTCATACCTTGCCTCAACCTCATGAGGCTTATCCATCATAACCGTGATAGGATTTCCAGCGATCCTAGCCCCGTCGACAAACCATGAATCGAAGACGTAACGCTTACCCTTCTCCACCTTCACAACTTCAGGCGCAGCCGGCAGCGATCTTGATTCACCAGCGGCTACCCAGCCCTGCTCGATCAACCCCAAAGCTTCAGAAGGGCTACTTCTTACTGACAGGAAGTATTGTAACCTGTAATTCGCGATCGCGGCCTTAGGAGCGTCCATGATGATCGAAGCGGTGGGGGATGATCCTGAAAGGTCCCCGCCCCAACCTGAGAATGAATATTTCACGCCGCTATCTCCGCTGAATTCCGGGAGTGCGGAAACGGTAGCAGTCGACCCCTCCCGGTACCAGCCGCTTCCGGACGTAGCTGCCCCGCTGATTGGCGAGGTCACTTTCAGATAGTATTCGTACACCTTGACGTTCCGATAGCTATAACCTATCGCGTATTGAGGGAAGTAAAGGATCTTGTAATAAGTGGTGTTGATATAGTAATAAAAGGGATAGTAATAGTAGAAAGGATAGTAGTAGGGGCGCTCGTAGGCGATTTTTTCATAATACCATCTGATAGTATCGGATTCGTAATGATACTTTGTCTCCTCAGCCTTCACGCCGATTATTGCGGTTGCAGATATTGAGAGTAGAAGTAGGAATACGATAACATGAGTGCCTCTCAAGAATATTACCCCGAGCTACTAGTTCTCTATTCTAGTATATGTAGTTGACGGATTCCTCTATCTCCCGCACAGCCCAATTTACAATTTGTTTCGTAA
>JAGTQU010000049.1:0-6404 GCA_018396695.1 Candidatus Bathyarchaeota archaeon | reverse complement strand
CTACTACGAGTTGAAGGGTTTGCGGCGTCTAAGCGCACGCTAAACCTAGATCAAACCTCAGCTCTCTCATGGAGGAAGAAACTACCGAAATGAGAGCAAGAATAGACGCTGGCATTAAGCGAATAACATTCTTAGCCAAGAGGCTTGTCAGGTCTAAAAGAGTCTTCACCTATAGCTACAGCTCTACGGTAGCAGAAGCCTTAAGGGGTTCGAAACCGCGCGCGCCCTTTCACTTCGGAGTAAGCCCCGGTCTGCGAGGTTGCGAAGCTAAGGGGAGTCGATGAAGAACGTAGATTTCGTCATTACGCCGCCAACTCTGGTTACGACGATGGTAACCGAGAAAGGCGAAATGGCCAGCTCCAAGGTTAAGGAGAAGATGACAAGACTGAGAGAGCTAAGAGTTCATTAGCGCATTAACGGAACCTTGACTCTACCTCTTTCTTATAGACTTCGAAATCTCTGCTGCTGAATAGGATAAACCTAACCTCGTCTATTCTGCCGTTATTTGTGAGGAAATCTATGACCGTAGATACCGCGACTTTACAAGCCTCATCTATAGGGTAACCATAGGCGCCGGTGCTTATGGAGGGGAATGAGATGCTTCTCAGCCCTTTATCAACGGCGAGTCTGAGGGAGTTCATATAGGCTTCGGCGAGGCTCTTAGCCTCATCTCGCGATCCACCCCTCCAGACTGGGCCGACCGTGTGAATAACATACTTGGCCTTTAATCTGCCTCCCGTGGTGATGACGGCTTTACCTGTCGGAAGGCCCTTGGGCCAAGCGGCGGCTCGAATCTTTCTGCACTCTTCCAGTATCTTCGGACCCCCTTTCCGGTGGATCGCGCCATCAACCCCGCCTCCGCCCATAAGGCTTGGGTTTGCAGCGTTAACGATAGCGTCGGTATCCTGTTCAGTGATGTCGCCTTGCAGAATCTTTAATTGAGACTTTCCTATCCTATAGCTGGCTTCCTCCAAACCCTCAACCCCCTCACTACAGGTCCTCTACTTGGATGTGTCCCACACCATGATTAACGGGCTCCATCAGGGCAGATTTCTCAAGCCTCAGAGGCTTATTTAAATATTCGAACATGCCCGGGTTCTTAAGGAATAGTGAATAAAGGCTATTCCCTTGGAGGGACCGAAGCTCTGTGGACGGTCTGCAGAACCTGATCTGAGGCGTATTAAAGTACCTCTCATTCTTCACAAATAAGTGCCCCTTCAACTCGTAGTAGGCTGCTCCCCCCATCTCTCTCATAGGTTGGTATATAGGATTGAACTGGGTTGAGACCAGGTTCGCCATGATGAGGGTTCTTTCAGAAGGGTTTATAGTTACATGCCCATAGTCTGGGGGGATGATGACTTTATCCCCCTCTTTCGCATCAACCACGACCACATCAACTACCTTACTCCCCTCGATCTTTTGAAGAAGATAATGCGCTTCCCCAGAGACTATCTCATATACCTCAGGATAGGTTAATTTACCTTCAGCGATGGGGTGGTAATGTCCAAGAGTTTTCACAAATTCTTTTCCAATATTAAAAGCCGGAATCAATGAAATATCATGCCGTATTTTATGTGGTACAAATAGGTGCCAATCCATCTCGCGACAGACATTCCTATAAATATAATATACCGGTATGTTTTCTTTTGCTCTATTAAGAAAATTCTTATCATATGCTACCTCATGTAAGTCCTTCAATCTTCTAACCGATGGATCTAACGCTGTATCATCCATAAAAAGAAGAAAAGTCTTCTCATCATATTTCAGATCTAAGGGCTTAACATCTAACAGGTTCATAATGGTGGAAAACCTCAGGGGTTAGTAACTGCTCTTTCTGCTGGTATGAACTTTTTTCGGTAATTGACTCATTTTTTAAATACAATATGACATTCTTAAAAGGTAATCGTTATTCTTTTAACTTCTATAAGTTAGGCCCCAGAAATCGTATTCAAATTCACTTGCTGTCCAGAAGAGTTCTTTCATTCTTCGATTAATTTCTTGATTTTTTCTTTGCGCTTCCTGAGAAATCAGATCTTTAAGCATCTGGACCATTTGACGCATTTCAGGTGATGAATAGCCTTCATAGATTTTTAAATCTTGGTCAGTAAGGTGATAGTTTTTCTTAAGGGCCTCTTTGATGCGTTGGCCAAGATCCATATAGGTCCAAGCGCAAGGGCATAGGGCTGCAGCCATTTCCCCTGTGGTTCCCAATGAACATGCCCTAAAGAGAAAACTAGTGTAAGCGACATTCCCCGGGCATGGCTTAACCGAATCTAGTTCTTTCATCGATATTCCTATCCTCTGAGCGAACTCGACAAGCTTATTGTTCTCTTCTATTCCACCACTCAAGATCTTGGCAAAGATGGTGAAGATATTGTAGTCTGGGCTTCGGGCTGCAGCTAGGGCAAGGCACCGATTATACTCCTTCTGGTAATAATCGTTTTGTAGGATATATTCTTTAAATGCTATGAAAGGCAGTCTCCCACTTTCTAAGTCCATAATAAAAGGGTGTCTATAGATACGTTTCCAGAGAGGGTCAACTACTTTTCGCAGTTTTTCAGCATAATCTCTTTCAAACATAAGATTACCTCTTGGTAAGCAACGATTAATTTTTGTCACAAATATTTGTCTAATTAATTTCGAAACAGATATATAGATTTTAGATCAATAAGTCTTGTCTGATCCGGTATGGAAACCCGTATTTTTTATGCCACCGACATCCACGGCTCTGAAAAATGTTTTATGAAATTCATTAACTCAGCTAAATTCTACAAGGCAAACGTTCTAATTTTAGGCGGTGATATCACAGGAAAGATGGTAATTCCGTTGGTGAAGCAGAGCGATGGGACTTATCGAGTAAATTTTCTTGGATTGGATAGAGTTATAAAAAGTGAGAAAGAGCTAGATGATATGGAAAAGAGTATACGCCTAACCGGGTTCTACCCTCACAGGACATCCGATGAAGAGTTATCAAAGATCAGTGACGATGAGGAGAAGATCGACACTCTTTTCACAAGATTGATGATCGAAACATTGAATAAGTGGTTTACCATCGCCGAACATAGGCTGGAGGAAGTGGGGGTAAAATGTTATATCACCCCAGGGAACGATGATAAACTAGAGATAGATCAATGTTTTAGAAATTTGAAATATATCATTAATCCTGAAGGTCAAATCATCAACATCGACGCGCATCATGAGATGATAAGCACCGGTTACAGTAACATAACCCCTTTTAAAGCACCACGGGAGTTGCCTGAAGAAGAACTCTCTCAGAAGATTGAAGCCATGGTCTTAAAAGTTCAAAACATATCTTCATGTATCTTCAATCTACATTGCCCACCCTTAAACTCGGGTCTTGATGCCTGCCAAAAACTAGATGTGACGCTTAAGCCAGTCTTTAAAAGCGGCCATCCCGTCATGATCGGGGGTGGAAGCTCAGCAGTTAGACGACTGATCGAAAAATATCAACCCCTAATAAGCTTGCATGGTCACATCCACGAAAGTAAAAATTTTGCCAAGATCGGTAGGACCTTATGTTACAATCCGGGTAGCGAATATTCTGAAGGTATACTTAACGGTGTAATTATCAACCTGACTGAAAAAGGAGTAAAGAGTCACCAATTTACTTCAGGTTGACTCACATCTCATAAATATTCTTCTAAACTTCGTGTGTGAATTATATGGATAGTTCTTGACTGCACTTAACGTTCTTTCTTACAGTAAATGAACGAGATCTCTATACAATTTAAAGTACGCCTTTTATTGGCTAAGGATTTTTCCCCAAGGTTTGCATGGTTTATCGTCCCGATTTAAGAGATAATTCTATGGGCTGTTTATCATCTTTTGGGCTCACCTTTTGAATATATGTGATAGTAGCGCATACACAGACATTGAGTCTTGTAGTTACAAGATAATGAATCAGCGCTTGTTATCGTTCAACCTCTTCTACGGTTATCCACCATTGTTTATTAGTACCTACCTTCGACCGTTTCATCCAACCCTTTGTCTTAGGCTCCGCTTCTACGCGATCCAATATCTTCTCGACCTTTAATTTGATGTCATCAAGCTCTGAGCTTGTTATCTTTTTTTCTCCTTTGTACTTTTCAGCGAATTCAACGATCTTACCCATATTAATTTTAAAATCATAATAAAATCCCCAGTCGTTTTTCAGAACTTCGCAGATGCGGTTGATATTTATGGTCTCCTGTTCGACCTCGCCTACGTTATGGCCGTGTAAGAGTATGATTACGTCCTTGATATCTTTCTCTCCGATATCGTGGATCTGGGTCTTTTCAAGTAGGATGTCTGCTAATGTGATTGTCGGGTAATCAAGTTCAAGCCTTCCCTGGCCTGGTTTGGATCCAAAGAAAATCGTATGAGAGAAAGAGAGACTATCATAGAATACATCTACATGATAAAAACTCTGGGGATGATACCAGATTCCCCTAATATGGCCGAAATAAGCGGCTACTCTTTTATCTAGCTCATAATTTAAATCTTTGAACATTTTATAGAGCTCATTTCTATGTTTACCGTATGCGATGAAGTCGAGATCCGTGAACTGTTGTCCATGGTCTCCTAACCTATCGAGTTTTTGGTGAAGATTTGACAGTTCATATGTGTGGAGCCTAATGGCTAATGCACCAAGAATCCTAATAACGATCTTGCGTTTTTCTCCTTCAGCAACTATCCTTTTCGCATCCTCAATAAATATATTATCAGGAATTTGGGCATTAGAAGTCATTTTTAAGCAGCCTTGATAACTTAATTTCTGTGAACTAAATATTAGTCCTAATGTTTAAGGATCAAGAAACCTAATAATTTTCATAATGGCCAACTTTTTAAATGATAGGCTTGATCCCAGAAGAGATACTCGTACTTGAGACTTACCATGTAATTCTCAATAATCTTCATCTTCTCTCTTTTGTCTATTTTTTTACTAAGTTTATTGATTAGCTCTAGGACTTGGGCCACAGTTTTACCAAAATCTTCTGAATCATAGAGCTTAATCCATTCCGCGTAAACAGGATCATTAGGAATCGACTTTGTCAATCTTTTTCCTACGAGAAGATAGGTCCAGTAACAGGGTATAACTGCGGCGACAGCCTCTGCAAAGCTACCCTCGTGAGCCACCGTTAACAAATGGCGTGTATAAGCCTGTGTTATAGGGGCTCTTTGCGCTTTTTCAAGCTCCTTAAATGGAAGCCCCTTCTCTTTAGCCAACTTTGGATGCATTGAGCTTTCAACCTCGACGGCAAACGCGGCATGCTCGGCAAACATCTTTACATATTCTGTGCTCACAGCTTTTGATGCAAGAATACATAAGACTCTAGAAAAAGCTTGCAGATAGAGCCAATCCTGCACGATAAAATAGAAGAAGCTCTCATTAGATAACGTACCGTTTCCTAGTTCCTTAATAAATGGGTGGTCGAAGATCGCATTCCAAATAGGTTGGGACCTTCTCTTAAGCTCGTCTGTAAATTTCAATTCGTAGCACCTAAATCTTTTTAGTAATAAAGCCTTAATCGATTCAATATAGTTTATTTATAAACCAATCGATGCTTCCGCGTCCATCAAATAGTGACTCATCATCAAGTAGGTAAGTTTTAAATAGTTAATAGTCGAAAAAGAATATTTTGTCGATTATTGGATCGACAAAATAAGGTGAAAAAATGAGCTCTGGAAAAGTCTTCACAAGGAAAGCCACGGGTTTGGTCCGAGAAGCTTCACTTCTTGACACGTTTCTCTTCAACTCTGCTGCAAGCGCTGTCATTTACGTCATCGTATTCTTTGGATACAACATCACATGGCTTCCAGGTGGCAACGTATTTCTGGCTCTACCATTCTTAATGATCGGTTTTTCTGTGGCGATCGTCTATGCAATGCTGACAGCTACCATGCCCCGATCGGGAGGAGACTACATCTTTAACAGCCGTTTGTTACATCCTTCAGTAGCCTTTAGTTTTAACTTCGCTCTAGTATTTTTCCAGTCCATATTCGAGGCCTTTACCTTCTGGTGGATCTGGATGGTAGGGTTTGGACCTGGGTTTAACCTCATAGGCTACTTGATAAATAATCAAGCGCTACAACAAATCGGTATCTGGTGCGTGCAGCCTATCAATGCCTTCATTCTAGCAACTATTCTTAACGTAATCTTCATGTTGATCTTCATATCGGGAACCAAGAATATGCTCAGATTTTTAAACGTCATCTATATTATTACTCTAATCGGTATCTTCCTAGGTATCATAGCATTCGGTATGACATCTAATGCCGAATTCATTAGATTGTTCAACAACTTTATCGCCACCACAGATAGCCCTTTGAAAGCTTCAGCTAACCCATATCAAGCGGCTATTACAACCGCTGCTGAAAAAGGATACCAAGCACCACCCTTCGTA